>JBIIRI010000073.1:0-17449 GCA_044341625.1 Roseomonas sp.
ATCGAGCACGGCAGCCACATCGGCCACGATCAGCCTCGCGATGCCCGGGATCACCACCGCATCCGCCCAGTTGTTCACGAAGCGCGCCAGCGCATGGCCCCCCGCGCCGCCGAACAGGCTCGGCCGGTCGGGGAATTGCGCTTCCAGGTATTCGGCGATGGTCCAGGACTCGGTCACGGCGGTGTCGCCATGGACCAGCACGGGCACCTTCTCCGCCCCATGCGCCGTCAGCGCGTCCTTCTGCGTGAAGCGCCAGGGGATGGTGCGGGCTTCCAGGCCCTTGGCGGCCAGCGCCATCCGGATGCGCCAGCAGAAGGGGCTGAACACCCGTGCGGGATCCGCGCCCGCCAGTTCGTAAAGCTCCATCCCGCCCGCTCCTTGCCCTGGCGCATGCCGCGCGCAGCCGATATCAGCATGGTCCACGCTGTGGGAGGAGATGTCCATGAAGGATGCCTTGTTGGCCCTCGACCAGGGCACGACCTCGACCCGCGCGATTTTGCACGATGCGGCGCTGGTGCCGCGCGCGACGGCGCAGGTGCCGCTGGAGCAGCACTACCCATCTCCGGGCTGGGTGGAGCACGAGCCGGAGGAGATCTGGCAGGCGACGCTCGCGGTCCTGAAGCGCGCCTTGGCCGAAGGCGGGACGGAAGCCGCTGCCGTCGCCGGGATCGGCATCACCAACCAGCGCGAGACGACGCTGCTGTGGGACCGCGCCACCGGTCGCGCGCTGCACCGCGCCATCGTCTGGCAGGATCGGCGCACGGCGGCGCACTGCGCGCGGCTGGTCGCGGATGGCGCAGCGGCGATGGTCACGGCGCGCACCGGGCTGCTCTGCGATCCCTATTTCTCGGCGACCAAGCTGGCCTGGCTGCTGGACAACATCTCCGGCGCGCGCGCGGCGGCGGAACGCGGCGAGTTGGCTTTCGGCACGGTGGACAGCTTCCTGTTGTGGCGGCTGACCGGTGGGCGCGTGCATGCGACGGATGCGACCAACGCCTGCCGCACCATGCTGTATGACATCCGCCGCGGCGACTGGGATGACGAGCTGCTGAAGCTGTTCGGCATTCCGCGCGCCGTGCTGCCCGCCATCCGCGATTGCGCGGCCGAATTCGGCACCACCGATCCGGCCTTGCTGGGCGCGGCGGTGCCGATCCGCGGAATCGCGGGCGACCAGCACGCCGCGATGCTCGGCCAGGCCTGCTTCGCGCCGGGGATGGTGAAGTCCACCTACGGCACCGGCTGCTTCGCGCTGCTGAACACGGGGGATGCGCCGGTCGTCTCGCGCAACCGGCTGCTCACCACGCTGGCCTGGCAGTTGGGCGGCCAGCGCAGCTATGCGCTCGAAGGCGCGATCTTCGTGGCTGGCGCGGCGGTGCAATGGCTGCGCGACGGGCTGCGCCTGTTCGCCGATGCCGCCGAAAGCGGAACCCTCGCCCAGCAGGCGGACCCGGCGCAGGAGGTGGTTTTCGTCCCCGCCTTCGTGGGCCTCGGCGCGCCCTATTGGGATGCGGAGGCGCGGGGCGCGATCCTCGGCCTGACGCGCGGCACGGGGCCGGCCGAGATCGCGCGTGCGGCGCTGGAATCCGTCGCTTTCCAGACCCGCGACCTGATCGAGGCGATGGAAGCCGATTGGGGCGCGGCGGGTGGCGGCCGCGTGCTGCGCGTGGATGGCGGCATGGCCGCGTCCGACTGGACGATGCAGTTCCTGTCCGACCTGCTCGGCGCGCCGGTGGACCGGCCGGAGGTGCGGGAAACAACGGCGCTGGGCGCGGCCTATCTGGCCGGCCTGCAGGCCGGGCTGCTGCCGCCGCCAGGTCCTTCCGTCGCGCATTGGCGGATCGACAGGCGCTTCACGCCGCGCATGGCGCGTGGGGAGGCGGATCGGCGCTATGCCGTCTGGAAGGATGCGGTGAAGCGGGTGCTGACGACATGACACACATCTACGACACGCTTGGCGTCGAGACGGTGATCAACGCCGCCGGTACCAACACCCGCCTGTCGGGCGGGATGATGCACCCCGAGGTGACGGCCGCCATGGCGGAGGCAGCTGCGGCCTGTGTCGAGATGCCCACGTTGCAGGCCGCCGCCGCGCGCGCCATCGCGGCGGCCACGGGCGCCGAGGCGGGGATCGTGACCAGCGGTGCCTCAGCCGCGCTGCTGCTCGGCGCGGCGGCGTGCATGGCGCGGCTGGATGTCGCGGCGATGGATGCGCTGCCGGAGGCTGCGGCCCGCAACGAATTCGTCATGGCCCGCAGCCAGCGCAACATGTACGATCGCGCGATCCGCGTGGCCGGCGGGCGCATCGTGGAGGTCGGTATTCCCGACCGCTTCTCCGGCGCCGGCATCCGCGATGCCTCCGCCGCCGAGATCGCCGCTGCCATCGGCCCGCGCACCGCGGGCGTGCTGTGGGTGGCGCAGCCCTGGTCAGAGCCGACGCTGCCCGATGTCGTGCGCGTCGCGCAGCAGGCCGGCGTGCCGGTGCTGGTGGATGCCGCCGCGCAGCTGCCCCCGGCGTCCAACCTGCAGCGCTTCATCGAGGACGGCGCGGACCTCGTCTGCTTCTCCGGCGGCAAGGCGATCGGTGGGCCGCAATCCAGCGGGATGCTGGCGGGGCGTCGTGCGCTGGTGGCCTCGGCCCTGATGCAGATGCTCGACCTGGATCTTCCGGACGCGCAATTCCGCCTGCCGCCGGATTTCGCGGTGAACGACGCGCCGCCGCACCTGCCCCATCACGGCATCGGCCGGTCCTGCAAGACGGGGAAGGAGGAGATCGTCGGCCTGATCGTCGCGTTGCGCCGCTTCGTCGCGGAAGGCGACGCGCCCCGCCAGGCGCGGCTGCGCGCGAAGCTGGAAGCCGTGCGCGCCGCGATGGGCGATGCACAGGCCGAGATCACCGATGGCGCCGTGCCGCTGCTGCTATTGCGCCTGGCCGATGCCAGCGCGGCGCGGGCGGCGGAAGCGCGGCTGCGCGCCCATCGCCCTGCTATCCATGTGAACCAGGGACGGTTGCGAGAGGGTGTGCTGGTGGTGAATCCGCTGGCGCTGGCGGACCGCGATACGGCGACCCTCGGCGCGGCGCTACGTGCGGTGATCGCGTAGGGTCCGGCCGGGACGGGCGCCGCCCATCCCGGCCGGATGATCTCAGCCGCCGGCCACGCCCTGCGTGTTGACGTAGAGCGAATACAGCGAATGCGCCGCCGTCATGAACAGGCGGTTCCGGTAGCGGCCGCCGAAGCAGACATTGGCGCAGCGTTCCGGCAGGTCGATGAAGCCGATCGGCGCGCCGGCGGCGTTGAACACCTTCACGCCATCCATCCCCGGCCCGCCCATGCCCCAGCCGCACCAGAGATTGCCATCCACATCCACGCGGAATCCATCCGGCGTCTCGCCGGCCTCGCCGCGGATATGGACGTGGCGCTTCGACAGCGTCGCGCCCGCGACATCATAGGCCAGGATGTTCCGCGGTTCGCTGCGGCTTTCGACGACGTAGAGAATGCTCTCATCGGGGCTGAACGCCAGGCCATTCGGGTGGTCCACATCGTCGGCCACCAGCGTGATCGCGCCGGTCTGGCCATCCACGCGATAGACATTGGTGTGCGGCAGTTCGGGCGTGTGCTTCTCGCCTTCGTAGAAGCCGCCGATCCCGAAGGGCGGGTCGGTGAACCAGATGCTGCCGTCGGATTTCACCACCACGTCGTTCGGGCTGTTCAGCCGCTTGCCCTGGTAGCTGTCGGCGATGACGGTGATGGCGCCGTCATATTCGTAGCGGATGACACGCCGGCCGCCATGTTCGCAGGCGATGATGCGCCCCTGCCGGTCGCGGGTGTGGCCGTTCGCGTTGTTCGACGGCTTGCGGAAGATCGAGACCTGTCCCGTCTCCTCCTCCCACCGCAGGACGCGGTTGTTGGGGATGTCGGACCACAGCAAGCAGCGCATCTCGCCGAGCCAGACCGGCCCTTCGCCCCAGCGCGATCCGGTCCAGAGCCGCTCCACCGAGCTCAGCGGCAGGTGCAGCCTCCGGAAGGCCGGGTCGAGCGCGCGGATCGCGGGGTCCGGGTAGCGCAGGCTCTCGGTCCAGCTCATGTCGATCTTCTCCCCATCTTGGCGCAACCGGGTTGCTGGCGTCATGTTGCCCCGAAGCGGAGGAGAGGGGAACATGGAGCAGGCCACGGCCCGCACCGCGAAGGGGAAGCCGGGCGCGGCTCCGCTATCTGCCCGTGCCGCCGCCACGCGCCAGCGGATCCTGGATGCGGCGCTGGTGGAATTCGCCGCGAACGGCCTGGCCGGCGCGCGGGTGGATGAGATTGCGGCCCGCGCGGGCGCCAACAAGCGCATGCTCTACGCTCATTTCGGCTCCAAGGAGGAGCTGTGGCTGGTGGTGCTGGAACGCGCCTATGCCGCCAAGCGCGCCGAGGAGCGCGCGGTGGAGGTGGAGGGCCTTCCACCCATGCAGGCCATGGTCCGGCTGGTGGCCTTTAACCTGCGCTATACCGCGCGCCATCCGGAATTCGTGGCGCTGCTGAACCAGGAGAATTTGCACCGCGCCGCCTATCTGCGTCGGTCGGAAGACGTGCCCGCCTTGTACTCCCCGCTGCTCGACGCGTTGCGCGGCGTGCTGGCGCGCGGCGCAGCGGCGGGCGTCTTCCGTGCGGGCGTGGATCCGATGCAGCTCTACATCACCATTATCGCGCTCGGGCATTTCTACGTCGCGAACCGGCACACGCTGTCCACCATCTTCGACGCGCCGCTCGACACCGAAGGCGCGATCGCGGCGCGGGAAGCGCATATCGCGGAGGTCGTGCTGGGCTACCTGCGACCGTGACTTGACGCTGCCTCGTCCCTAGGTAACTGTTCGGTTACTAGATAGGGAAGAACGTCATGGCGGAACGCCGCATCGGCCTCATCATGAACGGCGTCACGGGCCGGATGGGGATGAACCAGCATCTGATCCGTTCGATCGCGGCCATCCGCAAGGATGGCGGCGTGCCGCTGGCCAATGGCGACCGCGTGATGCCCGACCCGATCCTTGTCGGCCGCAATCGCGACAAGCTGGAAGCGCTGGCCAAGGCGCATGGTATCGCGCGCGTCTCGACCGATCTCGACGCCTGCCTCGCCGATCCGAAGGATGAGGTGTTCTTCGACGCGGCGACGACGCAGATGCGCGCGGCGCTGCTGCGGAAGGCCATCGCGGCGGGCAAGCACATCTATTGCGAGAAGCCGACGGCCGACAACCTGGCCGATGCGATGGATGTCGCGCGGCTGGCGAAGCAGGCGGGCATCAAGGCGGGCGTGGTGCAGGACAAGCTGTTCCTGCCCGGGCTTCGCAAGCTGCGGATGGTGATCGACAGCGGCTTCTTCGGCCGCATCTGCTCGGTGAAGGGCGAATTCGGCTACTGGGTCTTCGAAGGCGATCTGCAGCCCACCCAGCGCCCGTCCTGGAACTACAAGAAGGCCGAGGGCGGCGGCATGATCCTCGATATGCTCTGCCATTGGCGCTACGTGCTGGACAACCTGTTCGGCAATGTCGAAAGCGTTTCCTGCCTCGGCGCCACGCATATCCCGACCCGTTATGACGAACAGGGCAGGGCCTATGCCGCCGACACCGACGATGCGGCCTATGCGACCTTCCAGCTGCAAGGCGGCGTGATCGCGCATATCAATTCCAGCTGGGTCACGCGCGTGCGCCGCGACGACCTCGTCACCTTCCAGGTGGATGGCACGCATGGATCGGCCGTCGCGGGCCTGCAGAAATGCTGGACGCAGAGCCGCGTGAACACGCCGAAGCCGGTGTGGAACCCTGACATCGCGCAGCCGATCGATTTCTACGAAGGCTGGCAGGAAGTGCCCGACACCCAGCCCTATCCGAACGGCTTCCGCGTGCAGTGGGAGATGTTCTTCCGCTACCTCGCCGGAGAGACGGCGACCTATCCCTGGGACCTGCTGGCGGGTGCGAAGGGCGTGCAGCTGGCGGAAGCCGGGCTGCAATCCTGGGCCGAGCGCCGCTGGATCGACCTGCCGAAGCTGGAGGTCTGACGCCATGCCGACGATCAGGCTGCCGGATGGCGATTACACGCTGGGCGCCCCGCGCGACTTCCCGAAGGCGACGCCGCCCTTTCCGCGTGTCGCGCTCGCCGCGGCGCATGTCGTGGCCGACCCGCTGGCGGACCAGGATCCCTGGCTCGATGCCAAGATCGACTGGGACCGCACCATCGCCTATCGCCGCTATCTGTGGTCGCTCGGCCTCGGGGTCGCGGAGGCGATGGATACCGCGCAGCGCGGCATGGGCCTCGACTGGGTTGCGGCGCAGGAACTGATCCGCCGCTCGCTGGACGCCATGAAGGACGTTCCCGGCGCGGTGATGGCCAGCGGCGCGGGTACCGATCACCTCGCGCCCGGCCCCGATGTGACCGTGGACGACGTGATCCGGGCCTATGAGGAGCAATGCGAAGCCGTCGAGAAGATGGGCGGCCGCATCATCCTGATGGCATCGCGGGCGCTGGCGAAGGCGGCGCGGTCGCCGGCCGATTACGAACGCGTCTATGGCCGCATCCTGTCGGGCGTCGCGCAGCCCGTGATCATCCATTGGCTGGGTGAGATGTTCGACCCCGCGCTGGAAGGCTACTGGGGCAACCACGACCATCTGGAAGCGATGGAAACGGCGCTCGCCGTCATCCACGCCAATGCCGCCAAGGTGGATGGCGTGAAGATCTCCCTGCTCGATGACCAGAAGGAGATCCGGATGCGTCGGCGCCTACCAAATGGCGTGCGGATGTACACCGGCGACGACTTCAACTACGCGGAGCTGATCGCGGGCGACGAGCACGGCTATTCCGATGCGCTGCTCGGCATCTTCGATCCGATCGCGCCGGCGGTGGGCGGGGCGCTCGCATCGCTGCAACGCAACGACCTCGCGACCTTCCACGACATCCTGGCGCCGACGGTGCCGCTCAGCCGCCACATCTTCAAGGCGCCCACGCGCTTCTACAAGACGGGCGTGGTGTTCATGGCCTGGCTGAACGGCCACCAGGACCATTTCGTCATGGTCGGCGGCCAGCAGAGCACGCGCAGCATCCGCCATTTCGCGGAGCTGTTCCGGCTGGCCGACAAGGCCGGCCTGCTGCGCGATCCGGACATGGCCGCAAGCCGGATGCGCGGCCTGCTCGCGCTGCACGGCGTCGCGTGATGCGGATCAGCCTCAACACCGTCACGGTCAAGGAACGCTGGGGCCTCGCGGAGTGCATCGAGGGCGCGGTGCGCCACGGCATTCCCGGCATCGCACCCTGGCGCGACGTGCTGCAGGCCATGGGTGTCGAGGCCGCGGCACGGCACATCCGCGACGCGGGGCTGACCGTCACCGGGCTCTGCCGCGGGGGGATGTTTCCTGCCGCCGATGCCGCCGGCCGCGCCGCCGCGATCGAGGATAACCGCCGCGCCATCGCGGAAGCCCATGCGATCGGCGCGCGCTGCCTGGTCATGGTCTGCGGCGGCCTGCCGCCCGGATCGAAGGATCTGCCGGGCGCGCGTGCGATGATGCGCGACGGGCTGCACGCGATCATGGAAGACGCCCGTGCGGCCGGCGTCACCATCGCGCTGGAGCCGTTGCACCCGATGACCTGCGCCGACCGGTCCGTGCTGTCCACGCTCGGCCAGGCATTGGATCTGTGTGACGAGCTCGGCGCGGGCAGCGGCGTCGCGCTCGATGTCTATCATGTGTGGTGGGATCCCGATCTGGCGCGGCAGGTGGCGCGGGCCGGGTCGCGCATTGCGGCCTTTCATGTCTGCGACTGGAAGGTGCCCACCACCGACACCGTCTTCGACCGCGGCCTGCCCGGCGAAGGGGTGATCGACATCCCCGCTATCCGTGCGATGGTGGAACGGGCCGGCTATGCCGGCGGCTTCGCGGAGGTCGAGATCCTGTCGCGATCCTGGTGGGCCCGCGACCCGGATGAGGTGCTGAACGAAATCAAGCGGCGGCATCAGACCGCTGTCTGAACAATGAACGGAAGAGGAAGACAACGACCATGAAGAGCTTCTCGCGCCGCAGCCTCGCACTCGCGGCCCTGGCCTTGCCGCTGCTGCCCCGTATCGCCGCCGCGCAAGGCGCCGCCTGGGCGCCCACCCGGCCGCTTCGCATGGTCGTGCCCTTCCCGCCCGGCGGCGCGACCGATGTCGTGGCCCGCGTGCTGGCCGAGCGGATGCAGGAGAAGCTCGGCCAGCCCGTGACGGTCGAGAACCGGACCGGCGCCGGCGGCAATGTGGGCGTGGAAAATGTCGTCCGCAGCGCGCCGGATGGGCTGTCGATGCTGATGGGCACGACGGGCACGCTGACCATCAACCCGCATCTCTATGCGAATATGGGCTTCAACCCGGCGACCGACCTCGCGGGTATTTCCATGGCCTTCGCGACCGACCATGTGCTGGTTGTGAACCCCGCTGTGCCTGCGCAGACGGCGCAGGAGTTCATCGCGCTGCTGAAGGCGCGGCCCGGGCAGCTCTCCTTCGGCTCCGGCGGCAATGGCAGCTCCACGCATCTGGTGCCGGAGCTCTTCAAGCTGGTCGCGCAGGTGGATATGCAGCACGTGCCCTATCGCGGCAGCGCGCCGGCGCTGAACGATCTGGTGGCAGGCAATGTGCAGGTGATGCTGGACCAGCTTCCCTCCGCGCTGCCGATGATCCAGGGCGGCCGCGTGCGGGCGCTGGCCGTCACCGGCCCGCGCCGGTCGCGCCTGTTGCCCGATCTGCCGACCATGGCCGAGCTCGGCCTGCCGCAGGCCGAGGCGACGAGCTGGGGCGCGGTGATGGTGCCGGCCGGCACGCCGGCGCCGGCCATCGCGCGCCTCAACGCCGTGATCCGGGAAGCGCTGGCGGAGCCCGGCGTGCAGCAGCGGCTTGCCGCCGCTGGCGCCGATGCCGTCGTCTCGACCCCGGCGGAACTCGCCGGGATCATGCGGAGCGAGACGGAGAAGTGGGGCCGCGTGGTGCGTGAGGCCCGCGTGACCGTGAACTGATGGCGCTGGCGCCCGCACGCCGCCGTGGCGCGCAGGCGGGCGCCTGGCCCTATCTGATCCTCGGCATCGCGGCGCTGGCCGCGCTGGTGCTGCTGTGGATGGGCCGCTCACCCATCTGCGCCTGCGGCACCGTGAAGCTGTGGTATGGCGACGCCGCCGGCAGCGGGACATCGCAGCATCTGGCGGATTGGTACACGCCGTCGCATATCGCGCATGGCTTCATCTTCTACGCGCTGCTGCATCTGGCGGCGCCGCGCCTGGGATTCTGGCCGCGCGCCGCGATCGCCACGCTGGCCGAGGCGGCGTGGGAGATCGCGGAGAACACTCCCGCCATCATCCAGCGCTACCGCGAGGCGACCATCGCGCTCGGCTATGACGGCGACAGCGTTATCAATTCCATGGCCGATATCGGGTGGATGTGGCTCGGCTTCTGGCTGGCTTCGCGCCTGCCGGTGGGCGTGAGCGTCGCGATCGTCCTGGCGATGGAGTTGTTCGTCGGCTGGATGATCCGCGACAATCTGACGCTGAACGTGCTGATGCTGCTCTGGCCGCTACCGGGCGTGAAGGCGTGGCAGGCTGGCGGGTAGGCGGCCGGGGCGGGTTTGGCCCGCCCCGGCGCGTTTTTTTCACTCCACCACTGCGCCGCTGGCGCGGATGATGGGTGCCCATTTCGCCGTTTCGTCGCGGATGAAGCGTGCCAGCTCCTCGGGCGTCGAGGGCGTCGGCTCCACGCCGTGGGTCGCGAGGTGGCGGCGTACCTCGGCATCCTCCAGCGTGTTCCGCATCGCGGTCGCCAGCTTGTCCACGATGGGGCGCGGCAGGCCGCGCGGCCCTACCAGCGCGTACCAATTGCCCACTTCGTAGCCCGGCAGCGACTCCGCCACCGTCGGCACCTGCGGCAGAAGCACCGAACGCGTCGCGGTCGGCACGCCGAGCGCGCGAAGCTTGCCGGCCTCGATATGCGGAATGGCGGTCGGCGCGGTGGCGAAGGCGTAGTCCACCTTGCCGCCGAGCAGGTCCGTCATCATCGGCCCGCCGCCGCGATAGGGCACATGCACGGTCTTGATGCCCGCCATCTGGTCGAGCAGCGCGCCCGCCAGATGCCCGGCGCCGCCGATGCCGGAGGAGCCGTAGTTGATCATATCCGGCCGCGCCTTCGCCGCGGCGACCAGGTCGGCCAAGCTCCGCCAGGGCCGGTCGGCGGGCACCACCAACACGTTCAGGATCGAGCCCGACTGGCTGATCGGCGTCAGGTCCGTCTGCGGGTTGAAGGGCAGGTTGCGGTAGAGCGTCGGGTTGATCGCCAGCGCCGCGATGGTGCCCATCAGCAGCGTGTAGCCGTCGGGCGCCGCGCGCACGGCCAGTTCGGTCGCCACATTGCCGCCCGCGCCGGGGCGGTTCTCGATGACGATGGTGCCGCCGAGCGCCTGCTGCAGCTTCGGGTGCAGCGTGCGCGCGGTGATGTCGGTGCCCCCGCCGGCGGCGAAGCCGACGATCATGCGGATCGGGCGGTTCGGATACTCCCCCGCGCCCTGGGCCAGGGCGGGGCGGGCAAGTGGGGCGGCAAGCAGGGCGGGCAGCCCCAGGGCCAGCGTGCGGCGGCGCAGCATGTCGGTTTCCTCCTTGGTGTCGTTGCCAGGGAGCCTACAGGCGGTTGCGCCGCGCCGGAAGGCGTGGGTCGCGTTACTATTCCCGCCAGGGATGTGCGGCCCACAAGGCCTGGTAGCGGGCCTGCAGGCCGCGCAGTTCGGCGTCATAGGCGGCGGGCGCCAGGAAGCGCAGCGGCAGGTTTTGCTGCACCGCGGCGGCCTGGAATTCCGGATCCTCCACCGTGCGGCGCACGGACAGCGCGAGGCGTTCCAGCACCGCGGGCGGCATGCCGGCGGGGGCGGCCATGCCGCGCATCGAGCCCTCGATCACGTCGAAGCCGAGTTCGCGCAGCGTCGGCACTTCCGCCAGCGGCTGCCAGCGCGTCTCCCCCATCTGCGCCAGCGGGCGCAGCACGTTCTGGCGCATCTCGATCACGCCCTCGGCGACGTTCATCACCGCCACCGGGATCGCGCGCGACATCAGGTTCTGCTTGACCTGCGCGCTGCCGGCGAAGGGCACATGCAGGAAGCGCACATTCGCCTTCCGCTCCAGCGCCAGCATCGCCAGGTGGTCGTCGGAGCCGATGCCGGTGGTGCCGTAGCCGATCGTCTCAGGCCGCGCGCGCGCGGCGGCCAGCAGGTCGGCCAGGCTGCGATAGGGGCTGTCCGCCATCACCCAGATCCCGCCCGGATCGTCCACGATGTTGGCGATCAGCGTGAAGTCCGAAAGCTGGAAGCGCGTCCGCCGCTCGATGGGCAGCGTCACGATGTGCGGCGTGTTGATGAAGCCGATCGTGTGCCCGTCGGGCCGCGCGCGGGCCAGTTCGGAGAAGCCGATCTCCCCGCCCGCGCCCGGCCGGTTCAGCACGACGACGGACACGCCGAGGTCGCGTTCCATGAAGCGCGCGATGGTCCGCGCCGCAAGGTCGGTGCCCCCGCCGGCGGCGAAGGCGACGACGAGTGTGATGGACCGATCCGGCACCCACGCCCCCTGCGCCAGGGCAGGGGTGGCAAGCGGCGCGAAGGGCGCGGCGGCGACAAGGCCGGTCAGGCTACGGCGCGTGATCATCGGACGTATCCAACTATGGTGTTTCATGAAATCTGGCGCCGCTCCAGGCGGCAGGAACGCGCGGTGGGCGCCTACTCCGCCGCCTGCAGGCGGGCCGGCAAGCGGAAGCTGACATCCTCGACGATGCCGGGCAGGGATGCGACTTCGCTGGCGCCGAGCGCCTTCAGCGTCGCGACCACCTCGTCCACCAGTCGCTCGGGCGCGGAGGCGCCGGCGGTGACGCCGACCGCCTTCGCGTCCCGGACCATCGCCGCCGTCAGCGCGCCGGCATCAGCGATGAGGTAGGCGCGCGCGCCGCATTCCTCGGCGATCTCGCGCAGGCGGTTGGAGTTGGAGCTGTTCGCCGCGCCCACCACCAGCACCACGTCGCAGGCGGAGGCCAGGTCGCGCACTGCGGTCTGGCGGTTCTGGGTGGCGTAGCAGATGTCGCGCGTGCCGGGGCCGACCACATCGGCGAAGCGGGCCTTGATCGCTTCGATCACGTCCTTGGTGTCGTCGACCGACAGCGTGGTCTGCGTGACATAGGCGACCCGGCGATCCACCGGGATGGGCAGGGCGGCGACATCGGCCACATCGGCGACCAGATACACCTCGCCATCGATCTGGCCGAGCGTGCCTTCGACCTCCGGGTGGCCGTCATGCCCGATCATGATGACCGTGCGGCCGTCCTTGATGTAGCGGCGGCCCTCCACATGCACCTTGGTGACGAGCGGGCAGGTGGCGTCGAGCACATCGAGCCCCCGTTCGGCCGCATCCGTCTCCACCACGCGGGCGACGCCGTGGGCGGAGAAGACCGTCAGTGCGCCCGCGGGCACTTCATCCAGCTCGCGGACGAAGACGGCGCCCTTGGCGCGCAGATCCTCGACCACATGGCGGTTATGGACGATCTCGTGGCGCACATAGACCGGCGCGCCATGGATCGCGAGCGCACGTTCGACGATCTCGATGGCGCGTACCACGCCCGCGCAGAAGCCGCGCGGCTCGGCCAGCAGGATCCGCATGGTCGGCCTAATCCCTCATCCTTGAAGGATGGAAGATGAGGGAAGCCGGGCCGGACGGGAAGAGGCTTCCCGCCACCGATCGCCCGGCTTGGCCAGGGCGGCCAATATCAGGCGGCGTCCTCGCGCCGGTCGCGCGCCTTCACATAGGCGACGGCGGCGTGCTCGGTGCAGTAGGGCTTCCCCGTCAGCGCCGCGGCCGTGCAGAAGCGGAAGCCCGGCTGGCCCGGCTCGCCGATCGGCCAGCAGCAGGACTTGGCCGAGGAGAAGCGCGGGAAGTGGCGCACCACCGCAGGCTGCGGGGCCGTAACCGTGGCCGCAGGCGCCAAGGGCACGGCGGCGGGTTGCGGCAGGGTGCTGCGCGGCATGGGGCCGGCGGCCCGGACTGGCCGTGCCGGCGCCTGGCGCGGCGCATCCCCCGGTGCCTCGCGGCGGATCGGGGACGGGCGAGCCGGCAGGTTCAGCCGGTGCGCCTTGCCCACCACGGCATTCTTCGAGATGCCCATGCGACGCCCGATCTCGGCCGTCGAATGGCCCTCCGCCCAAAGGGCACGCAGGCGATCGATCGCTTCTGCGGTCCAGTCCATGCCAAGCTCCCCCGGCCACCCCACCTACCAGATACGGTAGTGCACGCGATGGCCAGGACACAAGTTCTGGTTTGCACCAGGGGCGCGAAAAGCTGTGGATGGAATGCCGCCGACCGCTTCGGCCGGCGACGCTGCGCTCAGAACAGCAGGCCCTTCCGCAGCATCCCGTGCACGCCCTTCTCCCCATTCACGGTCTGCGTCACCCGGAAATCCACCGCGAGCGAGCAGAGCTGGTAGGCATCGGCCGCGCTGACATTCATCCGCGCCACGATGAAGCCGATCATCTCCCGCAGCGCCTGCTTCATCGCGAGGTCCAGATCCTCATGCATGCCCATCGAGATGTAGTGGGTCGCTGTCTCCGCGCGCGGGTAGCGCAGCGCCGGGTCCGCCGCGCCGCCGCCCTTCTCGAGGCTGAGGCGGAAATGGCCGGTCAGGCACATCTCCAGCGCATTGATGCAGACCTCGCCATCGCCCTGCACCCCATGCCCGTCGCCGGCCGAGAACAGCGCGCCGGCCACATGCACCGGCAGCCAGAGCGTGGCACCTTCGCCGATCTCCTTGTTGTCGAGGTTGCCGCCATGGGCGCGCGGCTCCTTCGTCGAAAGCCGGCCCCAGGCGGCCGGCGGGGCCACGCCCATCACGCCGAAGAAGGGGCTGAGCGGCAGGGTCACGCCCGGGCCGACCGGCACCTTGCAGGTCATCGCCGCGCGGTCGACGGGGATGTGCAGCATGCGCTGATAGGGGAAATCCTCCGGCAGCGTGCCGCCGAGCGGGCGGAAGCCGCAGAAGCCCCAGTCATTGCCCAGCTCGATCTTCTCGATATCCACCCGCAGCACGTCGCCCGGCTCGGCGCCCTGGACGGCGATGGGGCCGGTGACGAGGTGCGGGCCCATCCGCAGCAGGTCGGCGGCGTGGATCGCGCCCAGGGCGGGCGGGATCTTCAGGCCGCTCTCGGGCGGCGGCATGACGTCCTTGGCGCCAGAGACGCATTCCAGCACCACGAGGTCGCCGCTGGCGATGGTGGCGACAGGCGGGAAGCTGGCGTCGAAGGCGCCGAAGCGGACGGTTTCGGGCGTCGCGGCGATACGGTGCGTGGCGGCCATGGAGAACTCCGGGCGTGATGGGCGGGTGGTTGCGTCGACTCTCTGCCCGGACAGAACCCCGCGCGCCCTGGCCGGTCAATCCGGCCGGGGTGCTCAGCTGCCGCGCAGCGCCTGGCGCAGGCGGCGCTGGTCTTCCGGGCAGACGCGACTGAGGCGCTGGTATTCCTCCGGGGTGTCGATCGCGGCATGCCCGGCTTCCCGCGCCGCGCGCAGCCGGGCCAGCGCCGGTTCCAGCACCTGGCCGAGTTCCTCCTGCAAGGCGATGGCAGCGGCGTTCACATCCGGCGCGCGGGCCTCGGCGCGGGCGGCCCAGGCGCGGGCCAGGGCGCGCAGCTCGGTCGCGGCTTCGCGCAGGGTGCGGCGGTTGACCTCCGCATGGCGGCGTTCATGCGCCAGCACCTCGGCGGCCAGGCACCCACCGGGCGGTACCTCCCGCGCCAGCCGGATCCCATGCGTCGCATGCACCAGTCGGATGCGGAGTTCCGTCGGCACCGCGCAGACCAGCTCTCGCTGGCCTTCCCTTTGGGCGCCGCGGGATCGCACCGTGATCTCGCTCCGCCATTCGATATGGGAGATGGTCAGGCCGAGATGATGCGGGAAAGGCCCGTCGGCGCTGCCGCCGGCCTCGATCCGCAGCTGCCGCGCCGAGAGCGGCGGCAGCAGGCGCGGTTCGGGGTCCACCAGGTCGAGATGAACCACCGGCGTTCCGCGCGCCGGGCAGGCGGCGGATTGCGCCGGCAGAGGGGTCGGCGCGGGCAGTTGCGCGGCGGCGGGGAGCGCCAGCGCGGCCAGCAGCAGGGCGATCCAGCCAGCGCGCGGGATCAGAGCCAGCCCTTCCGCTTGAAGTAGAAGATCGGCAGCAGCGCGGAGATCACCATCAGCAGCAGCGCCGCCGGATAGCCCCAGGCCTGCCCCAGCTCCGGCATGAACGCGAAGTTCATGCCGTAGATGCTGGCGATCAGCGTGGGCGGCATCAGCGCCACGGACGCCACGGTGAAGGTCTTGATGATGTTCGTCTGCTCGACATTGATGATGCCGAGCACGGCATCCAGCAGGAAGTTCGCCTTGCCGTTCAGCACGCCCGCATGCTCGACGAGGGAACGGACGTCGCGCACCAGGGTCTTGATCAGGGCCTGGTTTTCCTTCCGCACCGCCGTCGCCTTTTCCGCGCCGACGAAGGTCAGGATGCGCGACAGGCCGAGCAGGGTTTCCGAGGCGCGCGTCGTCACCTCTCCCACCTGGCCGAGGGTCAGCAGCGCTTCCCGCAGGTCGGCGTCGCGCGCATTCGCCTTCACCTTGGCCCGCGCGCTGCGAAACGCCGCGCCCGATGTGCGGTCCATGTCGCCGCCGACGCGTTCCAGGATGTCGGCGAGGCGGTCCACGATCTGCTCGAACAGATGCAGCATCACCCCGTCCGGTGAGCCGAGCATGGCGGGGGTCTTCTGGCAGCGGAGCGCGAAGGTGGTGAAGGCACGCGGCGTCTGGTAGCGCACCGTCACCAGCGCCTGCGGTGCCAGCACGAAGGTGATCGGCGTCGATCCGTATTCCGGCCCATCCGCGCCGAACAGGAAATTCGCGGTGAGGAACAGCACGTCATCTTCGCGATAGAGGCGGGAGGAGCTTTCGATCTCCTCCATCTCCTCGCGGGTCGGGACTTCCAGGTGGAGCGCGGCCTGCACGGCGCGCTCTTCTTCCGGCGTCGGGTTCAGAAGGTCGATCCAGACGGCCTGCGCGAGCTCCGCTACCGGCAGAAGGCCTTCGCGGACCGCGACCCGTCCCTCGGCGTGCATATAGGATGTCAGCATCGCGCAGCCTCCCGCCCGGGGGTGGGCGGCATCTAGCCTTCCGGCGGGGGCGTTGTCACCCCGACGCGGCCGGGTGCGGCAGGCCGAAGACGCGAGCGACAGCGGGGAAATCCGGCGCTTCGGGGTGGCGGCCCGCAGGCTGCGTGCCGTCCCCGGCCCGCACCAACTGGCAGGTCTGAAGCCCGGCGGTGCGCGCGGCGTCCAGCTCCTCGGCCACATCCGACAGGAACAGCACCTCTCCGGCCGCGCCGCCGAGCGCGGCCGTGATGGCGGCGTAGGACGCGGCGTCCCGCTTATGGCCCATGCGGGTGTCGAAGAAGCCGCCGAACAACGGTTCGAGGTTGCCGGCCAGGGAATGGCGGAACAGCAGGCGCTGCGCGTCGACCGAGCCCGAGGAATAGACCGCGAGGCGGAGGGCCGCCGCATGCCAGGCGTGCAGGCAGGGCGCGACATCGGGCCAGAGATGGCCGCGCAGGCGGCCATCCTCGAAGCCCGCGCGCCAGATCAGGCCCTGCAACGCCTTGAGCGGGGTGGCCTTCACATCCTCCGCCATCCAGCCGCGCAGCGTCGCGCGCGCATCCGACCCCGGCACCTCGGCCATGATGGATGCGACCTCGGGCTCGGCGCCATGGGCGTCGAGGAAGCCGTCGAGGGCTTCGAGCGCGAAGGGAAACAGCGTGTCCTTGACGAAGGCGATGGCGCTGGTCGTGCCCTCGATATCCGTCAGGATGGTGCGGATGGCGGTCACGCGGTCGCGGCGGGGAAGCGCTCGGCCATGTCCGTGCCGGTGTAGTGCGGGGTCCAGCCGGTGGTGTCGGTGAAGACGCGGACCACGGCGAAGTTCGGGTTGTCGCCGGCGTCGAACCAGTGCTTCGAATTGGCCGGCACGCTGATCAGGTCGCCCGGGCCGCAATGCGCGTCGAACACGCGTGGGCCGTCGGGGCCGTCCATGTGCAGCACGAAATTGCCCGTGCCGCCGTGGAAGAAGCGCACCTCGTCTTCCGTATGCGTGTGCTCCGACAGGAATTTCGCGCGCAGCGCGTCCTTCATCGGATGGTCGGGCGTCAGCTTGATGACATCGGCCGTGCCCGCGCCGGTCGACGCCAGGAAGGCATCGAGATGCGGGCGATAGGCGGCGAGGATCGCATCGGCGTCGGCATCCGCCGGAATGTCGGCGAGCGGCCAGCGTTCGAAGCGCACGCCGATGGCGCGCAGCTCGGCCGCGATGCGCTCGGCATCCTCGGTGATCAGGATCTCGCGGTTGGTTTCGGCGTTCCAAACGGTCAGGCG
>JBIIRI010000074.1:0-17349 GCA_044341625.1 Roseomonas sp.
CGCATGGCTTCGTGCCGGTGAACCACCTGCTGGTCGCGCGTGCCGATGTGGCGCGCGACCGTGCGCCGGCGCTTGCGGCGTTGCTCGGGCTGTTGGGGCGCGCGGGCACGGCGGTCTCGGACCGCGCGGCGCTCGGCCCGGCCCTCACGCTCGCCGCGCGCCATTGCGCCGCGCAGGGGCTGACGACGCGCGCCCTCACGCTCGATGACATCTGGAACGGCACGCCCGCCGGCATCGGCTGAAAGCGCCGCCGTCCGGGTAAAGAACAGAACGAAAGGGAGAGAGACATGGTCAATCGACAGGCTGATTCGGGTCTGACGCGCCGCACGACGCTTCTTGCCACCGCCGCCGTGCTGGCCGCGCCGCGCGGGCTGCGCGCACAGGCTATCTCGCGCTCCCTTCGCATCATCGTGCCCTTCGCGGCGGGCGGCGTCGCGGATCTGACGGTGCGCGCCGTCGGCCAGCGCATCGCGCCGCTGCTGGGCCAGCCGGTGGTGATCGACAACCGCCCCGGCGCGGGCGGCATCGTCGCGGGCCAGCAATTGATGGCCGCGCCTGCGGATGGCCACACGCTGCTGGTGGCCAGCAACGGCACGGCGATCAGCCGCAGCCTGTTCCGCAACCTGCCCTTCGACCCGCTGCGGGATTTCGCGCCCGTGGTCACCATGGGCGCCTTCCCCATCGCGATTGTGGTCGCGCCGAATTCGCCGATCCGCGATGTGCAGGACCTGATCGCGCGGGCGAAGGCGCAGCCGGGGCGGCTCAACCTCGGCTCCATCAGCATCGGCAGCACGCAGAACCTGTCGGCGGAGCTGTTCAAGATCCGCGCCGATATCCGGGCGGAGACGGTGGTCTTCCCCGCGACGCCGCAGCTCGCCACCGCGATGCTGCGCGGCGATGTGGACGCGGCCTTCGAGATCACCGGGCCGATCTTCGGCCAGATCCAGTCCGGCGCGATCCGCGTCCTCGCCGTCACCTCCGCGACCCGCGCGCAGAACCTGCCGAACGTGCCGACCCTGCAGGAACAGGGCGTGCGCGACTACGATGTCGCGTCCTGGAACGCACTGGTCACGCGGACCGGCGCGCCGCCCGAGAGCATCGCCGCCGTCAACCGCGCGGTGAACGACGCGCTGGCGACCGAGGAGCTTCGCGCCGCACTGACCCAGGTGGGCGTCGAGCCGCGCGGCGGCAGCGCGGAGGCGATGGGCCAGCTGATGGCCGCCGACACCGCGCGCTGGGCCGAGGTGATCGAGAAGGCCGGCATCGAGCGCCAGGGCTGAGGACGATGAACCAGACGCGCGCCATCCCCACCTGCAAGGGACCGGACCCGGATACCCGAACGCCGCGCTACAAGCCGCCGCCCGGCGCCTGCGACACGCATTGCCACATCTTCGGGCCGGGCGCCGTCTTTCCTTACGCGGCGGACCGCGCCTACACGCCGCCGGATGCGCCCTATGAGGGGCTGGTGAAGCTGCACCGCATCCTTGGCATCTCGCGCGCCGTGATCGTGCATGCGTCCTGCCATGGCAGCGACATGGCGGTGACGCTGGATGGCATCGCGCGGTCGGGCGGCACGATGCGCGGCGTCTGCGTGGTCGATCCCGACGTGACGGATGCGGAGCTCGCGCGGCTGCATGCGGGCGGGATCCGTGGCGTGCGCTTCAACTTCGTGAAGCATCTGGGCGGCATGCCGGACATGGCCTTCTTCCAGCGCGTGCTGGCGCAGGTGGAGCCGCTGGGCTGGCATGTCGTGCTGCATCTCGACGCCCAGGATGTCGTGAAGCTGGCGCCTGTGATCTCCGCGATCCGCATTCCCTTCGTCATCGACCATATGGGCCGCGTCCGCGCGAAGGACGGCGTGGAACAGCCGGCCTTCCGCCAGTTGCAGCAGCTGATGGACAACCCGCTGGCCTGGGTGAAGGTCTGCGGGGCGGAACGCATCAGCTCCACCGGCGCGCCGTTCCGCGATGCGCTGCCCTTCATCCGCGCGCTCGCCGCGCAGGCGCCGGACCGGCTGCTGTGGGGCACCGATTGGCCGCATCCGAACATCGCGGGCGACATGCCGAATGACGGCGACCTGGTGGACCTGCTGGCCGAGGCGATCGAGGACGAGGCGCTGCGCCACAAGGTGCTGGTGGACAACCCGACGCGGCTCTACTGGAACGACTGAGCCCGCGGCGGGGCTCGCCCCTGACCCAGGACGGAACCCATGCGTATCGCCTTCATCGGCTTCGGCGAAGTCGGCAGCATTCTGGCGCGCGACCTGCGCGCGGCAGGGCATCAGGTGGTTGCGGCCTTCGACATCGTCTTCGCGGATTCCGCCTCCCGCGCCGCGCGCAACCTGGCGGCGCAGGGTGTGGCCCGCGCCGCTTCGGCGGCGGAGGCTGCAGCGGGCGCCGATGTGGTGTTCTGTTGTGTCACGGCCGGCTCCGCGCTGGCGGCGGCGCGGTCGGTCGCGGGCGGGGTCGCGCATGCGCCCTTCGTCGTGGATGTGAACTCCGTCTCCCCCGGCACGAAGCGCGCGGCGTCCGATGCGGTAACGGCGGCGGGCGGTCGCTATGTGGAAGCGGCGGTGATGACCAGCGTGCCGCCGAAGGGCATCCGGTCCCCCACCCTGATCGGCGGCCCCCATGCCGCGGCCTTCCTGCCGGTCGCGACGGCGCTGGGGATGCAGGTGCAGCTGTTCTCGGAGGAGGTGGGCGGCGCGTCATCCGTGAAGATGTGCCGCAGCATCATGATCAAGGGGATGGAGGCGACCATCACCGAATGCATGCTGACCGCGCGCCGCTACGGCGTGGAGAAGCAGGTCCTGGCCAGCCTGGGCGACACGCTGCCGCATGAGAACTGGACCGACCTGGCGCGCTACATGATGAGCCGCGCCCTGGTGCATGGCCGGCGCCGCGCGGAGGAAGTGCGGGAAGTGGCGCAGACCGTGGCGGAAGCCGGTCTCGAGCCGATGCAGAGCCCCGCCACGGCCCAGCGCCAGGACTGGGCCGCGGATCGCGGCGCGGAACTGCCGGCCGAGATCCTGGAGACGAAGGATCTGGCGACCTTGCTCGACGCTGTCCTGGCGAGGGCGGTGCGGTAGGGCGGCGCAGCTTTCCACGCCCCATCGCGATCTGGTCTGGGTTCCGTTGCCTCTCGGGTTTCCCGAATGGGGTCTTGAGCGATTCAAGGCTGCGTTTCGGGACGCAGGTCCGCCGGTCATTGAGGCCAGCGGATCAACCCCTTGAAGTCAGGTCGCGGCTCCGTCTGTGCCGCCGCCGGGCACACAGCTGCGGCCATGAATCCGGGATCGGATGCGGCCGGGGGTGGCTGTGCGGCCTTTGCTTGTCAGCGGCCAGGGGAGGATCGCTTCCTTCCCGCACGCTGCGGCTTATGGCGCGCGCCCTCGATGCGATGAACGACGTGTGCTGCCAGGATGTGCGGTTCATGCTGGCGGCACCACAGCCCGGCATCGCGCGCGCGCCTGAGGGTGGCGCGCACCAGTCGATCGGCACGCCGTTGATCGGCATGGCGCAGCCGGGCCTGTCCTCCTTCGAGCCCGCCTTCGTCGACGCGCTCGCCGTCATCCTGCGATGGGCGCTCGGGCATGTTCAGCGGGAGGGGGATGCGGGTGGCTTGGTCTATCTACGCCTGTCCACCCGCAGCATCGAACAGCCGCGGCGGGACATCGCGCCGCCAATTGCCGATGACATCGTCGCCGGCGGCTACTGGCTGCGCCCGCCCGGCCCGAACTGCTCCGTCGCCATCGCCTATGCGGGCGCCGTGGCGCCGGAGGCGATAGCCGCCGCGGGGCTGCTCGCCGAGCATCGCCGCGACGTCGGCGGGCTCGCGGTCACCTCGGCCGACCGGCTGTTCTCCGGCTGGCGGGCGGCCGAGACGGCGCGCATGGGCGGCGTCACACCGCCGCACAGCCAGGTGGAGCGGCTGCTGCGGGCGCTGCCGCGGGAGTGCCGCCTCGTGACGGTTGCGGATGCCCATCCGACGAGCCTCGGCTGGCTTGGCTCGGTGGAGGGGCACTGGGTGAGGGCGCTCGGTTTGGATCGCCTCGGCCAGAGTGGCAGCATCCCGGAGGTGTATGGCGCCTATGGGCTCGACAGCGCGGCGATCCTGCGCGCGGCACAAGCGGGTTCCCCGGGCGCGCCGCTGCCGGTCTGAGCGGCGCGGACGGGGCAGCCCACTCGCCGAGGCCGGCGCCCTCAGCCATGTTGCGGGGCGTCCAGACATGGAATGCTCGTCGTCTAGGGGAGGTTCACCCATGAAGGCCGTCGGCTACTGGCAGCACGGCTTGCCGATCTCCGATCCGCGCGCGCTCGAGGATCTGGAGCTCCCCGATCCCGGCCCGCCCTTGGGCCGCGACCTGCTGGTTCGCGTGCGCGCCGTTTCGGTCAACCCGCGCGACGTCAAGAGCCGCATGGCCTTTCCGGTCAAGGGTGGGACGCCGGTCGTGCTCGGCTACGACGCCTCGGGCGTCGTGGAGGCGGTCGGGCCGGAGGCGGAGCTGTTCCGTCCCGGCGACGCGGTCTTCTACGCCGGTGTGCTGGACCGCCAGGGCGCGAATGCCGAGCTGCAGCTGGTGGATGAGCGCATCGTCGGGCGCAAGCCAGCCACCGTCGGCCACGCCGCCGCCGCGTCCCTGCCGCTCACTGCGCTCACAGCCTGGGAGATGTTGTTCGACCGTCTGGAGATTCCGCGTGGCGGCGCCGCGGACGGCGCCTTGCTCGTCATCGGCGGTGCGGGCGGCGTGCCTTCCGTTGCGATCCAGCTCGCAAGGCTGCTGACGGATGCGGTGGTGGTGGCGACGGCGTCGCGGCCGGAAAGCGCCGCCTGGGTGCGTGATCTCGGCGCGCAGCACGTCGTCGACCATGCGCGTCCGCTTGCGGCACAGGTCGCCGGGATAGCCGGCTTGCCGCCGGTTCGCTGGATCTTCTCCACCCATACCGACACGGCGAGCTGGGCGGAGATGGCGAAGATCGTCGCGCCGCAGGGCCGCATCGGCCTGATTGACGACCCCGAGCCGCTCGACCTCCGGCTGGTCAAGTTCAAGAGTGTCTCGATCCACTGGGAGGCGATGTTCACCCGCCCGATGTTTGCGACCGCCGACATGGTCCGCCAGCACGAGATCCTCGATGCGGTCGCCGGCCTGGTGGATTCGGGCGCGTTGCGAGCGACGGCATCACAGAGCTATGGCGTCATCAATGCGGTGAACCTGCGCCGCGCCCATGCCGCGATCGAAGCGGGGCGTGCCGTCGGCAAGATCGTGCTGGAAGGCTTCTGAGGGAGAACCCGCATCATGGATGCCACACAGGCATGGGCCGCTTCGGAGCTGCTGGTTGGTCACTGGCGGTCGGGCACGGTGCTGGACGCACTGCCGGAACCCCTTCGGCCTGCCACGCGCGCGGAGGGTTATGCGATCCAGGCCGAGCTCGAGAAGCTGAGCGCGAAGCCGCTCTGGGGCTGGAAGATCGCCGCGACCAGCACGGCCGGTCAGCGGCATATCGGCGTGGACGGACCCCTCGCGGGCCGGCTGCTTGTCGAGATGGTCCACGCCGATGGCGCGACACTGCCCTTCGGCGCGAACCGCATGCGCGTGGCCGAGGCGGAGTTCGCTTTCCGCATGGCGCGCGACCTGCCGCCGCGGGCCGAGGCGTACACGGTGGAAGAGGTGCTCGGTGCCGTCGCGGCCCTGCACCCCGCCATCGAGGTGCCGGATTCGCGCTTCGTGGATTTCGCGACGGCGGGCGCGGCGCAACTGCTCGCCGACAATGCCTGCGCGCACCAGTTCGTGCTCGGGCCGGCGGCCCCCGAAACCTGGCGCGACATGGACCTCGCGGCCCATCGTGTCATCGGGCGCGTCACCGGCCGGCTTGAGCGCGAAGGGGTGGGTGCGAACGTGCTGGGCGACCCGCGCATCGCGCTCGCCTGGCTCGCCAACGAACTCTCGCGCCACGGCATGACGCTGGCCGCCGGGCAGGTGGTGACGACCGGTACCTGCCTCGTGCCGATGGACGTGGCGCCAGGCGACGAGGTCGAAGTGGGGTACGGCGCGCTCGGCCGCGTCGGCATTCGCTTCGCTGCGGTGTGATCATGCGGGCGGGCAGCTGCCCCGTCGGGCCTCAGGCAAGGTGAAGCTCGGCCTCCCTGTTGGCGCGTGTCGACCGAGAATGGCGGCAAACCTATCAAGGCACGATGCGGGCGAACTCCTGGCTCTGCAAAGGGTCGTGACCACGGCCAACATCGCGAGCTCTGTGCGAGGAGGGAAGCCGGTCCGCTGACCCAGCATGACCGGGTAGAACGCCTCGGCCACAACGCCGGGGCGTTTGCCGTTTCGGGCACCCCCAGCACCCTCCGCCAGCCCGAGCATGGGACCCATTTCACCCCGGACCTCGGTCCGAAGCTGGCTCGGCTCAGGGATCAGCCTGATCGACTCGACCAGGCCACGCACCAGCTCCCGCGTCTCCGCCGCGTCATTCGCCTCCAGCACCCGGGCAAGCTTGATGATCCGCTTGCGTTAGAGGTTCGCGAGATTCGGACCCAGGCGCCGAAGTTGTTCCCGACGGGTTCCGTTGGCGACGGCATCGATCAGTCCAGGCGGGTCATGACGAGGTGAGGGCGGCGGTGTCCGGCTCTGTCCGCTCGGCGGCCAGGATGGCGGCGGCCAGGTCCTCGCCGGCCCAGCCGACGGATTTGAACACCGTCACCTCCTCGGCCCGGCGGCGGCCGGGATGCGCGCCGCGGCAGAGCTCCGCGAGGTCGGCGGCGACATGCGCCTCGGTGATCGCGCCCTCCGCGATGGCCTGCACGATGTCCCCGGCTTCGGCCAGCGCGCCCGCCCGGGTGTCCACCACCAGCGTGGCGCGGGCGATGAGCGCCGAATCGCTTTCCCGCATCATCGGGCGGAAGGCGCCGACCAGGTCGATATGCGTCCCCGGCCCGACCTCCGCCCCCCGGACCAGCGGCGTCTCGGACAGGGTGGCGCAGGAGATGATGTCGAAGCCTTGCGGATCGGGGGTGGCCGCCGCGCGGGCGGGCAGGCCATGGGAAGCGAGTTTTGCCGCCAGCCGCGCGGCATTGTCGCCGTTGCGCGACCAGATGGCGATCTCCGTGATCGGGAATCGCGCGGCCCAGGCCTCGGCCAGTGCGGTCGCGACCTTGCCGGAGCCCAGCACCAGCAGCCGCCGGCTGTCGGGGCGCGCCAGGAAGCGGCCGGCGAGCGTGCTGGCCGCGGCCGTCCGCCGATCCGTCAGCTCCCCGCCATCGAGCATCGCGATGGGCGCGCCGGTCGCGGCATCCGACAGCAGGTAGGAGGCATGGACGGCCGGCAGGCCGCGCGCCCCGTTGCCGGGCAGGACATGGACGATCTTCACGCCGCTATGCCGCTGTCCTGGCGTCTCCGGCAGGTCCCAGGCGGGCATCAGCAGCAGCATTCCCTCGGGCCCCGCGCCCGGGGCGTCGGGCTGGGGCAGGGCGTGGCGATGGCGGAGCGGCGCGGCGCAGCCATCGCGGAAGATGCGGGCGAGCGCGTCCTCCAGCGCCTGCCAGGGCAGGGCGCGGCGGAGTTCCTCGGGACCGATGATACGCATGCGGCGTCTCCCTGGCGGCTGGACTGCCTCTGGCATCGCCGGACCGGGTCGTGAAGGGGGTGGCGGTTCAGGGGGCGGAATCCCCCGCTGGACAATGACATTGATCCGGCCGCGCCGCTGGCGCAGCATTGGGCTTCGAACAGAAGGACGCCGGGGGGCAGCACCATGCTGCGGCCCGGCGGCTGGGAGATGAAGACAACCATGAACACCGTGCGCCGCGCGATGATCCGCGCTGTCGGGGGGATCGCCCTCGCCGCCACCATGACCCTGCCAGCCCTGGCCCAGGCCCCCGCGCCCGCGGCCGGCGCGGCTTCCACGCTCGACGCGATCCGCGCCCGCGGCACGCTGATCTGCGGCGTAACCACCGGGCTGGCCGGCTTCGCCCAGCCGGACAGCCAGGGGGTCTGGCGCGGCTTCGATGTCGATTACTGCCGCGCGACGGCGATCGCGCTGTGGAACGACGCCAACCGCGTGCGCTACGTGCCGACCACGGCGCAGAACCGCTTCACCGCCTTGCAGTCCGGCGAAGTGGACATGCTGGCCCGCAACACGACTTGGACGCTGTCGCGCGACACCTCGCTCGGCTTCGACTTCACGGCCACGAATTTCTATGACGGCCAAGGCTTCATGGTGAAGGCCAATGCCGGCGTCCGCACGGCGCGGGAGCTGAATGGCGCGACCATCTGCGTGCAGCCCGGCACGACGACCGAGCAGAACCTGACCGACTGGGCCCGCGCCAACCGCATCCGCTTCACGCCTGTGGTGATCGAGCGGCTGGAGGAAGTGGTGCAGGCCTATGTCGCCGGCCGTTGCGACGCCTACACCACGGACGTCTCGGGCCTCGCGGCCACGCGGTCCGCGCAGCCGCGCCCGGCCGATCACCTGATCCTGCCCGATGTGATCTCGAAGGAGCCGCTCGCCCCGCTGGTGCGCCATGGCGACCAGCGCTTCACCGACCTGCTGCGCTGGATCCATTTCGGCCTGGTGACCGCCGAGGAGCTGGACATCACCCAGGCCAACGTCGCGCAGGCCGCGACCGGCGACAACCGGCCGGACGCGCAGCGCCTGCTTGGGCGGTCCGGCGATCTCGGCCGGATGCTCGGCGTGGACAATGCCTTCATGGTGAATATCGTCCGCAACCTCGGCAATTACGGCGAGATCTACCAGCGCCACCTGGGCCCGATCGGGCTGCAGCGCGGGCCGAATGCCCTGTGGAACCAGGGCGGCCTGCAATACGCGCCGCCCTTCCGCTGAGGGCCCGGCGGGGCCGCGCCATCCATGGCCCCGCCCTTGCCGCACACCATGCCGCGCGGCGCCCGCCCCGTGACCGGGGCCTGGGCGCCGCGATCCGCGCCGTGACAGGATTGTCGCATGTCATCTTCCGCCGCTGACCCGCGCCTGGCCTCCGCCGGGCCGCCGAGGCGCCCGCTCCGCCTGTCCTGGGGCGATGAGAGGGTGCGCGGCATCGTCTGGCAGGTGCTGGTGGTCGGCGTCGTCGCGTCGGTCCTTTGGTGGTTGTGGTCGAACACCGTCCACAACCTGGAAGTCCGGCGCATCGCCACCGGCTTCGGCTTCCTGACCCGCGAAGCGGGGCTGCCGATCGGCGAGAGCCTGATCCCCTATGAGCCGACCGACAACTACCTGCGCGCGCTGACCGTCGGCGTGCTGAACACGCTGAAGGTCGCGATCATCGGCATCGTGCTGGCGACCATCCTCGGCACCGCCATCGGCATCGCGCGGCTGTCGAACAACTGGCTGCTGTCGAAGCTGGCCGGCGTCTATATCGAGGTCATCCGCGACCTGCCGCTGCTGCTGCAATTGCTGTTCTGGTACACGATCCTGCAGGCCCTGCCCGGGCCACGCCAGGCGATCAACCCGATCGAGGGCGTCTTCCTCTCGAACCGGGGCATGAAGCTGCCCTTCATCGAGTGGACGTCGGCGCATTGGTGGACGGTTGCGGCGATGGTGGGCGGGATCGTGCTGACCTGGGCTTACGCCCGCGCGATGCGCGCGCGGCAATATGCCGATGGCCAGCCGCGGAAGATCTGGCCGGCGGGCATCGCGCTGATCGTCGGCTTCCCGCTGGCGGTCTGGGCCGCCTTCGGGGCGCCTTTCACCCCCGATATCCCCGCGCTGCGCGGCTTCAATTTCCGTGGCGGCATCACGGTGAGCCCGGAATTCTTCGCGCTGCTGATCGGCCTGGTCACCTACACCGCCGGCTTCATCGCCGAGGTCGTGCGCGCCGGCATCCAATCCGTCCAGCACGGCCAGTGGGAAGCGGCGCAGGCGCTCGGCCTCCAGCGTGGGGAGATCCTGCGGAAGATCGTGCTGCCCCAGGCGCTGCGCGTGATCATCCCGCCGCTGACCTCGAACTACCTGAACCTGACGAAGAACAGCTCGCTCGCGGTCGCCATCGGCTATCAGGACATCGTCAGCATCGCGAACACGACGCTGAACCAGACCGGCCAGGCGATCGAGGGCATCGCGATCATCATGCTGGTCTATCTGACGATCAGCCTGTCGATCAGCCTGTTCATGAACTGGTACAATGCGCGCATCGCGCTGGTCGAACGGTGAGCGCCATGGATGCGATCCGACCCATGCGGGCTGCGCAGCAGCCCGAGGCGCCGAACGGCGCCCGCCGGCGGTCCGGCGAGCCAAGCCGGCGGAGCCGGCGCCCGGCGCTTGAGGGCATCACACAATGAGCGCCATGAACATTGCTCCTGCGCCCCAGGCTGAAGCCGCCCCGCGGGCCGCGCCGATCCGCACCACCGGCCCCATCGCCTGGGCGCGCGCCAATCTGTTCGCGTCCTGGTGGTCCACCGCCGTCACGCTGGTGCTGGCCTATCTGATCGTGCGCTGGACGCTCGGCTTCGTCGAATGGGCCTTCATCAACGCCGTCTGGTCGGTGCCGATGCAGGGCAACCAGCCGCAGACCGGCGCCTGCCGCGACATGAAGGGGGTGGGCGCCTGCTGGGCGGTGATCGCTGAGAAGCACCGCTTCATCCTGTTCGGCACCTATCCCTTCGAGGAACATTGGCGCCCCGCGCTGGTCTGCGTGCTGTTCGTCGGGCTCTACATCGTCTCCGCGATGCGGCGCTTCTGGAACTGGCGCCTTATTCCCATCTGGATCGGCACGCTGACGGCGATCGGCGTGCTGATGTGGGGCGGGGTCTTCGGGCTCAGCTACGTGCCGCAGGAACGCTGGGGCGGGCTGCCGATCACGCTGATCCTGTCCACCTTCGGTCTTGCCTTCGCGTTTCCGCTCGCGATCCTGGTCGCGCTCGGCCGGCGGTCGAAGCTGCCGGCCATCAAGATGCTCTGCATCCTGTATGTCGAGCTGATCCGCGGCGTGCCGCTGATCTCGCTGCTGTTCATGGCGTCCGTGATGTTCCCCCTGTTCCTGCCGGAGGGGATGAACATCGACAAACTGCTGCGCGCGCAGATCGCCATCACGCTGTTCGCCGGCGCCTATCTGGCGGAAGTGGTGCGCGGTGGTCTGCAATCGCTCTCGCGCGGGCAGTATGAGGCGGCGGATGCGCTCGGCCTGTCCTATTGGCAGAAGACCGGCTTCATCATCCTGCCCCAGGCGCTGCGGACGGTGATCCCGCCGCTGGTGAACACCTTCATCGGCTTCTTCAAGGACACGTCGCTGGTGCTGATCATCGGCATCTTCGACCTGCTGACCGCCGGCAAGACCGCCATCGTGGAACCCGCCTGGCAGGGCTTCGGCGTCGAGGTCTATGTCACCGTCGGCGCCATCTACCTGGTCTTCTGCTTCGCCATGTCGAAATACAGCCAGGGCCTCGAGAGTGACCTGAACCGGCACCGGCGCAGATAGCCCCGATGCCGGGGCCCTTGCCTTTGGCGCCCCGGCATCGCAATTGCATGACACGAATGACATCTTTCCGGCCCACCGGCCGGACCGCAGGGGGTTCGAATGGGTGAAACGGTCCTGGAGGCCCCGGTCGCCTCCGCCATGCAGGCGGATGCGCCGCCGGCCATCCGCCTCGAAGGCGTCAACAAGTGGTTCGGCGCGCTGCATGTGCTGCGCGACATCAACCTGACCGTCGCCCAGGGCGAGCGGGTGGTGGTCTGCGGCCCCTCGGGCTCGGGCAAATCCACCATGATCCGCTGCATCAACCGCCTGGAACAGCATCAGGAAGGGCGGATCGTCGTCGATAACATCGAGCTGACGGACGACCTCCGCAGCCTCGACGCCATCCGCCGCGAGGTCGGCATGGTGTTCCAGAGCTTCAACCTGTTCCCGCATCTGACGGTGCTCGAGAATTGCACCCTTGCCCCCATCTGGGTCCGCCGCATGCCCAAGAAGGAGGCGGAGGAGCTGGCGATGGAATATCTGGAACGGGTCCGCATCCCGGAACAGGCGCTGAAATATCCGGGCCAGCTTTCGGGCGGCCAGCAGCAGCGCGTGGCGATTGCCCGCGCGCTGTGCATGAAGCCCAAGATTATGCTGTTCGATGAGCCGACTTCCGCGCTCGACCCCGAGATGATTAAGGAAGTTCTGGACACCATGGTGATGCTGGCTTCGACCGGCATGACCATGATCTGCGTGACGCATGAGATGGGCTTCGCCCGGCAGGTGGCCGATCGGGTGGTGTTCATGGACCGTGGCGAGATCGTGGAAAGCGGTGAGCCGGAGCCGCTGTTCAACAACCCGCAGACCGATCGCCTGAAGCTGTTCCTGTCCCAGATCCTGCGGGGGCATTGACGTCCCCCCGCGTGAAGCGGCGTGATCGGACTACGCTTGCGCGCCGGCCGCCGGCCGTCCTAAGCCTCGGGCGTTCCGCGTTCGAGGCGAAACCTTGACCGACTCCCCCCCGGCCAACCGCCCGCTGACGGCGGCCACCCTGCTGGCCACGCTCGGCATCGTCTATGGCGATATCGGGACCAGCCCGCTCTACGCGATGCGGGCGTCGCTGCTTTTCTTCGCGGATGACGGGATCGACAGCGCCGACATCCTCGGCATCCTCAGCCTTGTCTTCTGGTCGCTGATCATCGTCGTCACGGTGAAGTACGTCACCTTCGTCCTGCGCGCCGACAATCGCGGTGAAGGCGGGATCATGTCGCTGACCGCGCTGGCCATGCGCGCCCTGCCCGAAGGCACCTGGCTGCGCCGCATCGCGGTTCTGGTCGGCATCGCCGGCGCCAGCCTGTTCTTCAGCGATGGCATGGTGACGCCCGCGATCTCGGTGCTGTCGGCGGTGGAGGGGCTGCGGATCGTCTCCCCGGCGATGGAGCCGGCGGTGATCCCGATCTCGCTGTGTGTCCTGCTGGGACTGTTCCTCGTGCAGTATCGCGGCACGGGCAAGATGGGGCGGATCTTCGGCCCCGTCACCGCGGTCTGGTTCGCGGTGCTTGCCGTGCTCGGCCTCGTGCAGATCGTGCAGAACCCCGCCGTGCTGGCCGCGCTGTCGCCGGAGCCGGCGCTGGCCTTCGTCGCCGCCAATCCCCTGGCGTCCTTCATCGCCTTGGGCGCGGTCGTGCTGGCGGTGACGGGGGGCGAGGCCCTCTATGCCGATATGGGCCATTTCGGCGCGAAGCCGATCCGCTTTGCCTGGCTGTTCGTGGTGCTGCCGGCGCTGGTGCTGAACTATTTCGGACAGGGCGCGCTGCTGTTGGCGGACCCCTCTGCGATCGAGAATCCCTTCTTCCTGCTGGCGCCCGAATGGTTCCGCCTGCCGTTGGTGCTGCTCGCGACGGCGGCGACCATCATCGCGAGCCAGGCGATGATCTCCGGCGCCTTTTCGGTCGCGCGGCAATGCGTGCAGCTCGGCCTGCTGCCGCGCCTTATCGTGCGCCACACGAGCGAGACGGAGGAAGGCCAGATCTACCTGCCCCAGATCAACTTCATGCTGCTGATCGGCGTGATCATCCTGGTGCTGGAGTTCCGCGAGTCGGATGCGCTGGCCGCTGCCTATGGCATCGCGGTGACGGGCACTTTCGTCTGCACCAGCCTGCTGGCGATGGTGGTGTTCTGGAAGCATTTCCGCTGGCCGCTGGCGGCGGTGCTGCCGCTGTTCGGAACCTTCCTGCTGATCGATGTGACCTATTTCGCGTCCAACCTGCTGAAGGTGCCGGCCGGGGGCTACTTCCCGGTGCTGCTTGGGATCGCGCTGTTCCTGCTGATGACCAGCTGGGCGCGCGGGCGGGAATTGCTGTTCGCGCGCTTCCGGCAGGACGGGCTGCCGCTCAAATCCTTCATCGCCCGCCTGCCGCAATCGCGCACGCTGCGCGTGCCGGGGATCGCGGTGTTCATGACCAGCCAGGCCGACTATCTGCCAGGCGCCTTGCTGCACAACCTCAAGCACAACAAGGTGCTGCATGAGAGGGTGCTATTCGTGACCGTTTCGAATGAATCCATCCCCTACGTCCCCGCCGACCGCCGTCGCGAGGTTGAGCAACTGGCCCCTGACATCCACCGGGTCGCGCTGCGCTACGGCTTCCAGGAAAGCCCGAACATTCCGAAGGAACTCGCGCAGCTGAAGGATGTCGGCATTCCCGTAGAGCCGATGCAGACCTCCTACTTTCTGGGGCGGGAGACGGTGGTGGCCGCGGCCGTACCCAAGATGTCGCGCTGGCGGCAGTGGCTGTTCACCATCATGAGCCGTAATGCCGTGCCGGCCACCGAATTCTTCCGCATCCCATCGGACCGCGTGGTGGAGCTAGGCGTGCGGGTCGCGATCTGAACCCCCAGCCGCGCCGCTGCGTTGAGCGAGGCTGAGCGGAGGGAAGAACAGCCTTGGGGGTCGCACAGCCTGTCACCGTCACCCTGGCCCCCGCCTGGGGCCCGGGCGATCCGCTTGCCGGCCAGTTGCCGGATCAGGCCGGGCTGATCGAATTCGAGATGGCGCTCGACCCGCACGGCCATCCCGACCTGCAGGCTTGGCTGGAGGCCGCCGCCCCCTGGCCGGCGCGCCGCCTTGGCTCCGGCGGGCCAGATGAACAGGGCGACGTGGTCCATGACGAGGAAGGCTGGCAATTGCGCTTCTTCGCCGAAGCCGGCGCGGATCGCGACGTGCCCGTGCACCGCATCCGCAACATGCTCGGCGGCCTGCGCCCGGGAGAGGTCCTGACGCTGCGTGCGCCCGATGGCGCGGAGGCGGCGTGGCGCGTGGTCGATGTCCGCGCCGCCCCGCCGTAGCCCTTGCCCGCGTCGGCGTGGCCGCGTCAGCTCAGCATCTGCCCGCCATCGACGATCAGGGTCTGCCCCGTCATCCAGCGCGCGGCCGGCGAGGCGAGGAACAGCGCGACATCCGCCACTTCCTCGGGCGTGCCGAGCCGGCCGAAGGGGATCGAGTCGCGGATCCGGCCATAAAGCGCGGGGTTGCTGCTGCGCCGCTGTTCCCAACTGCCGCCGGGAAACTCGATGGAGCCGGGTGCGACCGCATTCACCCGCACGCCATCCTTCGCGAAGGCCGCCGCCTGGCTCTGCGTGTAGTTCACCAGCAGCGCCTTCACCGCCGCATAGGCCGGCGTGCGGAGCGAGGGGCGGAAGCCGGAGATTGAGCTGACATTGACGATACACCCCTTCGCCGCGCGCAGATGCGGCGCCGCGGCGCGGGATGCGCGAACCGTCGCCATCACATCCACATTGAGGCCCTTCGCCCAATCTTCCTCGGTATCCTGCGACCCGAAGCCCGAGGCGTTGTTCACCAGCACATCGACGCCGCCCAGCGCCGCCGCCGCGGCTGCGACCCAATCCGCGACGGCTGTGGCATCGGCCAGGTCGGTGGACATGGCATGCGCCGCGACGCCGCAGGCCGCGATCTCGGCCCGCGTCGCCTCCAGCGCCGCGGCACCTCGGGCGCAGATCGACACCGCCGCCCCCGCCTGCGCGAAGCCGAGCGCGATGCCGCGCCCGATCCCCTTGCTGCCGCCCGCCACCAGGACGCGCTTGCCCGTGAAATCCATCAGACTCTCCTGGTTCTCATCGCCGCCATGCAAGGCGCGCGCGGCGCGGTTGGCAAGCGTGCGGGGCTGGCGGGGTGACGCTGCGCGTGGCGCGATGCATAACCATCGGGCAGATCAGCTTGGGGGGAGCGCTGCGATGCCGGATGGTGGCGAATCCGTGAACACCGTGGCGGAGGCGCTGCTGGCCGACCTCGCGCGCCGTGGCACCAGGCGCATCTGGGGCGTGCCCGGCGGCGGATCCTCGCTCGACCTTTTGGCGAATATGGCGCGCTTCGGCATCGGCTTCGTGCTGGCGAGGCATGAAGGCGCGGCCGCGATGGCCGCGATCGCGGATGCCGAACTCACCGGCGCGCCGGGCGTCGTGTTGACCACGAAGGGGCCGGGCATGGCCAATGCGTTGAACGGGCTGGCCTGCGCCAGCCTGGAACGCGCGCCGGTGGTGCTGGTCTCGGATGGGTTCTCGGCCCGGCAGCTCGGCTATGTCACGCATCAGGTCTTCGACCAGCAACAGGCCAGCGCCGCCTTCGTCGCGGCTTACGCGCGCGCGGATGGTGCGGCGCCGGCCGCCGAGATCGCGGCGCTGCTCGATACCGCGCAGCGGGATCGCCGCGCCGTCCATCTCGACCTGACCGGAGAAGCCGCGCGGCGGCTGCCCGGCGCGGCCCCCGCACCCGCCGCGGCCCCTGCCGCGCCGCCCGATGCGGGCGATGCGCTGGCGTTGTTCGCGCGCGCGAAGCGGCCCGTGCTGGTCGCCGGGCTGGAAGCGACGGAACCCCGCGCCGCCGCCGCGCTGCGGGCGCTGGCGGAAGCGCTGCACGCCCCGGTCCTGGTCACCTACAAGGCCAAGGGCGTGCTGGCGGACCGGCATCCACTGCACGCGGGCATCTTCACTGGCGGCTCGCTGGAAGCGCCCTGTGTCGAGGACGCGGATCTCATCCTGACCATCGGCCTCGATCCGGTGGAACTGATCCTGCAGCCCTGGCGCTATCGCGCGCCGGTTCTCGATCTCGCGCTGCGCCCGCATCCGGTGCGCTATGTCGAACCCGCCGCCGCGCTGCATGGCGACCTCGCGGCCAGCATCGCGAAGCTTGCCGCCGTCGCGCGGGCGTCGAGCTGGACGGCGGCCGAGATCGCGCACCACCGCAACGCGGCGCTCGATGCGCTGGCCTGGGCGGGGCAGGGCGGTGTCGCGCCCCCCGATATCGTCCGCCTGGCGCAGGATGCGGCGCGGGAGGCCGGGCGGATGCCGCGTGTGGCGGTGGATGCCGGGGCGCATATGTTCTCCGCCACCGCCTTCTGGGACTGCGATGCGCCGCACGACCTGCTGATCTCGAACGGCCTGGCTTCGATGGGCTTCGCGCTGCCGGCCGGGATCGCGGCGGCGCTGCATGATCCCGCGCGGGGCGCGATCGCCTTCACCGGCGATGGCGGCTTCATGATGGTGGCGGGCGAATTGGCGACCGTCGCCGATAGCGGCGCGCGGCTGGTGACCATCGTCTTCAACGATGCCGCGCTGTCGCTGATCGACATCAAGCAGCAGAGCCGCCAATTGCCCCCCGAAGGCGTGCGCTGGCAGCGGCCGGATTTCGCCAAGGTGGCGGAGGGCTTCGGCGTGAAGGGCTTCGTCGCGACCACGCCGACCGAATATCGTGCCGCGCTGCGACAGGCCTTCGCGCAGGATGGGCCTTCGCTGATCGACGTGCATGTGGACCCCGCGGGTTATCCCGCCCAGCTTCAGGCGATGCGCGGATGACCATCCCGGCACTTCGGCTCGGCACCGCCTGGGCGCGGCTTTGCGGCTTGATGGACGAGGCGGCGGAAAGCTTCG
>JBIIRI010000190.1:0-5778 GCA_044341625.1 Roseomonas sp.
GAGATGCTGCCCGAAGCCAACCGCGCGACGCGCAGCACGGTGGATGCCAGCCACCTGTGTGTCGGGCTGCAATGCGGCGGGTCCGACGGGTTTTCCTCCATCACCGCCAATCCCGCGCTCGGTGCCGCGGTCGATCTGCTCGCGCGGCATGGCGGGACCGGCATCCTGTCCGAAACGCCGGAGATCTATGGCGTCGAGCACACGCTGACGCGCCGCGCCGCGAGCCAGGAGATCGGCGAGAAGCTGCTGGAGCGCATCCGCTGGTGGAAGGATGTCTACGCCGCCGGCCGGGATACGCAGATCAACGGCGTGGTCAGCCCCGGCAACCAGGCCGGCGGGCTCGCGAATATCCTGGAGAAGTCGCTGGGCGCGATGATGAAGGGCGGCACGGGGCCTCTGATGGGCGTCTATCGCTATGCGGAACCGGTGACGGAAAAGGGCTTCGTCTTCATGGACACGCCCGGCTTCGATCCTGTCTCCGCCACCGGGCAGATCGCGGGCGGCGCCAACATGATCGCCTTCACCACCGGGCGCGGGTCGATGTATGGCGCGAAGCCTGTGCCATCCATCAAGCTGGCGACCAACACGCCGATGTTTCGCCGCCTGGAAGACGACATGGACATCAATTGCGGTGAGGTGCTGGACGGCATGGCCAGCCTGCCGGAGATGGGCGAACGCATTCTGGACCTGATGCTGCGCGTCGCCTCGGGCGAGAAGAGCAAGAGCGAGGAACTCGGCCTCGGCCGCCATGAATTCGCGCCCTGGCAGATCGGCATCACCGGATAGGACGCGACGGATCGCGTCCGACCGGGATCAGCGGTTCCAATAGGCGGCGCGTTACGCGCCGCCATAGGCCGCGAGCTGCGCCAGCACGTAGTCCAGCCGTTCGACGTCGCAGAACTTCATGTCCATGTCGAACAGGTTGGCCTTGTGCGCCTGGGGGCTGCGGTCGCCGCAGGCTTCCTCCACCAGGATCGGGCGGAAATTGTGGGAGAAGGCGTCCACCGCGCCGTGCCGTACGCAGCCAGATGTGGAGATGCCGCAGATAACCAGCGTGTCGACGCCATCGTAGCGCAGGAAGGTGTCGAGCGGCGTCTGGAAGAAGCAGCTCGGCTTGTTCTTGAAGATGACCCGGTCCTGCGGTCGTGGGGCATAGGAATCGGGCCATTCATCCGCGCGCTTGTCGCGGCTGTACTGGAAATCGCCGGCCGTGCCGAGCTTCTCGTTCCAGAGCCCGCGATAGGTCGGGTGGGTCCGGTCGTCGCGGCGGCTGTAGTAGATTGGCAGGTCGAGCGCGCGGAAGGTCTCGGTCAGCCGCGTCACCGCCGCCATCAGCGCCGTCATCTCTCGTCCGCATTGCGAATAGGCGGGATCGACGAACATGTAGGTGGTGTCGATGTTGAGCAGCGCCGGCCGCCGTCCGAAGCCGATGCGGCGCGCGAAGCCGCCCTTGCGGTAGGTTTCCAGCTCCTCATCCGGCACATAGCCGCGCCACTTCTCGAGCTTGTCGGTCATCGCGGGTCGGTTCCTTCCGTCACGGGGGCCTGGAGCAGCGCCACGCCGATCATGCTGTCGCGGGTGACGAGGGTTTGCAGGCGCGCCTCGTCCCAGCCCTCAGTGCCGGCCGGGCGTTCGGGCACGACCAGGTAGCGCAGCTCGCCATTGCTGTCGTGCACGCGGATCGCGGTGCCGTCAGGCAGGGTGGTGCCGAATTCCGCCAGGATGCCGCGCGGGTCGCGCACCGCCCGCGCGCGATAGGCGCGGGATTTGTACCAGGCTGGCGGCCGGCCAAGCACGCTGCGCGGATAGCAGGAACACAGCGTGCAGACGACGAGGTTGTGCGTTTCCGCCGTGTTGAACAGCGCCGTCAGCACGGTCTCGCCCTTCGCCAAGCCCAATTCCTGCACCGCCGAGCCCGCATCGGCCGCGAGCCGGGCGGCGAAGGCCGGGTCGGTCCAGGCGCGGGCCACGACACGGGCGCCATTATGGGTGCCGCGGCTGTCCATCCGTTCGATCTCGTCGCGGATCTCGGCCGCGGTCAGGACGCCGTCGGCCAGCAGCAGGTTCCGCACCGCGACGCCCCGCAGCCGGAGCGGCGAGAGGACGTCCACATGCGCGTCATGATCTTCCTGATAGGGGTGGTCGTGATCATGGTCGTGGTCGTGGTCGTGGTCGTGATCATGGTCCGCATGCCCCCCGGCGGCAGTGCCTTCCACCCGGTCCTCGCCGGCGGCGCGCAGCCTGGCTTCCTCGGCCTCGATCCGGGGCAGGGGCAGCACGCGCTTCTCGATCAGCAGCGTCGAGAAGGCATGGATCCAGCGCTCATAGTACGGGGTCTTCCAATAGGTCGCGTCGTCCAGCTGTTCCTGGACGCGCCGGCTCTCATCGGTGGTGAACAGGCGCCGCCGGCCATCGGCCAGCAGCATGCGGATCGCATCCGCCTCCTTCTCCCAATGCGCGTAGTCGTGTTCCTCCTGCGCGATCGGGGCGTGGTGGCGGCCGCCGATGTCATGCGGGGGCGGGGTGTGCGGGGCGGCCATCGGAGTCTCCTAGGGAACGGGATTGTGGCACGCGGCGACGGGGCCGCAAGCCGCCGTCTCGACAGGACCGCGGTGGCGCTGGCATCCTGCGTGTCTGGTCGGGAGAAAGAGAAGAAACATGGTTTCGTTCACGCGCCGCAGCGTCCTCGCCGGGGTTGCCACCATGCTGTCGGCACCGGTCGCTGTGGCACAGGAAGCTTGGCCCAGCCGCGACGTGCGGCTGATCGTTCCCTTCCCGCCTGGCGGCACGACGGATGTCGTGGCGCGGCTGGTCGCCGGAGCCCTGCGGAACCAGATCGGCCGCCAGGTTGTGGTGGAGAACCAGCCCGGCGCCGGCAGCACGCTGTCCGCCGGCCGCTTCGCGCGGGAGGGCGACGACCATGCGCTGTTCCTCTCGCAGATCGCCTCCCACGCCATCGGCCCGGCGCTCTATCCGAACCTGCCCTACAACCCGACCACGGATTTCCGCGCGGTGACGCTGCTGGTGACCGTGCCGAATGTCTGGGTGGCGAACCGGCAGAAGGTGCCCAATGGCGATGTGCGGGCCTTCCTGCGCGCGGCCCGCGCCGCGCCGGATACGCGTACCTTCGCCTCCGCCGGCAACGGCACCTCGACGCATCTGACGGGGGAACTGATCAACCAGCAGGCGGGCGTGCGGATTACCCATGTGCCCTATCGTGGCGCGGGCCCCGGCATGACCGCGGTGATGGGCGGCGAGGTGGACAGCTTCATCGACAACCTGCCGACCGCCCTGCCGCAGATTCGCGCCGGCACCGTGGTGGCGCTCGCCGTCACGTCGCGTGAGCGTCTGCCTGACCTGCCCGATGTGCCCGCGCTGGCGGAACTCGGTGCCGAATTCGGTATGGAGGGCTTCGAGGCTGAGGCGTGGTTCGGGCTGCACACCCACCGCTCCGCGTCCGAAGCCGTCGTGGCGCGGATGTCGGCGGCGCTGCAGGCCGCGCTGGCCGACCCCGCGCTGCGCCGCCAGCTGGCCGAACGCGGCACCACGCCGCGTGGCGGCCCGCCGGAGGATTATGCGCGCCTCGCCGCGTCCGAACTCGAACGCTGGCAGCGCGTGGTGACGGCCGGGCGCATCCGCGCCGACTAGGCCAGCGGCTCCGCATCGAGCCTGGCCGCGATCCCCTCGAGCCCCGGGGCCGAGGCCGGATAGCGCGCCAGGACCAGCGGGTCGTGCCCCGGAATGATATGCGCTGGCGAGGAGGCGAGGCGGGTCAGCGTCTCGTAGCCCGCCAGCACGGCCGGCACGTCGGCGACGATCGGGAAGACCCGCCTCTGCTCGACATGGGCGTAGAAATGCGTGGCATCCGAGGCCAGCACCACGAAGCCCCGCCGCGTCCGCACGCGGACCACCTGCAGGCCGAGCGAATGCCCGCCGACATGGTGCAGGCTGATGCCCGGCGCGATCTCCGCCGCGCCGTCATGGAAGCAGGCGCGGCCCTCGAAGACGCGCTGGACCATCGCGGTGACGTCGGCTGCCTCGAAGGGGGCGCGCATCGTGTCGTGGCACATGCAGCGCCCGGTGCAGAAGGCCATCTCCCGGTCCTGGATGTGGTAGCGCGCGGCGGGGAACATCGCGTGGTTGCCGGCATGGTCGTAATGCATGTGGGACAGGATCACGTCCCGCACCTTGCCGGCCTCCACACCGAGCATCCCGAGCCCCTCCGCCGGCGTGCGGATCCATTGCCGCCCGCGCTTCGCGGCGACATCGCGGTCGAAGCCCGTATCCAGCACGAAGCTGCGCGTCCGGCCTCGGATCAGCCAGACGAAGTAGTCGAGCGGCATCGGCGACATGTCATGCGGATCGCCGCCCAGGAAATTCGCGCCCGCCGTCCGCGGGCTGTGCGCGTATTTGATCGCGTGCAGCTCGTAGATGTCGTCGTCCCGCTGGGTATCCGGGGTCATGGGCAGTCCCTCCTTGGGTGCGCTTCGCGTCACTCTGCTGTCGTGCTACCGCTGACGGAAGGGAGGACCTTACGATGATCCACGAACTCCGCATCTACCGTTGCGTGCCGGGGCGGCTGCCGGCGCTGCTGAAGCGCTTCGAGACCACCACGCTCGGCATCTGGGAACGCCACGGCATCCGCCAAGCCGGCTTTTGGACCGTCGCGATCGGGGAGGGCAACTCCGATCTCTACTACCTACTGGCCTGGGACTCGCTCGCGGAGCGTGAGGCCAAGTGGGGCGCCTTCGTCGTCGATCCCGAATGGATCGCCAAGCGCGCTGAGAGCGAGCGCGACGGTCCGATCGTCGCCTCCATCGACAACATGATCCTGCAACCGACCGCCTTCTCCGCCGTGCGATGAGCGCGGCGTCCCCTGGCGGCGCGCTGCGCCGCATCGCCTTCATCGGCATCGGCAATATGGGCTGGCCCATGGCCGCGCGGCTGGTCGGTGCGGGGTTCGAGGTGGTGGCCTGCGACGCCGCGCCCGGCCGCGCCGCGCGCTTCGCGGCGGAAGTTGGCGGCGTCGCGGCGGAGGATGCCGCGACGGCCGCCCGCGGCGCGGATGCCGTCATCACCATCCTGCCCACCTCGAAGCAGGTGGGGGAGGCCATCGCGGCGATGGGCGATGCGCTCGCCCCCGGCATGCTGCTGATCGAGATGACATCCGGCGTGCCGACGGCCACGCGCGGCTTCGCGGAGGCGCTGGCCCCGCGCGGGGTCGCGATGATCGATGCGCCCGTCTCGGGCGGTGTGCCGCGCGCCAGGACCGGCGAATTGGCCATCATGCTGGGTGGCGAGGCGGCCGATGTCGCCCGCGCCGATCCCGCGCTCCGGGCGATGGGCACGGCGCTGACCCATGTCGGTGGTGTCGGCGCCGGGCAGGCGATGAAGGCGCTGAACAATCTGGTCAGCGCCGCCGGCTTCCTGATTGGCGTGGAAGCGCTGCTGATCGGCCAGCGCTTCGGCCTCGATCCCGCGCAGATGGTCCAGGTGCTGAACGCCTCGACGGGCATGAACAACAGCACGCAGAAGAAGTTCAGCCAGTTCGTGCTGTCGCGCCGCTTCGATGCGGGCTTTGGCCTTGATCTGATGGCGAAGGATCTCGGCGTCGCGCTGGCCGTGGCGCATGAAACCGCAACCCCCGCGCCCTTCGCCGCGCTGTGCCGGGAGATGTGGGCGGCGGCATCCACCATGCTCGGCCCGGGCCAGGACCACACCGCGATGGCCCAGTTCAGCGAGCGTCTGGCCGGCGAGACGCTGGGTGGCGGGAACCGG
>JBIIRI010000075.1:0-17255 GCA_044341625.1 Roseomonas sp.
GTCATCTTCACGGCCTGGCCCGTGCTGACGATGCTGTCCCAGATGTTCACGCCGCGCGGCGAATTGGGTGTCGGCGCGGCGATGGCGGACCGCCTGTTCGACCGCAAGATCTGGGGCCTGTCCTGCCTCACCGGTCCAGTGAATTGCGGCGTCTTCTGGAACACGCTGGCGCTGGCGACCTCGACCGCGACGGCGGCAACGATCCTGGGGCTTTGCTTCGCGCTGATCGTCACGCGCACCGCCTTCCCTGCGAAGCGGGCCATGCGGCTGCTGACGGTGCTGCCGATCATCACGCCGCCCTTCGTCATCGGGCTCGGGCTGATCCTGATCTTCGGCCGCTCCGGCGTGGTGAACCAGGTCGTAGAAGCGACCTTCGGCGTCGAGCTCGGCCGCTGGATCTATGGCTTCGACGGCGTCTTCCTGGCCCAGGTGTTCTCCTTCACGCCCACCGCCTTCCTGGTGCTGATCGGCGTGGTGGAGGGCATCTCCCCCAGCATGGAGGAAGCGTCGCAGACGCTTCGCGCCTCGAAGATGCGGACCTTCCGGGCGGTGACCCTGCCGCTGATGATCCCCGGCCTGGCCAATGCCTGGCTTGTGGTTTTCATCGAGAGCTTGGCGGATTTCGGCAACCCGATCGTGCTCGGCGGTTCCTACGGCGTCCTGTCCACCGAGATCTTCTTCGCCGTGGTTGGCGCGCAGCAGGATTTCGGCCGCGCCGCGGTGCTGGCCTGCATCATGCTGGTGGTCGGGCTCTGCGCCTTCCTGTTGCAGCGCGCGGTAGTCGGGCGGCGCAGCTACGTCTCCGTCACCGGAAAGGGCGATGCCGGGCTCCCACAGGGCCTGCCGCGGCCGGTGAAGATCGTCGCCTTTGCGGTGGCGATCCCCTGGGCCTTTCTGACCGTCACCGTCTACTGCATGGCGCTGGCGGGCGCCTTCGTGCGGGTCTGGGGACGCGACTGGACACCGACTCTCTCCCACTTCAAGCGCGCCTTCGCGTTGGAATGGACGCCGGATGGGCGGATGCTGTTCTCAGGTGGCGCCTGGCATTCGCTGGTCACGACGATCGAGCTGGCGGCCATCGCGGCCCCCATCACCGCGGGGCTCGGCCTGCTGGCCGCCTGGGTGCTGACGCGCCAGCGCTTCGCGGGGCGCACGGCGCTGGAATTCAGCCTGATGCTGACCTTCGCCGTGCCCGGCACCGTGATCGGCGTTGCCTATATCCTGACCTACAACATCCCACCGCTCGAGATCACCGGAACGGCGGCGATCCTGATCGCCTGCTTCGTCTTCCGGAACCTGCCGGTCGGCGTGCGGTCCGGGGTCGCTGCGATGAGCCAGTTGGACAAGAGCCTGGACGAAGCGGCGATCACGCTGCGCGCCTCGACCTTCCGCGCGCTGACCACGGTGGTGCTGCCACTGCTGAAGCCTGCCATCGTCACCGCGCTGGTCTATTCCTTCGTGCGCGCGATGACGACCGTCTCGGCCGTGATCTTCCTGGTCTCGGCGGAGTACGAGATGGCGACCGTCTTCATCATCAACCGCGTGATCAATGGCGATTATGGCCTGGCCATCGCCTATTGCGCGGTGCTGATCGTGCTGATGATGACGGCGATCGGATTGATCAACCTGGTGGTCGGCCGCCGCCGGCTCGGCCGCCGCGCCGCGGCGACGCCGGCCGCCCTTACCGCCGGAGGCCGCGCGTGACGCTCGCCCTGAACACCCGCGCCGCCGATGTCCGCCTGCAGGGCATCGGCAAGCACTATGGCAAGGTGCAGGCCGTGAAGCCGCTCGACCTCGTGATCGAAGGCGGCACGCTGGTGACACTGCTCGGCCCATCCGGCTGCGGCAAGACGACGCTGCTGCGCATGATCGCGGGGCTGGAGCAGGCAACCGAGGGCCGGCTCTTCATCGCCGGCCGCGACGTCACGCTGTTGCCGGCGGGCGAGCGCAATGTCTCCATGGTGTTCCAGTCCTATGCGCTGTTCCCCCATATGACCGTGCTGGAGAACGTCGCCTACGGCCTGATCTCGTCCGGCCAACGCAAGCGGGACGCGCATGCGCGCGCGGAAGCCGCGCTCGAGACGGTGGGCCTCAAGGGCTTCGGCACGCGCCTGCCATCCGAGATGTCGGGCGGCCAGCAGCAGCGCGTCGCGGTCGCCCGCGCGCTGGTGCTGGAGCCGGAGGTGCTGCTGTTCGACGAGCCGTTGTCGAACCTGGACGCCCGGCTGCGCCGCTCGATGCGGGAGGAGATCCGCGCGTTGCAGCAACGGCTTGGCCTCACTGTCGTCTATGTCACGCATGACCAGTCGGAGGCCCTGGCAGTCTCCGACAAGATCGTCGTCATGCGTAATGCGGAAATCGCGCAGGCGGGCACGCCGGAGGAACTCTACACCCAGCCGAATTCGGTCTTCGTCGCGACCTTCATGGGAGAGGCGAACCACATCCGCGGCCGCATCGAAGCCGTCGACCAGGGGCTGGCGCGCGTCGCGCTGGATTCGCTCCGCCTCGACCTGCCGGCGCGTGGTCTTGTGCCCGGCGATGTGGACGTGGTCATTCGTCCCGAGGCGGTGCGGATCATGCCAAACGGTCAGGACGGGGCGCTGCGTGCGACGGTCTCGCGCGCGACCTATATGGGATCGCACACCGAATATCATTTCGCGACCCCGGTGGGAGACCTCTTCGCGCTCTGCCCGGATCGGCTGTCGCGACGCAAGCCCGGCGAGACCGTCAGGCTCGGCCTCGAACCCGAAGGCGTCGTGCTCGTCCGGCCCTGATCCCATCGGGGCGCTGTCGCGCAACCAGCCCGAGCAGCCGAACACCGCGCAACGGTTCGGCCGCCCGGACCGGACCGTTGCGCGGGCCCAGGCCGTTGGCGCTCAGCGCGTCGCTGCGACAGCCGCGGTCCACTCGGCGAGGAACTCGGTGCGCCGCGCGGCCGCCACCTCCTCGTCGAGGCCGAAGACCCTGATCGAGCCGATGTTCGGCAGGTCTGCGTGGCGGCTTACGTCGATATCGCTGCGGGTGGGGCGGCGGAAAGCGTTCTCCAGCAACGCGATCTGTACGTCGCGTGAGATGATGTGGTCGAAGGCCGCGCGCGCGGCCGCGCCGTTCGGTGCGTTCTTCGCGAGCACCAGGAACTCCGGCGTCGTGAATGTGCCGTCCTCGGGGTAGACCAGCTTGATCTCGCGCTGGCCGCCGGCGACATAGGCATAGGCGTTCGCCTCGAAGGTCAGGCCGATCGCGTACTCGCCCTGCGCGACCGCACGCAGCACCGTCGCGGCAGCGCTGGTCACGACGACATTCGCGGCGAGGCGGCGCAACCCTTCCGCGCCATGCATCTGCCGGACGCCCCAGAGGATGGTGTACGCCGTCGAGCTGTTGGCCGGATCCGCGATGATCATCCGGCGCCGCCAGCGCGGGTCGAGGAGATCGCTCCACACCCGCGGCTCGGGGTTGCCGGAGAGGTGGTTGCGATTGACCATCAGCGTGACGACGTGAAGGTTCGACGCGGTCCAGAGGTTCGACGGCTCGGCGAGCGCGGACGGGATCGTCGCGGCTTCGGGCGAGCGGTAGCTCTCGAAGAGGGGCCGGAACGCACCGAGCGTATTGGCGCTCGAACTCCAGAAGATGTCGGCCTGCGGCCGCGCGGCTTCCGCTTCCATGCGCCGCAGCAGCACGCCGCTGCCGCCGGTGACGAAGTTGAACCGCAAGTTCGGCAGGCGCCGCCGCCCGACATCGGTGATCGACTGCACCGCCTGCTGGTTGTTCGAGGTGTAGACGACGGCGTTGCCGGCGGCCTGCGCGAAGGCAGGCAGGGCAGCGACGGAGCCGAGCCCCGCAAGGACGGCGCGGCGATTGAGCATTGCGGTCATGCTGTTCTCCTTCTTAGCTGGACGTTTCGCCTTACTTTGCGGCGAACAGGTCGATTCTGAACACACGGGTCGCGATCAGGATCGGCACGATGATGATGGCGACCAGCACAAGGCCATAGGCCGATGCCTGCGCCATGAGGTTGGAGTCGATGAGGCGGAAGATCTGGATCGGCAGCGTCTCCTGGCCCGCGGAGTAGACGACGACGGATGCGCTGAGCTCGGCCACCGTCGTCGTCCAAACGAGCACGCCCGCGGCGGCAACCGACGGCACCATCAGCGGGAAGACGACCTTGAAGAAGGTCCGCAGCGGCGGCACGCCGAGGCTGACCGACGCGTCCTCGATCGAGTTCGGGATGTTGTAGAGCGTCGAGGACGCGTTGCGGATGCCGAAGGGAAGCCGGCGTATCAGATAGGCGAGCACGATGATGCCCGCCCCGCCGGCCAGCGGCAGGAAACCGTCCCTGAACGACAGCAGGAGGCCGATGCCGAGCACCGTGCCGGAGAGTGCGAGCGGCAGCGAGGCGAGATAGTCGAGTGCGGGTGTCAGCGCGTTGCGCTTCTTGACGATCAGGAACCCGAGGAGCGTGCTCACGATCAGGCTGAGAGCCGTGGCCGCACCGGCGAACATCAGCGTGTTCCAGATCGGGTCCGGGGCGTTCAGCACCACCCGCTCGAGGTTGGCGGTCGTCCAGTCGCCCCAGCGCATCACCGGCCCGCGCGCACGGGTGAAGGCGCCGACGACCACGGTGACCAGCGGCAGGATCGAGACGACGACGACAACCGCGGCGCCGAACGCGATCGGCAGCGCCGCGCGGCCCGACATCCGCCGGGGTGCTGCGCCGCGGCCCTGCACGATCTCGTAGCGCCCGCGCGCCACGATCCTGCGCTGCAGGAACAGCACGCAGGCGACGATGCCGATCGACACGCTGGCCAGCGTGCTCTGCATCACCGGGTTGGTGCCGACCTCCGACACGAAGCTCTGGTAGGTCAGCACCGACAGCAGCGGCACGCTCTGGCCGAGGACCATCGCTACGGCGAAGTTGCCGACGACCAGCGTGAACACGAGCAAGGCACTGGCGAGGATCGCAGGCACCACGACCGGCACCATGACGTTGAGGAGGGAGCGGCGGGGAGGCACCCCAAGGCTTTGCGAGGCTTCCTCAAGCTGCGAATCAAAGCCGCGGATGGCGGCAAGCGTGCCGATGTAGACATAGGTGTAGTAGATAAACGTCATGACCGTCACGAGACCGAACCAGCCGTAGAAGGACGGCAGGCGCCAGCCCCAGTCGGCGAGGAACCGCGTGAGGAAGCCGTTATTGCCGAGCACCATCAGCCAGGTCTGCACGGCGATCACCTCAGGCACGATCAGCGTGGTCATCGGCAACAGCGCGATCAGCGCCTTCCCGGGAAAGGAGAAGCGCGCGGCGAAGAAGGCAAGCGGCACGCCGATCAACGTCGAGGTGCAGGTCACGACCGCCCCCAGCAGCAGCGTGTTGAGCACTGCGGCGCGATACCTCGCGTCGGTCACAAGCGTCACCCAGCCCGACTGGCCGTCGCCCCCCGCGGCGAGGCTCGTGCCCAGCACCCGCAGCAGGGGGTACAGCAGGAACAGGACCGCCAGCGCCAGCGCCAGCACCGTGAGCCAGAACCAGACGTCGCGCAGTTGCCGGGTCACGATGCCACCACCAGCGAGCGGGCAGGATCGAGGCGCAATCCCGCCGCGGAGCCGACCGCCAGGGCCGTCGCCTCGTCATGCGCCTCGACGCGGATGGCGCGGCCCGAAGCGGTGCAGACCTGATAGGTGGTGCGCCCGCCGAGATACTGCCGGCGGCGGATGGTGCAGGGCACGTCGCCTGGCATGCCCTCCGCCGGCGGCACGAGGCGAAGGGATTCGCCTCGCGCGACGAGAATCGCGTTGCCGGCCGGCAATGGCGCCGGGGCCGTCGCCTCGACCATCGTGCCGTCAAGGTCAATGCGGGCACGGCTGCCGCCCGCGACGGGCGCTGCGAGGGTGACGGCCAGCGTGTTCGCCGCGCCCACGAAATCCGCCACATAGGCCGAGGCGGGCCGCGCGTAGAGCTCCTCCGGCGTACCGACCTGCTCGATCCGGCCCTGTCGCAGCAACCCGATCCGGTCGGATAGCGCCAGCGCCTCCTCCTGGTCATGCGTGACGAGGATCGTGGTGATGCCGACCTCCCGCTGCAGGTCGGCGATCGTCTCGCGCACCTGGACGCGCAGCTTGGCGTCGAGGTTCGAGAGCGGTTCGTCCATCAGCAGGACGGTCGGCTTGATGGCCAGCGCACGCGCCAGGGCCACGCGCTGGCGCTGCCCGCCGGAGAGCGCCGCCGGCATGCGGTCAGCATAGGCCGAGAGGCCCACGCGCTCGAGGTACTCGCCGACCGTCGCCTTGATCGATGCCGCCGCCACCTTCCGGGCGCGCAGGCCATAGGCGACGTTGTCGAACACGGTCTTGTCCGGGAACAGCGCGTAGTCCTGGAACACCATGCCGATGTCGCGCAGCCAAGCCGGCAGCGCCGTCACGTCGCGCTCGCCGAAATGCAACGTCCCGGCGCGGATCGGCACGAAGCCCGCGATCGTTCGCAGCAGCGTGGTCTTGCCGCAGCCGCTCGGCCCCAGAAGCGTGAAGAGCGATCCGTCCACCACGTCGAGCGACAGATCGGTGATCACCGGCACCGCGCCATAGCCGACCACCAGGTCCCTGATCCGGATGCCAGCCATGTCACGCGCTCTCTCGGATGAGGTCGAGGGCCGCCGCATGCCGGCGGGCATCGCCTGCCGCCAGCACGCGCGGGCCGCTATCGAGCGTCAGCGGCCTGCCCTGCCAATCGGTGATGATGCCGCCCGCGCCTTCGAGAATCGGCACGAAGGCGGCGTAGTCGTGGACCTTGAGCCCGGCATCCAGCGACAGGTCGATGCGCCCGGAGGCAAGGCGCCCATAGCTCAGCGCCGCCCCGCCATAGACGCGCCAGGCCGTTGCGGCGCTGAGCGCGGCAAGGACAGGCTTTTCCTCGGCGCCGAAGAAGTCGGGGTTGCTGGCGGACATGATCGCTTCGGCGAGGGTAGCCCCGCGGCGGGTCTGGCAGGGCTTCCCGTTCAGCGTCGTCTCGCGGCCCTTCGCGCCCACCCAGCGCTCCCGCGTCGCGGGGAAATGGATCACGCCGACCACCGGCTCGCCGTTCCGTGCCAGAGCGATCAGCGTGCCGTAGACCGGCATGCCGGCGACGAAGGCGGCAGTGCCGTCGATCGGATCCAGGATCCAGACATGCTCGGCCGTCGGGCGCGTGGCGGCGAATTCCTCGCCGAGGATGCCGTGGTCGGGATATTCGGCGGCGATCATCTCGCGCAGGCGGGCCTCGATCGCGAGGTCCATCTCGGTCACGAAGGATCGGTCGGGCTTCATGGACGTGCCGGTGGCACCGCCTGCCTCGATCATCGCGGCCGCGGCATCGGCAAGGCGTTCGGCGAAGCGGACGAAGGCGTCGTACATCAGCGATCCCCGCGCATGCCGTCGGCAAAGGGATCCTCGGGATCGCGCAGCAGCGTCGCCTCGGCGACGACATAGGCCCGGCCCCGGATGCGCGGCACGATGTGCCCCTCCGGGCCAGGTCGGTACTGCGCGGCGAAGCGGCTGCCGACGATGCTCTCCTGGATCCACGTCTCGCCCGCGCCGAGCTTGCCGTCAGCGGCGAGGCACGCCAGCTTTGCGCTGGTGCCCGTGCCGCAGGGCGAGCGGTCATAGGCACCGCCGGGGCACAGCACGAAGTTCCGGCTGTCCGCCGCCGGGTCGCGCGGCGGCCCGAAGAACTCGACGTGATCGATCTTCGCGCCGTCCGCGCCGGTGATGCCGGCCGTCTCGAGCGCGCGTGCAATCGCGTCGGCGGCGCGGGTGAGGTCCTGGATGTTGGCCATCACCAGGGGCAGCGGCGGCGTGCCGACAAGGAAGAACCAGTTGCCGCCCCAGGCAATATCGCCAACCACCGTGCCAAGGCCATCGACGGCCACCGCGACGTCCTTGCGGTAGCGCCAGCTCGGCACGTTCTCGATCTCGACCTCGTTGCGGCCGAGCAACTCCACCGTGACCTCGCCGACCGGCGTTTCGAAGCGGTGCGTGCCAGGCCCGATCCGGCCCATATGCGCGAGCGTCACCGCCGCGCCGATCGTGCCGTGGCCGCACATGCCGAGATAGCCGACATTATTGAAGAAGATCAGCCCTGCCGCGCAGGCGGGATCGACGGGCTCGCACAGCAGCGCGCCGACCACCGCATCGCTGCCGCGCGGCTCGTTCACCGCGAAACTGCGGACGTTGTCGAACTCGGCTGCGAAGCGCGCACGCCGCTCGTCGAGCGGTCCGCTGCCGAGATCCGGGCCGCCCGACACGATCAGGCGGGTCGGCTCGCCTTCCGTATGCGAATCAATGACGCGCATGTCGCTGTATTCCCCTCACGCAAAGCGGCGAATGTCGAACGGCGCGAGGGGCACGGCGGGCGCAAGACCGCGCGCCGCGGTCGCGACGAGCTCGCCGGTGATCGCGGCCAGTGTCACGCCGAGATGCTGATGCCCGAACGCATAGATGAGATTGGGCGCCGCCCGCGACCAGCCGATCGCCGGCAAGTAGTCGGGCAGGGTCGGCCGCGCGCCAGTCCAGCGCGCGCGGCCGCCCGCGCCTGGCAGGCCGAGCGCGTCGGCATGGCGATCGAGCCGGTCCCATTTCCGCGCGTCGGCGGGGGCGGTCGGGCTGGCGAATTCGGTAAACCCGGCGAGCCGCAGCGTGGACGCGAAGCGGGTGACGATGACGGACCGGTCCTCGAACGCGACGGGCGGCAGATCGGCGGGCCAGCCATCGAGCCCGTCGGGCGTCTCGACATGGTAGCCACGCTCGGCAATTAGCGGCACCGGCCCCTCGAGCGGACGCAGCAGGGGCGCCGATCCGATGCCGGCGGCGAGGACGACCAGGTCGCAGGCCTGCAGCGTCCCGTCGTCGAGGCGAGGCGATGCCGTCGCCCCCTCGATTTCGATACCGATGGCGCGGCCCGGTCGGATCGTGCCCCCTGCCGTGCGGAACGCAGCAGCCAGCCGGTCCCGCAGCGCCTGGATCTCCACGACCTGGCCGCTGCCCTCGAAGCGCAGCGCGCCCGCGGGGCGGCCGGCGAACAGCGATTGCAGCCACCGCAGTTCCTCAGCGGTCGCGTCGCGGGCCGATGCCGCGCCCAGATCCGCCCGAAGCCAGGCGTTGCGCCCGCTTGCATGCGTTGCCTCGGTTTCCCAGGCCACGAAATGGCCGTCGGCGCGGATGAGCGCGGGCGCGCCGATGTCGTCCGCCAGCCGCAGCCATGCCGGTATCGCGTGTTCCAACAGGGATTTGAGCGCCTGCGTGCCGCTGGCCAAGCGCGCCGGCCCGACGGAAGCGAGCATCCGCAACCCGAAAGGCAGCCAGGCGGCCGCATCGCGGAGATGAAGCCCGACCGGCCCGCCGAAGGCAAAGAGCCGCCGGGGCAAAGAGCGCAACACGGCGAGCGATGCGAGCGGGGCCGTCTGTTCGATCGCGAGATGCCCCGCATTCCCCCAGGATGCCGCGGCGCGCGCATCGCCGGGATCGACGAGATCGACGGCCCAGCCATCCCGCAGCAGGCGCCAGGCGCAGGCGGCGCCGACGAGGCCGCCGCCGACGACAAGGGCCCTCTGCCCAGTCACGGCCCTTCCGGCTTCCACTTGGCGTACCAGGCCTTGAACCGTGTCCAGCTTGTCTCGGCGTAGTGGCGCTGGCTTGCCGACAGCGCGTCGGTCGCGACGAAGTGGCGCGCGTATTCGGGATGACCTGCCAGCACCATCATGTGCTTGTAGTAGAGAACGAGGTCCGCGCCTTCATCGTAGGTGGACAGTACGTGCAACGCGCGATCGAGTTCGAGCGCGCGCCGCTCCGCCACCGGATCGCCCTCGGCCGCCTTGCGGCACAGGGCCACGAGATGCAGCACCTCCTCGGGCAGTGCGTTGCCGATCCCGGTGATCGCGCCGACGGCGCCGCAATTCACGAAGCCGTGGAACACCTGCGTGTCGACACCGACCAGCAGCAGCAAGGATGCGTCGCGCCCGGTGATGTGCTCGGCGGCATAGGTCAGTGCTGCACCCCCGCCGAATTCCTTGAAGCCGACGAGATTGGTGTGACGCGCGCGCAGATCGAAGAACAGGTCAGCCTTGGTCTCGTAGCCGTAATAGGGGCTGTTGTAGATGACGGCGGGGAGGCCTGAGCCGGCCTCGAGCACGGCCTCGAAATGCGCGCGCTGCGCGGCGACCGAGGATCCGCGGGACAGGACCCGCGGGATCACCATCAGGCCGGAAGCACCGACCTTGCGGGCATGCGCCGCGAAGGCGGCCGCGCGCGCCGGGCTCTGCGCGCCGGTACCGACGATGACGGGCACGCCCGCGGCGACCAGGGCTTCCACGCCGCGCATCCGCGCCTCGTCGCTCAGCAGCGGCCAGTCGCCCATTGAGCCGCAATAGACGACGCCGCTCATGCCGGCATCGAACAAGCGCCGGCCGGCTCGCGCGAGGGCTTCGAAGTCCGGTTCGCCCGCCGCCGTGCAGGGGGTCATGAGGGCGGGCACGGTGCCGCGGAAAACGCTCGTCTGCATTGGGGCGGGATTCCCTCCTCACGCGCTGGGCCGGCTATCTCCCGGCATGCCCATTATGTAGATTTTATAAAATCGATCCGTCAATGGTCGTCTTGCGCGCAGGACGCTATACTTGCACCGCATGCGCGTCTCGCTTCCCCACCGCACCCTCTCGGCCGCGATCACCGATCGTCTGCGCACCGCGATCCTCGACGGCGAGCATGCCGCCGGCGCGCAGCTCCGTCAGGACGTGCTGGCCGAGGCGTTCGGCGTCAGCCGCATCCCCGTGCGAGAGGCGCTGTTCCAGCTCGAGGCCGAGGGCCTTGTTCAGATGGTGCCCCACAAGGGCGCACTCGTGACGGGGCTGTCGAAGGAGGAGGTCGATGACGTATTCGATCTCCGCGTCATGCTTGAACCGCGCCTGCTACGGGACGCGATCCCACGGCTGACGGACGCGGACTTCCGGCGCATCGAAGGTGCGCAGCACGCGTTCGAAGAGATGGTCACCACGGGTGGGATCGCTGGATCCGGAACGCTCAATGCCGAGTTTCACATGGCGCTTTACGCCGCGGCCCACCTCCCGAAGAGCATCTCGATCGTCGCGGGCCTGCTGCAGACAAGCGAACGCTACACGCGCTTGCAGCTTTCGTCATCGCGCGCCTTCGCCAAAGCTGCGCGCGAGCACCGCGAACTGCTCGCAGCGTGCCGCGCTGGCGATATGCGGTCAGCGTGCGATTTGCTCGCCGCGCATATCGAGGGCGTGCGTGCCGATCTCGCCGCGGTGCTACGACGGAGATCCGGCATCGCAGCGACAGTCGACAGGCCAGTAGCCATCCGCATGCACGAGAAACCTGTACCAGGTTCAGGCCGCGCTCCCCGCGCGCGGAGATCCTGATTGGATCAAGCCCGATTTGCCAGAAGCTGTTTGGTATGAGGCCCGGCTTTGGGAGGGCCTGGCCGGCCAGGATCACGGCCCAGAATTTCTGGAGGCCGCCAGAGCGCTGATCGATCGCGTCGAGGTACCCCCCCCCCCCGCCTGCCGAGTTAGGTGCCGGCCCGCGGATCGAGCTTCAGGGCAACATGGCGTCGATACTGCGGCTGACTGATGCGTTCGGGTCTGACAATGCGAAAAGCCCATCGGCTTCCACCGATGGGCTCATGGTGTTCTTAAGTTCGGGAACGATGGGATGCGGGGACAGGCAGCCACCGACAGTTGCGGATCGTAGGCCGCGCCTGAATTGGGGTGTTTTCTGGGCCCAATGGATTTGTTTTCCGATCGTACAATCACAACAGAGGAGCGCTGTTCTGACCGCTAAAGGCATTTACGGGCTATGCTGAGATTACACAGCGATGATCCCAAGGCGTTAGAGTTAGATCGGCATTGGAAGACTTTGCTCTTGTCCGTCTTCGGCCGCAGTGGAAATTGGGTGCGCGCTGGCGCACCAGGAGCCGGCCGGATGGTTCCACAGCAGACTGTTAGTCCCGCCGGAATGACAGACTTAGCCTGATCGGGGTGGGCATGACCGCTTGCGACCCGAAGAAGTCCTACGATCCCTGCGACATGCGTCCCTGCCGGCGCCCCACGTACCGGGTTGTACACTACAGGGTCCAAACCCCTTCGGGTTCCCGAACAAGCCGGAGCCTCCTAATCATCGGTCCTCCACGGCCATAGCCATCCATCGAGGAAGGAGCCCCGATCCATGTCGCTCCGCGCGCTGCGCACCTTGCTGGCAGTGGTGCAGCACGGCACCTTCGCCAAGGCTGGCGAGGCCGTCGGCCTGACCCAATCGGCCATCAGCCTGCAGATCAAGTCGCTGGAGCAGGAGTTCGGCGTCACACTCTTCGACCGTACGCGCCGCCGCCCGGTGCTGACCGATGCCGGTCGCATCGTCCTGGCCCGCGCCGAGGACATCGTCGATGCCTATGCCCGCATTCCCGAGGCGCTGAGCGGCGAACATGCCCTGATCGGCCGATTGCGGCTCGGCGCCATCCAGACCGCCTTGGCGGGGCCGGTGCCCGACGCCCTGGTGGCGCTGCGGCTGGCTCATCCCGGGCTGCGCGTTCAGGTTTCCGCCGGCATGTCGGCCGAACTCGCTCAGCTGGTCGCCACGGGGGAGTTGGATGCCGCCGTCACTACCGCACCGGTCCGCCCGCACCCGCCCGACCTGATTGCTCGACCGCTATACGAGGATCGGTTCTGGCTGCTGGCCCCGGTTGAACAGGCCGGGCGCGGGGCAACTGACCTGCTGCGAGAACTGCCTTTCATCCAGTTCGATGCCCGGGCCTGGGCGGGGCGGATGATCGCGCGGGAACTGCGGCGGCAGGGCATCGCCACCAAGGCGGGGATGGCGCTGGATAGCCAAGAGGTCATCGTCCGTATGGTCGTGAGCGGCCTCGGCGTCGCCATTGCGCCCCTGGCCGAGCAAGGCCTCGGTGCCCTACCGCCCCTGGTCCGCCTGCCTTTCGGCGATCCACAGCTGCGCCGCAGCGTGGTCCTGCTGGAACGGCGGGACCGCCCGGCGCATCGGTTTGCCCAGGCCATGGGCGATGCAGTGATCGCCGCTTCAACAAGTTAAACTCATCGATCAAGGAAGAATTCAGCGTTATTCCTCGGCCTTTCGGCTCAATAGGGTGCGGCTCTCCACACCGGTTGAGCCATCATGACCAGCACCGCGTCCGCCCCCCCCGCCGGGGGCTCCCCGATCCTCGCCATGGCGCGCCGGGCCGCCGAGCTGCGTGCCGCTGGCCGCGACATCGTCGATCTCACCCTGGGTGAGCCGGACTTCGCGCCGCCCGGCCATGTCGCCGATGCCGCCATCGAGGCAGCGCGGCGGCCGCTGACCTACACCCCCGCCAATGGCATTCCGGCGCTGCGCGCCGCCGCGCGGCGGGCCATCGCCCGGGACCGGGGCCTCGACTACGCCGACAACGAGATCGCCGTCGGCTGCGGCGCCAAGCAGGTGATCTTCAATGCCTTCATGGCCACGCTGCAACCGGCCGACGAGGTCATCATCCCTGCCCCCTACTGGGCCAGCTATCCCGACATGGTGCGCCTCTGCGGCGCGACCCCGGTGGTGGTGCCCTGCCCGGCGGAGTCAGGGTTCCGCCTTGCGCCGGAGGCCCTTGGGGCGGCCATCACGCCGAAGACCCGCTGGTTGGTGCTGAACGCCCCGGGCAATCCCTCGGGCGCCCTGTACTCGCCGGAGCAACTGGACGCCCTGGCAACCGTGCTGCGGCGGCACCCCGGCGTGCTCGTCATGTCCGACGAGATCTACGCCCATATCCGCTACGATGCGTCGGCCTATGTCAGCCTCGCCAATGTCGCGGCGGACCTGAGGGCCCGCATCCTGCTGGTGGATGGCGTGTCCAAGGCCTACGCCATGACCGGCTGGCGCGTGGGCTGGGGCTTCGGTGCCGCCGGGCTGATCGCCCGCATCACCGCCATCCAGAGCCAGAACTGCACCCAGACGGCCACGCTGAGCCAGATCGCCGCCGTCGCCGCCCTCCAAGGACCCCAGGACAGCCTGGCCGAGCGCTGCGTCATCTACCGTGCTCGACGGGACGCCGGCCTGGCCACGCTGCGCCGGAGCGAGGCGCTGGATGTGCCGACGCCGGATGGCGCCTTCTACTTCTTCCCCCGGCTGCGGCACGGCGGTGACGATGTGGCCCTTGCCGACCGGTTGCTGGAAGCCGGCGTCGCCACGGTGCCCGGCAGCGCCTTCGGGGCACCGTGCCATCTGCGCCTGTCCTTCGCCACGGACCTGGACACGCTGGTCGAGGGCTGCCGCCGGATCGTCACCGCGTTGGAGGCCGGGGCATGACCGGAGATGTCCTGCTGGCGCTGCTGCCGATCATCCTGCTGATCGGCCTGGGTGTAGAACTGCGCCGTCGCCAGTTCCTTGCCGACATCTTCTGGCCGCAGGCCGAGCGGCTGGGCTACTTCATCCTGCTGCCGGCGCTGTTCTTCCACGGCCTCGCGACAGCGCAGCTCGGCGAATTGCCGATCTGGGAACTGGCCGGCACCCTGGTGATCTCGACCATTGCGGTCGCGAGCCTGCTCATGGCTGCTCGGCCGCTGCTGCGGATCGATGGTCCCGGTTTCACCTCGGTGTTCCAAGGCAGCGTGCGCTTCAACAACTATGTGGCTGTGACGCTGGCCGGGGCGCTGTTCGGCGCCAAGGGCATCGCCTACGCGGCAATCTGCAACGCCGCCATCGTGCCGATCGTCAATCTCCTGTGCATCCTGGTGTTTGCGCAGCACGGCAATATGCGGCTGACAGCCAGCGGCGTTCTTCGGCAAGTGGCCACCAATCCGTTGGTGCTGGCCTGCCTGGCCGGGATCACGCTGCAGACACTGGGCCTACGGATACCAGAGGGCGTAGAGCCCACCCTCCGCACACTGGGCGCGGCATCGCTGCCGCTCGGTCTGCTCTGCGTCGGCGCTGCACTGAACTTCTCCACCGCCCGGCAATGGGTCCGCCCGGTCGCGTCGTCGTCCTGCGTGAAGTTTCTGCTGATGCCCGCGGCTACAGTGCTGGCGGGCTTCACGCTCGGCCTGCAGGGGCCCGGCTTGGCCGTGGCGCTGTTGTTCCAGGCCATGCCGACGGCCTCGTCCGCCTACATCATGGCTCGCCAGTTGGGTGGCGACGCGCCACTGATGGCAGGGATCACCGCAGCCCAGACGGTGCTCGCCGCAATCGTCATCCCGATCGTGTTCGTCATCTTCGGCACGATGGTGACGCCGTGACGGGCAAGGAGCTGCTGGCCCGCCTGATCGCCTTCCGCAGCGTCTCCTCCGCCTCGAACCTCGACTGCATCGCGTTTATCCGGGACTGGCTGGCCGCACAGGGCATCGACGTGCGCATCCTGCCGGGGCCGGACGGCAAGGCCAATCTGCGGGCACTGGTCGGCCCGAACGTGCCAGGCGGCGTCGTACTGTCCGGCCATACCGATGTGGTTCCGATCGAATGCCAGGCCTGGACCAGCGATCCTTGGACGCTGCGCGAGCAGGACGGGCGGCTCTACGGTCGCGGCGCGTGCGACATGAAGGGCTTCGTCGCTCTCGCCATGCTGGCCGCCAGCAAGGCAGCGCGGATGGAGTTGCGGCGGCCATTGCATCTGGCCTTCTCCTACGATGAGGAAGTGGGCTGCAAGGGGGCGCCGGGCCTGATCGCCGACCTGGTCAAGCACGCACCGCCGGCGGCCGCAGTCATCGTCGGCGAACCTTCGCTGATGCGCGTCATCAGCGGCCAGAAGCACTCGCTTGCCTTCTACACCCATGTCACCGGCCACAGCGTCCATTCCAGTCAGATACATCGAGGGGTCAGCGCGGTGGCCATCGCCGCCCGGCTTATCACCTGGTTCGAGGACCGCATGGCGGGTCTGGCCGCGACAACGCCGGACAGCGGCTTCGATCCACCGTTCACGACGCTGCATTGCGGCATGGTGAATGGCGGCACGGCGGCGAACATCGTGGCCGAGCGCTGCACGTTCGTCACGGATGTCCGGGCCATCCCGGCCGACGACGCGTTGGCGCATGAGGCAGCGTACCGGGAACACCTTAATAAGGCGGTGATCCCGGCGATGCGGCGCATCGCACCAAACGCCGGGGTAGAGGTCGTCCGCCGCTCCTACGTGCAGGGCCTCCAGCCGTCACCGGACAGCACGGCAGAGCTCCTCGGGCGGCGGCTGACAGGCGACAACGGGTGGACCTTGGTTTCCTACAGTACTGAGGCCGGGTTATTTCAGGGTGCGGGTATTCCGGCCATCGTCTGCGGTCCAGGCGACATCGCCCAGGCCCACCAGCCCGATGAGTTCCTTGCTGTTGAGCAGTTCGAAGCTGGAGCCCGCTGCATGGAGCGCCTCTTGGCCGAGTTGCGGAGTTGAGCCAACCGCGCGCAGCGCGCGAAGGGCTTCGGAGGTCAGCATCCCGCCCAAAGCGGTCAGCTGTGGGCGCTGCCGACGGAGGTTCTGCGGAGCTCCAATGCTACATGTTGCGCCGACCATTCCGCAGCGAGCGGCTCCAGCAACCGCTGGCAAGCCAACGCTGGCCGGCTGGCGCCATCCAGGATGCCCTCGACAACTGACCAGCCCCCATCGAGTGATACAGGCGGAGTTTGCGTGGGCCATCGCAGCCGCGCCTACTCCTGAGCTGATCTGCGGCCTGGCCATTGGCACCGTCGCCGGGTCGAGGCGTTGGAGGAGGCGCTAGCGGATCCTGCGCTGGCGGGGATGACGACGGAGGCGCTTCGCGCGCTGATCAATGCGATCCTTGTCTTCCCGGGTGAGCGTCGCGGAAAGGTGTCGGTCACGCTGCGGGGGATCGAGCGGCGTTTTTTGCGTTCGGACGCAGTGGTGCTGCAGTTGGCGCCGGCCAACAAAAAAGCCGCTCTCCTTGGGGAGAACGGCGTTGGCTGGGAAGTATTGGGAACGTTGGGATGCGGGGACGCGCAACCGACGATCCAAGTACATCGCGTTAGCCATCTGAGGGGCGCTTGGTTCTTGGACGAGGTGGGCGGGGAGCGAGACCTGGCCAGGGTGCCAGGGTGGTCGTCGGGTCAGTCGTCGACCTTTGGATATGACATCTGGGAGGTCTCGGTCATCAGTTCATCCAGCCGACGGTCAGGCGTGTAGCCGGCCAAGCCTGGCGGATAGGAAACCTCGGCAGGCATATGCGGGCAGGGCTCGGCCGGACCGATGACCTGCGTCACAGGGAAGCAGGCGGCGTAGATCGGCAGGCCAAGGTCCTCCTCGT
>JBIIRI010000191.1:0-5754 GCA_044341625.1 Roseomonas sp.
CGGGCTGAGCTATGAGACCATCGGCGGCATCGCGCGCATCCCGGAGATCTCGGAAGTGTCCATCGGGCATTTCCTGGTGGGCCAGGCGGTGTTCGAAGGCCTGCCCGGCGCGACGCGGCGCATGAAGGCGCTGATCATGGAGGCACGACGTGGCTGATACCGCCCTCGAGCACAGCGCGGATGCGGCGCTGCACGCCGCGACGCTGACCCTCGACACCCATGTCGACATCCCCTGGCCCGACACGCCCGACCCGGCCGGCGAGACCAACCGGCGCGTGGATTTCGGCAAGATGCGGCGCGGCGGGTTGGGCGCGGTGGTCTTCATCGCCTACCTGCCGCAGGGCCCGCTGACGCCAGACGGCCACGCCGCCGCCGCCGCGCGGGCGGAAGCGATGCTGCGCCACATCGCCGGCACCGCCGATGGCACCGCGCGCGCCTTCTGCGCCGATGCGCCCGCCACCGAAGCCGCGAAGGCCGCCGGGCAATTGGCGGTGCTTTCGGCGGTCGAGAATGGCTATGCGATGGGCGAGGATCTGTCGCGGCTGGCGCTGTGGAAATCGCTCGGCGCGATCTATGTCACGCTCACGCATAACGGGCATAATCTGCTGTCAGACAGCGCGATCCCGCGCCACGATCTCGGCGACGGGCCGACGCGGCATGGCGGGCTTTCGGCGCTGGGCCGCGCGGCGATCGCGGAGATGAACCGGCTCGGGCTGCTGATCGATGTCAGCCACGCTTCGCGCGATGCGATGCTGCAGGCGGCGCAGGTCTCCCGCACGCCGATTGTCGCGACCCATGCCTGCTGCAGCGCGCTGCGCGACCATCCGCGCAACCTGGACGACGCCCAGCTGGATGCGCTGAAGGCGGTGGGGGGCTTAGTGCAGATCACCGCCGTGCCGGCCTTCCTGCGCGATCCGCCGCGCGGGGGCGGGACGACGCAGGCGACGGTCGCGGACTACATCGATCATGTGGATTACGCGGTGCGGCGGATCGGCATCGACCATGTCGGGATGTCGTCCGATTTCGATGGCGGTGGCGGCCTGACCGATTGGCCGGATGCCGCACGCAGCCAGGCACTGACCGCGGAATTGCGCCGCCGCGGCTACACCGCGCGCGAGATCGGGCTGCTCTGGAGCGGGAATTTCCTGCGCCTGATGCGGCTCGCCGCGCGGGTCGCGGAGTAAAGGGTTGGCCGGGAGGGAACGCCCTCCCGGCCTTGGGTGGCCTCAGCCGCGCGCGGCCTGGATCGCGGCCCAGACGCGCTCCGGCGTCGCCGGCATGTCGATATGCGTGATGCCGAGCGGGCGCAGCGCATCGACGATGGCGTTCATCACCGCCGGCAGCGACCCCGCGCAGCCCGCCTCGCCGCAGCCCTTCGCGCCGAGCGGGTTGGTGGTGCAGGGCACGGAATGGCTGCCGGTCTCGATCGCCGGCAGGTCGCCGGCGCGCGGCAGGGCGTAGTCCATGTAGCTGCCCGACAGCAGCTGCCCATCCTCGGAATAGGCGACGTTCTCCATCAGCGCCTGGCCGACGCCCTGCGCGATGCCGCCATGCGCCTGGCCGGCGACCAGCAGGGGGTTCACCTGCACGCCGAAATCATTCACCGCCAGGTAGCGATCCAGGCGGATGATCCCCGTCTCCGCATCCACCTCCACCTCGCAGATGTGGCAGCCATTCGGATAGGCCTGCGGCGCCTGGTCGAAGACATGCGTGACGTCGAGGCTCTCGGGCACGCCTTCGGGCTTCGCGGGCGTCGCATGCAGCTTCGCCGCGAGGTCCATGATGCCGATCCCGCGATCGGTGCCGGCGATGACGAAGCGGCCTTCGGCGTTGTCGTCATGCGGCTCGAACTCGATATCGGCGGCGGCCGCTTCCAGCGCCCAGGCGGCGGCGGCGCGGCCCTTCTCGATCACCTTCTCCGACGCCTGGAGGATGGCGGCGCCGGAGGCCATGAGCGACTTCGACCCGCCCGTGCCGCCGCCCGCGATCAGCTCATCGGAATCGCCCTGCAGCAGCCGCACCTGATGGAAGGGCACGCCGAGCGCGGTGTGCAGCACCTGCGCGAAGGCGCTCCAATGCCCCTGGCCGTAGTCGAGCGTGCCGGTGATGATCGTCACCGTCCCGTCCTTCTCGAAGCGGATGCCGCCCTGTTCCTTGGCCGGCGGCGCGGTGCATTCCAGGAAGTTGCCGATCCCCCTGCCCCGCAGCATCCCGCGCGCGGCACTCTCGGCCTTGCGCGACGCGAAGCCTTCGGGGTCGGAGGAAACGATGGTTTGCTCGAGCAGCGCGGTGAAGGCGCCGCCGTCATAGACGCTGCCGGTCGGCGCGGTGAAGGGGAACTGGTCGGGGCGGATGTGGTTGCGGCGCCGGATCTCGATCGGGTCCAGCCGCATCTCGATCGCGGCCTGCTCGATCAGGCGTTCCATGAAGTAATTGCCCTCCGGCCGCCCGGCGCCGCGATAGGCGGAGACGGAGGTGGTGTTGGTCAGCAGGCACTTGGTGCGGACCTCGAGCGCGGGGGTCGCGTAGTTGGATTGCAGGTTCTTGAAGAAGTTGCCCGTGCCCATCAGCGGCGCGACCACGCTGAGCCAGGCGCCCATATTGGCGAAGCTGGTCAGCCGCACGGCCAGGAACCGGCCCTCCGCATCCAGCGCCATTTCGGCCTCGACCTCGTGGTCGCGGCCATGGGCGTCCGACAGGAAGGACCCGCTGCGCTCATCGGTCCACTTCACCGGGCGGCCGAGCAGCTTCGCGGCGTGCAGCAGGCAGGCATATTCGGGATAGGCGCCGGCCTTCATGCCGAAGCTGCCGCCGACATTGCCGGTCAGCACGCGCAGCTGCTTCGTCTCCACCCCCATCAGCTGCGCCATCTGCGCGCGCAGCCCGAAGACGCCCTGACAGCCGACGCGCAGCACATGCCGCCCGTCCTCGAAGGTGCCGATGGCGCTACGCGGCTCCATCGCCGCGACGACGACGCGGTTGTTGCGGAGCGAGAGCTTCGTGACATGCGCGGCCCGCGCGAAGCCTTCGGCGACCTTCGCCGTGTCGCCGGCCACATAGTCCAGCACCAAATTGCCGGGGATGTCGTCATACAGAAGCGGCGCGCCGGGGGCGGCGGCGGCGGAAGCATCCACCACGGCATCGAGCGCGTCGATGTCGAGCTCCACGGCCTCGGCCGCATCCTTCGCCTGGGCGCGGGTCTCGGCGACGACGAAGGCGACCGGGTCGCCGACATGGCGGACCTTGTCGGTCGCCAGCGGCGGGCGGCGGGTGGTCTTGAGCGGGGTGCCATCCGCGTTCTTCAGCGGCATGCCGCAGGTCATCGGCCGGATCTCGGCCAGGTCGCCCCCCGTGAACACGCCGAGCACGCCGGGCATGGCGCGCGCGGTCTCGGTGCCGATGCCGCGGATCACGCCATGGGCATAAGGGCTGCGGACCATCACGGCCCAGACCTGCCCGGGCAGCTGGATGTCGTCGGTGTAGCGGCCCCGGCCGGTCAGCAGCGTCGGGTCCTCGGCGCGCGGCACCGGCTGGCCGATGCCGAACTTCAGGCGCGTGGGGTCGAAGGACGCGGGGAGCGTATCGGGCATCGGGGTGGTCCTGTTCTCCCCCACCGCGCGCGGCGGGGGGGCTTCATGAAATGTCGTGCCCTTACGGTAGTCCCTGATCGGCACTTGCCAACAGCCACCCGGCATAATCGGCATAGGCTTGTTGCGGGCTGTGGCGCGGGCGCCAGCCGAACGCCGCCGCGCGGGCATTGGCCATCACCCCGCGCGGCCGTGTTTCCACCCAGCGGGGCACGGGGGTCTCGGCGGGGGCAGCGTGGCGCCAGCGGGAGCCCGGGAAGCGGCTGGCCAACACATCAAGGCAGGCGCCGTAATGCGGCGCCCAGTCCAGCGCGCTGGCCAGGTTCACGACCCGGTGCGGCGGGTCCTTCGCATCCAGCAGCGCGAGCAACCCTTCCGCCAGGTCGCGCGCATAGATCCAGTCATAGGCGGGTGGGGCGGCGGGCAGCACCACCTCCTGCCCCCGCCGCGCGGCGTCGAGCATCGCCAGATGCGGGCTGAGCGTGTCGCGCAGCCCCGTATCGCGTTCCCAGGGGCCGAAGGTCGCGCCGATCCGCGCCGCGACCGCGTCCACCCCCCACAGCCCCGCGAGCCGCAGCCCCGCCCGCTCCACCGCGTATTTCGTGACGCCATAGAGGCTGATCGGCACCGGCGGCGTGGTGACCTCGTCCAGCAGGGGATGAAGGTAGGCCGATTCGCCATAGACCGCCGCCGAGGAGGGCAGCACCACGCGCCGCACCGTGCCCGCATCCCGCGCGGCGGCGAGTGTCGCGATCACGCCCTGCAGGTTCACGTCCAGCACCAGCGCGGGATCGGCGGCCTCCCGCTCCGGCCCGGCGGTGACGGCGGCGAAGGGGAAGACGGCACCGATCCGGCGCGCGGCGAAGATCGCGCGCAGCGCCGCGGCATCGCGCACATCGCCCGCGATCACCTCGACCCGCCCCGGCAGCCTGGCGAAGGATGCCGCCGCGCGGGGCGGCAAGGCGGCTTCCCGCCCGAAGACCACCACATGCTCGCCCCGGCCGAGCAAGGCCTCGACAAGGTTCAGCCCGACGAAGCCGGCGCCGCCGGTGACCAGGATCGCGTCCATGACCCTGGATATCGCGGCAGCGCGGGCGCAGAAAGCCAGCATGAAATCCATTGCGGTGATCGGGGCTGGCCCCGCGGGGCTGATGGCGGCGGAAAAACTGGCCGAGGCGGGATGCGCGGTCACGGTCTTCGACCACATGCCCTCGGTCGGGCGAAAATTCCTGATGGCCGGGCGGGGCGGGTTGAACCTGACCCATGCGGAACCGCTGGAGCCGTTCCTGGCGCGATACCGGCCGCAGGCGCCGATGCTGCTGGACGCGGTGCGCGACTTCCCGCCCGCCGCGCTGATCGCCTGGTGCGAGGCGCTCGGCATCGAGACCTTCGTGGGATCCTCGGGCCGCGTCTTCCCGAAGACGCTGAAGGCCTCGCCCTTGCTGCGGGCCTGGATGGGGCGGCTCGGGGGCCTGGGCGTGGAACTGCGACTGCGGCATCGCTGGATCGGGATCGAGGGCACCACGCCCCGCTTCGCGACGCCGGATGGCGAGGCGGCTTTCGCGGCCGATGCGGTGGTGCTGGCGCTGGGCGGGGCGTCCTGGCCTCGGCTGGGCTCGGATGGCGGCTGGATGGCGCTGCTGCCCGGTGTTCCGGTGACGCCCTTCGCGCCGTCCAATGTCGGCTTCGCGCTGGACTGGTCGGCGAAGATGCAGGCGCATGCCGGCACGCCGTTGAAGCGCATCGCGCTGGGCTTCGAAGGCACCACGCTGCGCGGAGAAGCGATGCTGACCGCGACGGGGATCGAGGGCGGGGCGATCTATGCGCTGTCCGCGCCGATCCGGGACGCGATCGCGCGCGACGGCGCCGCGACCTTCACCCTCGACCTGCGCCCCGACCTGGAGGCTGCGGAGGTCGCGCGGCGCTTGGCCGTGCGCGGCAAGGGCGAGACGGTCAGCACGAAGCTGCGGAAGGCGCTGGCCCTGCCGCCGGCGGCGATCGCGCTGGTGCAGGAAGCGCGGCATGGCGGCGCGGCGGGCGACGATCTCACCGCGCTGGTGAAGGCGCTGCCGCTGACCACGCGCGCGACGCAGGGCATGGCGCGCGCGATTTCCTCGGCCGGCGGGATCGCGTGGGACGCGCTGGATGCGGGCTTCATGCTGCGCGC
>JBIIRI010000006.1:0-46844 GCA_044341625.1 Roseomonas sp.
GCCGAGTATTCCGCGCTGATGGCCGCGTCGCAGCCGATGGTCGCGGATGAGGTCATCGCGGCCCATGATTTCGGCGCTTATCGCTGCCTGCTGGATATCGGCGGCGGCAGCGGCGCCTTCCTGGCCGCCGTGGCGGCCGCGTCGCCCCAGCTGCGGCTGATGCTGTTCGACCTGCCGCCCGTCGCCGAACTGGGCGCCGAGCGCTTCCAGCGCCTGGGGCTGGCCGGGCGCGCCAGCACGCATGGCGGCGATTTCACGCGAGATCCCCTGCCCAAGGGCGCCGACCTCATCAGCCTGGTGCGCGTGCTGCACGACCATGACGACGACGTGGTGATGGCCCTGCTCCACCGCGCGCGCCAGGCGCTTCCGCCAGGCGGCCGTGTGCTGATCGCGGAGCCGATGTCCGGCACCACAGGCGCCGAGCCGGCGGGCGATGCCTATTTCGGCTTCTACCTGCTCGCGATGGGGCGGGGGCGGCCGCGGCATCCGGATGAACTCGCTGCCATGTTGGCGGCCGCGGGCTTCGCGCGGCCCCGCCTTTTGCCCACCCACACGCCGCTTCTGGTGCGCGTCCTCGTGGCGGATGTCATCCCGGCCTGACGATTGGGTGTCAGTTTGTCTTGACATGCATCAATGTCAGGTTAGGGTGACGGTCTGGAGAAAAGCTCGCAACCGTGCACACGCTCGCAGTCGTCCTGGAAGCACCTGAGAAGCTGGCCCTCAGCCGGCTCGAACTCGCGGCGCCTGCCGAAGGCGACGTCGTGGTCGATGTCGAGTGGAGCGGGATCAGCACCGGGACCGAGCGCCTGCTCTACACCGGGCGGATGCCGGCCTTTCCGGGCATGGGCTACCCGCTGGTGCCCGGCTATGAATCGGTCGGTCGTATCGCGCAGGCCGGCGCGCAATCCGACCGGCGGGTTGGCGAACGTGTCTTCGTTGCCGGCGCGCGCTGCTTCGGCGCTGTGCGCGGGCTGTTCGGTGGCGCGGCGCGCCGCCTGGTCGTCTCCTCCGCCAAGGCTGTTCCGATCGATGACGGGCTGGGCGCGGATGGCGTGCTGCTCGCCCTGGCGGCCACCGCGCATCATGCGATCGTGCCCGGAGTCGCGCCGCCCGATCTTATCGTCGGTCATGGCGTGCTCGGCCGCCTCGTCGCGCGCCTCGTCGTCGCCATGGGTGGGCCGCCGCCTGTGGTGTGGGAACTGGATCCGCGCCGTGCCGATGGCGCGCGCGGCTACCAGGTGATGGCGCCGGAGGCCGATCCGCGCCGCGACTATCGCTGCATCTGCGATGTCAGCGGCGATTCGGGCTTGCTCGATACCTTGATCCAGCGCCTCGCGCCCGGTGGGGAAGTGGTGCTGGCCGGCTTCTACAGCGCGCCGCTGTCCTTCGCCTTCCCGCCCGCCTTCATGCGAGAGGCGCGGATCCGCATCGCCGCCGAATGGCGCGACCCGGATCTCGTCGCGGTGCGCGGGCTGATCGCCGATGGGCGGCTGCCGCTCGACGGACTGGTGACTCATCAGCGCGATTTCGCGTCCGCCCCGGACGCCTACCGGACCGCCTTCGAAGATCCGGGCTGCCTCAAGATGGTTCTGGACTGGAGGAATTGCCAATGAACGCCCCCGCCGGGTTCCAGCCTGCCCGCGATCCGCAGGCCAGCATGGCAGAGCAATTGCGCCAGGAGGCCGAGCAGGGCCCGGATCCCGTGCACACGGAGCCCGCGCGCAAGCAGACCCAGATCATCGCGATCTATGGCAAGGGCGGCATCGGCAAGTCCTTCACCCTGGCCAATCTCAGCTACATGATGGCGCAGCAGGGCAAGCGCGTGCTGCTGATCGGCTGCGATCCGAAGAGCGACACCACGTCGCTGCTGTTCGGCGGCAAGGCCTGCCCGACCATCATCGAGACCAGCTCCAAGAAGAAGGCGGCCGGCGAGCAGGTCACGATCGGCGATGTCTGCTTCAAGCGCGACGGCGTCTTCGCGATGGAGCTCGGCGGCCCGGAAGTCGGCCGCGGCTGCGGCGGGCGCGGCATCATCCACGGCTTCGAATTGCTGGAGAAGCTCGGCTTCCACGAATGGGATTTCGACTTCGTGCTGCTCGACTTCCTGGGCGACGTGGTCTGCGGCGGCTTCGGCCTGCCGATCGCGCGCGACATGTGCCAGAAGGTCATCGTCGTCGGCTCGAACGATCTGCAGAGCCTCTACGTCGCCAACAATGTCTGCTCGGCGGTGGAGTATTTCCGGAAGCTCGGCGGCAATGTCGGCGTGGCCGGGCTGGTGGTGAACAAGGATGACGGAACGGGGGAGGCGCAGGCCTTCGCGCAGGCCGTCGGCATCCCGGTTCTCGCCGCGATCCCCGCCCATGAGGATATCCGGCGCAAGAGCGCGAATTACGAAATCGTCGGCCGGCCCGATGGCGAATGGGGCCCGCTGTTCGAGGCGCTTGGCCTGCAGGTGTCCGATGCGCCGCCGCTGCGCCCCACGCCACTGACGCAGGAAGGCCTGCTCGGCCTGTTCAAGGGCGATGTGGTTGGCCGCGACGTGGTGCTGCAGCCCGCTTCGCAGGACGACATGCGCGGCGCCGCCGTGACCGCGAAGCCTTCCCTTGAAGTGGTCTACGAGGGCGCCTGAGCGATGGACACGCTCCCTCCCCCCAGCGCGCAGACCCCAGGGGGCATCCCCGAGGGCTCCGGCTGCCATGGTGGCCGGGAGACGATGGAGGCGGCCGCCCGCGCCGCCGGCAAGAGCGAGACGATGGACCGTCTCGCGCAGGATTATCCGCGCGGCCCGCACGACCAGCCGCAGAGCATGTGCCCGGCCTTCGGTTCGCTGCGCGTCGGGCTTCGCATGCGGCGCGTCGCCACGATTCTCTCGGGCAGCGCCTGCTGCGTCTATGGCCTGACCTTCACCAGCCACTTCTACGGCGCGCGCCGGACGGTGGGCTATGTGCCCTTCAATTCCGAGACGCTGGTGACCGGCAAGCTGTTCGAGGACATCCGCGATGCGGTGCACGCGACGGCGAAGCCCGAGGAGTATGACGCGGTCATCGTCACCAATCTCTGCGTGCCGACCGCGTCCGGCGTGCCGCTGGAATTGCTGCCGAAGTCGATCGACGGCGTGCGGATCATCGGCATCGATGTGCCTGGCTTCGGCGTGCCGACCCATGCCGAGGCGAAGGACGTGCTCTCGGGCGCGATGCTGCGCTATGCACGGCTGGAGGCCGAGGCCGGCCCCGTCGCCCGCCCGCGCAACCTGGTCGAGGGCGAGCGGACGATCGCGCTGATCGGCGAGCTCTTCCCGGCCGATCCGATGGGTATCGGCGCGCTGCTCGCGCCCATGGGGCTGGGGCTGGCCCCGCAGACGCCGGCGCGGGAATGGCGCGATCTGTATGCCGCGCTCGATGCCGTGGCCGTTGCCGCCGTGCATCCCTTCTACACCGCGAGCATCCGTGAATTCCGTGCCGCCGGCCGCCCTGTCGTGGGCTCCGGCCCTGTCGGGCTTGAAGGTACGGCGGCCTGGATGGACGCGATCGCGAAGGCGGCGGACGTGCCGGCTGCGATGCTCGATGCCGCCAAGGCGCGCATGCTGCCGGCGATCAAGGGCGCGCTGGCGGGAAGCCCGATCAAGGCGCGCATCACCGTCTCCGGCTACGAAGGTTCGGAACTTCTCGTTGCGCGGCTGCTGAGCGAGGCGGGGGCCGAGGTGCCCTATGTCGGCACGGCCTGCCCGCGCACCGAATGGTCGGACCCCGACCGCGAATGGCTCGAGGCGCGGGGCACGCATGTGCAGTACCGCGCGAGCCTGGAACAGGACGTCCATGCGATGCTGGACGCGAAGCCCGATCTAGCGCTTGGCACCACGCCGCTGGTGCAGAAGGCGAAGGAGCTCGGGATTCCCGCGCTCTACTTCACCAACATGGTCTCCGCCCGGCCGCTATTCGGTCCCGCGGGGGCGGGGTCGATGGCGGGCATTGTCGCGGCGCAGGTGGGCGGGCGTGAGCGCTTCTCCCGCATGGTGTCGTTCTTCGACGGCGTCGGCACGCCGGATCGCGCGGGCTACGGCTTCAAGGGCAAGCCCGAGGAACCGCAGGGCTTCCGCGACCGCCAGAAGAAGCTGCGCCTGGCGAAAGCCAAGGCCGAAGAAGCGGTGGGAACCTAGGCCCATGCTCGTCCTCGACCACGATCGGGCTGGTGGCTACTGGGGGGCGATCTACGCCTTCTCGGCGGTGCGCGGCCTGCGCGTCGTCATCGACGGGCCGGTGGGTTGCGAGAACCTGCCCGTGACGGCCGTGCTGCACTACACGGATGCGCTGCCGCCGCATGAATTGCCTGTCGTCGTCACCGGGCTCGACGAGGACAGCCTGAGCCAGAACGGCACCGAGCCCAATCTGCGGCGCGCCGCCGCGACCCAGGATCCGGACCTGCCCGCCGTTGTCGTCACCGGCTCCATCGCGGAGATGATCGGCGGCGGCGTGACGCCGCAGGGCAGCAACCTGCAGCGTTTCATCTGCCGCACCATCGACGAGGACCAGTGGCAGGCCGCGGATCGCGCGATCATGTGGCTCTGGACCGAATTCGGCGCGCGCGGCCGCAAGATGCGCGCGCGCAACCCGAAGCTGGGCGAGAAGCCGCGCGTCAACATCATCGGCCCCATCTACGGCACCTTCAACATGCCGTCCGACCTCGCGGAGATCCGCCGGCTGGTCGAGGGCATCGGCTGCGAGATCAACCTGGTCTTCCCGCTGGGCAGCCATGTGGACGACATCGCGAAGCTGCCGGATGCGGATGTGAACATCTGCATGTATCGCGAATTCGGCCGCAAGCTGTGCGAGGAACTGGAACGGCCCTGGCTGCGCGCGCCGATGGGGCTGTTCGCGACCACGAACTTCCTCCGCAAGCTCGGCGAGCTGACCGGCCTCGACCCCGAGCCCTTCATCGAGCGCGAGAAGCACACCACGATCAAGCCGATCTGGGATCTCTGGCGCAGCGTGACGCAGGATTTCTTCGCCAGCGCGTCCTTCGCGGTCGTGGCGACGGAGACCTATGCGCGTGGGATGCAGCGCTTCCTGGGCGAGGAAATGGGCGTGCCCTGTGCCTTCGCCTTCGCGCGGAAGGCCGGCGAGAAGCCGGACAATGCGGCGGTCCGGGCCGCGATGAAGGCGTCGCCGCCGCTTGTGCTGTTCGGCAGCTACAACGAACGCATGTACGCCGCCGAGCTGAAGAGCCGCGCGATGTACATCCCGGCAAGCTTCCCGGGCGCGATCATCCGCCGCGCCACCGGCACGCCCTTCATGGGTTATGCGGGTGCGACCTATATCGTGCAGGAATACTGCAACGCGTTGTTCGACGCGCTGTTCCACATCCTGCCGCTGGGCACCGACCTCGACCGTGTCGAGGCGACGCCGGCGCGCACGCCCGAGCCCTGGGACGACGAGGCCGTGGCGATCCTGGACGAAAGAGTAGAGGCGGAGCCCTTCCTGCTCCGCATCTCCGCCGCGAAACGCCTGCGCGAGCAGGTGGAGAAGGCAGCACGCACTGCTGGGGAGCAGCGCGTTACAGCGGACCGTGTCGCACGAACGCTTCTTGAGGGCGTCGCATGACGAGCACGGTTCCCCAGCAATCCCGCGCTTCGGCCAGGTTGGGCACATCGTGCCGCGCCTGGTCGGGGTGTGGGACCGCCATGGCGGTTCGCCGCCTGGCAACCCGGCCGCGCGGGCTCTGCGCGGTAACGGCCGCAAGGCCAATAGGAGGCTCGATGTATGGCCGAAGGTTCGAGGACCGGCCTCACTGAGGGCGAAGCGCGGGAAATCCACCGCCTGTTGATCCAGGGGTGGGCTTTCTCCGTCTTCGCATCGATGGGTGCGCATATCCTGGTGTGGCTGTGGCGTCCGCTGGTCTACGGGAATTCCGTGGTCCCGCCGGATTGGCGCTTCTTCTGAGAAGCTGAGGAAGGAGAGCAAATCCATGCACAAGATCTGGATGGTAGTTGACCCTCGCCGTTCGCTGTTCCTGGCGATGGTGGGCGTGATCGCTGTCGCGGCGCTGATCCACTTCGTGGTTCTCAGCAGCCCGCGCTATTGCGACCACCTTGGGTTCTGCGCGACCTCGCCGACCTTCACGCCGGGCCAGCCCGTCGGAAGGTAGCGTTCGTCGCTGATGTCGCTCCGCGGCAGTGGGCGAGGCAAGCACAGCGGGCCTCGCCCGCTGCTGGGGACGACAAAGGGCTTAGGCAGGTCGTTGCCTGGCCAGGATGGGAGTCTCAATCCATGGCAATGCTGACCTTTGAACAGAAATACCGGGTCCGAGGCGGGACGCTGGTGGGCGGCGACCTGTTCGACTTCTGGATCGGACCCTTCTGGATCGGGTTCTTCGGTGTCACGACAGCGTTCTTCACCTTCCTCGGCACCGGGATGATCCTTTACGGCGCGGCGATCCAGGGCACCTGGAACCCGTGGCTGATCAATATCGCGCCGCCCGACCTGTCCTACGGCCTGCGCCTTGCGCCGATCCGCGAAGGCGGGTTGTGGCAATGGATCACGGTCTGCGCGATCGGCGCCTTCGTGTCCTGGATCTTTCGCCAGGCCGAAATCGCACGGAAGCTGGGCATGGGGTACCACATCCCCGTCGCCTACAGCGTCGCCGTCTTCGCCTACATCACGCTCGTGGTCATCCGGCCGGTGCTGATGGGCGCATGGGGCCACGGCTTCCCCTATGGGATCTGGAGCCACCTCGATTGGGTGTCGAACGTCGGCTACCAGCACCTGCATTTCCACTACAACCCGGCGCACATGATCGCGGTGACGTTCTTCTTCACCACGGTCCTCGCGCTCGGTCTCCACGGCGCACTCGTGCTGTCGGCCGCCAACCCGCCCAAGGGCGAGGTGATGAAGACCGCGGAGCATGAGAACACCTACTTCCGCGACCTCATCGGCTACTCGATCGGCACGCTGGGCATTCACCGCCTCGGCCTGTTCCTCGCGTTGTCGGCGGGTTTCTGGAGCGCCGTCTGCATCGTGATCAGCGGACCCTTCTGGACCCGCGGCTGGCCCGAGTGGTGGGGCTGGTGGCTCAACCTGCCGATCTGGCGCAACTAGGCCGAGGGGCGAGACACATGACTGCGTTCGTCCAATACCAGAACATCTTCACGCGGATCCAGGTCCGCCCGCCCGCCGCCTATCCCGGCGTCGTGCAGGAGCCCGGTGACGGAGCGCGCGAAGGCACGCCGACCTTCGTCCACCTGTTCGGTCGCCTCGGCGACGCGCAGGTCGGGCCGATCTATCTCGGCATCATGGGCCTCGTCTCGATCATCTTCGGGACGCTGGCCTTCCTGATCATCGGCCTGAACATGTGGGCCTCGGTGAATTGGGACATCATCCAGTTCGGACGCCAGCTGTTCTGGCTGGCCCTGGAACCGCCGCCGGCGAAGTACGGCCTGCAGTTCCCGCCGATGCGCGAGGGTGGCTGGTGGCTCGTCGCCGGCTTCTTCCTCACCATCTCCGTGCTGCTCTGGTGGGCTCGCACCTACCGGCGCGCTCGCATGCTCGGCATGGGCACGCATGTCGCCTGGTGCTTCGCCGCGGCGATCTGGCTGTACCTCGTGCTTGGCTTCATCCGTCCGCTCGCGATGGGCAGCTGGAGCGAGGCGGTGCCCTTCGGCATCTTCCCGCACCTCGATTGGACGGCGGCGTTCTCCATCCGCTACGGGAACCTGTTCTACAACCCGTTCCACGCGCTCTCGATCGTCTTCCTCTACGGCTCCGTGCTGCTGTTCGCGATGCATGGCGCCACGATCCTGGCGCTGGGCCGCTACGGCGGCGAGCGTGAGCTGGAGCTGATCTCGGATCGCGGCACGGCGGCCGAGCGCGGTGCCCTCTACTGGCGCTGGTGCATCGGCTTCAACGCCAGCTTCGAGAGCATCCATCGCTGGGCCTGGTGGTTCGCGGTGCTGTGCCCGCTGACCGGCGGCATCGGCATCCTGCTGACCGGCACCGTGGTGGATAATTGGTACCTCTGGGCCGTCGAACGCAACTTCGCCCCGCAGTACCCGACCCTCTGGGCGCCGATCTCCGATCCCGCCCTGGTGCAAGGAGCGCCCCGATGAGGTCCATCAAGCTCAGTTGGACAGCGCAGGCCCTGATCGTTCTGGCGGGCCTGCTGGTTCTGCTCATCGTCGTCATGACCTTCGAGCGGCCGCCGGTGCGGAGCAGCCAGAACGGCTTCCGCGGGACCGCGATGGAGCATGTGGCCAACCCGCGCACCGCGGCGCGGCAGGTCGTCGCGAACCAGGTGCCGGAGGCCCAGCCCCCGGCGGATGGGCCGGCCGATGATGCGGACAAGGCGTCGGCGGTCTATGAGAACGTGCAGGTGCTGGGCGAGCTGAGCAACGCCCAGTTCGTGCGCCTCATGGTCGCGATGACGGAATGGGTGGTGCCGCAGCATGTCCGGGAAGCCGGGAATGGCTGCAACTACTGCCACAACCCGGAGAACATGGCGTCCGACGAGCTCTACACGAAGGTCGTGTCGCGCCGGATGCTGCAGATGACGCGGACCATCAACACGGATTGGTCGACCCACGTCGCCCAGACCGGCGTCACCTGCTACACCTGCCACCGTGGCCAGGCGGTGCCGGCGGCGGTGTGGTCCACGAACCAGCCGAACCGTGCCGGCCTCGTCGGGCCCCATGCGCTCGGCCAGAACCTCGCCACGCCGCAGATCAACCAGTCGTCGTTGCCCTTCGACCCGTTCACCCCCTTCCTGCTGGGTGACCAGGACATCCGGAACATCAGCACCACCTGGCATCCGGGCCAGAACACCGACGATGTGCGCATCGCCGAGTGGACCTACTCCCTCATGGTGCACATGTCGCAGGGTCTCGGCGTCAATTGCACCTTCTGTCACAACAGCCGCGCCTTCGCGAGCTGGGAGCAGAGCCCGCCCCAGCGCCTGACCGCGTGGCACGGCATCCGCATGGCTCGTGCGATGAACCGCGACTACATGGAGCCCTTGGCGCCGGTCTTCCAGGCGAACCGCCTGGGGCATCCGGATGCGCCCCATCCGCTGCGGGTCGGGCCGGCCAATGACGTGCTGAAGATGAACTGCGCCACCTGCCACCAGGGGGTGAACCGTCCGCTGCTCGGCGCGCCGATGCTGCGGGACTATCCGGAACTCAACATGGTGAGCCGCGGCCCGCTGCGGACCTCCGATGCGGGTTCCGCGGGCGGCGCGCCGCGCAACTAGCGGCGCCGTTCCGATGATGCGCGCGCGGCCGGCATGCCCTTGCACGGGCCTGCCGGCCGCGGCACATCCGGCGGTGGCACATGACAACCTTCGCCACCTATGCCGGCCTCTTCGCCGTCGCCCTTGGCGCGGCCTCGATCCTGCCGATGCAGTCCGAGCCTGTCCTGGTGGCGCTGCTGCTGCTGGGCGACCAGCCTGTCTGGGCACTGGTTCTTGTCGCCAGCCTCGGCAACACGCTCGGCTCCTGCGTCAACTGGGTGCTGGGACGCGGCGTGGAGCGCTTCCGCGACCGGCGCTGGTTCCCTGTCCCGCCCGAGAAGCTGGTGCGTGCGGAAGGGTGGTATCGCCGATGGGGCAAATGGTCGCTGCTGCTCAGCTGGGCGCCCATCATCGGCGACCCGCTGACCGTCATCGCCGGCGTGCTGCGCGAGCCCTTCTGGACCTTCGTGCTGCTCGTCGCCATCGCCAAGACCGCTCGCTACGTCGTGCTGGCGCTGGCCACGCTCGGCTTCGCCTGACCTTCGCCACCCACCAACCGGGAGACCCGACATGCTCGATTCGATGAGCGATCCGCGTCCCCATGCCGTGGTGATCGGGGCAGGCTTCGGCGGTCTCGCCGCCGCGGTGCGGCTCGGGGCGCGCGGCTGGCGCGTGACGATCGTCGAGAAGCTCGACGCACCCGGCGGCCGCGCCTATGTCTTCCGGCAGGACGGCTTCACCTTCGATGCCGGCCCCACCATCATCACCGCGCCCTATCTGCTCGAGGAGCTGTGGACGCTGTGCGGCCGCCGCATGTCGGACGATGTGCAGCTGCGGTCGATGGATCCCTTCTACCGCATCCGCTTCGACGACGGCACGGTCATGTCCTGCAGCGCCGATCTCGCCGCCACCCGCGCGGAGGTCGCGCGCATCGCGCCCGAGGACCTGCCCGGCTTCGAACGCTTCATGCGGGATAGCGAGGCGATCTATCGCGTCGCCTTCGGCGAACTGGCGGATAAGCCCTTTCATCGCATCGGCGCCCTGCTGCGTGCGGCGCCCGCCATGATCCGCCTTCAGGGCTACCGCACGGTGTTCGGCAAGGTCGGCGACTATTTCAGCAATCCGAAGCTGCGCGTCGCCTTCAGCTTCCATCCGCTGCTGATCGGCGGCAACCCGATGACGACGACGGCCTATTACTGCCTGATCGCGCATCTGGAGCGGATGCATGGCGTGCACTACGCCATGGGCGGCATGGGAGCGCTGGTCGATGGGATCGTCGGCCTCATCGATGGCCAGGGCGGCCATCTGCGCTGCAATGCGGAGGTCGAGGAGATCCTGGTCGAGAACGGCCGCGCCGCCGGCGTCCGCCTGGCCGGCGGCGAGCGGATCCGCGCCGATATCGTCGTCTCCAACGCCGATGTCGGCTGGACCTATTCCAAGCTGCTCGCCCGCCATCCGCGCCGCCGCTGGACCGACCGTAAGGTCGCCCGCGCGCGATATTCGATGAGCCTCTTCGTCTGGTATTTCGGCACCAATCGCCGCTTCGAGGATGTCTACCACCACACCATGGTGCTCGGCCCGCGCTATGAGGGGCTGTTGAAGGACATCTTCACCCGCAAGCACCTGTCCGAGGATTTCTCGCTCTACCTGCATCGCCCGACGATGACAGACCCGTCCCTTGCGCCGCCCGGTTGCGATGCCTTCTACGTGCTGTCGCCGGTGCCGCATCTGGGCAGCGGGACGGATTGGGCCGAGCGCGCCGAGCCCTACCGCGCCGCTATCGAGCGGCGGCTGGAGGAGACGGTGATGCCGGGCCTCGGCGCGTCCATCGTGACGTCGCGCATGATCACGCCGCAGGATTTCCGGGACCGGCTTCTGTCGGTGAATGGCGCGGCCTTCTCGCTGGAACCGCAGCTGTTCCAGAGCGCCTGGTTCCGCCCGCACAACCGCAGTGAGGAGGTCGAGGGCCTCTACATGGTCGGCGCCGGCACCCATCCCGGCGCGGGCGTGCCGGGCGTGGTGTCCTCGGCGAAGATCCTGGATCAGCTGGTGCCGGAGGGCGTGTCGTACCAGCGCTGAGGCGCCGCAAGGCGGCTGTTCAAGCGGGGGTGGGCAGGGCGATGGCGCGGTGGCGCGTGCCGGCCAGATCCTCCAGCACCCGCGCGGCGGCCAGGCGGCCTGACATCGCGGCCATCGGAATGCCTGGGCCGGGATGCACGGAGCCGCCGGCGCAATAGAGGCCGGGCAGGCGCGTGCGGCCGCCGGGGCGGGCGAAGGTGCCGGTCGCGCCATGGCTCGCGCGGCCATAGAGGGCACCGCCGCTGGCGGGGAACAGCGCGTTGAAGCCGGTGGGCGTGGTGGGGATGGCGGCCTGTTCCGGCAATTCCAACCGCAGCCCGCAATCCCGCAGCAGCCCCATCGTGCGGGACGCAAGATCGGGCACGGCGGGCCGCAGGTCGTGGCGGTCGCCATCGGGGGGGGCGTTGATCAGTAGCAGCAGCCGTTCGGCGGCGCCTTCTGCGACCTCTCCCGTGCCGCGATCCTGCGCGCAGATATAGACGGTCGGCGTGGCGGTGATCTCGCGGCGGCGGAAGATCGCGTCGAATTCCTCGGCGTAATCCTCGGCGAAGAAAACGTTGTGGTGGGTCAGCGGGAAGCCGGCCGTCGGCACGGTCGCGCACCAGGTGACGGCTGAGAGCGAGCGCGCGGCATCCGGCGTGTCCGGTGCGGCGCGGCGCGGCGCATCTCCCACCAGGCCGCGCGCGAGGGCCGCGACATCGCCATTGAAGACCACCGCATCGGCCTCGATCCGCTCACCGCCGGCCAGACGCACGCCGGTGGCGCGGCCGTTCCGCACCAGGATTTCCTCCACCTGCGTGCCGCAGCGGAACACCGCGCCTTGCCGTTCCGCCAGGGCCTGCAACGCCTGGGCCACGCGCACCATGCCGCCGCGCACCAGCCACACCCCGTCCTGTTCCACATGCGCCACCAGCATCAGCGTCGCGGGGGCGAGGAAGGGGGAGCAGCCGCAATAGGTCGCGTAGCGCCCGAACAGCTGGCGCAGCCTCGGGTCGCGGAAATACTGGCCCAGCGCGCCCCACATCGTCCGCCACGGCGTCGTCCGCCAAAGGGCGTCGATCCGCCCCCAACCCACGCGCTGCACGAGGTCGAGTGGGGAGGGACGTTCGCTGGCGATGAAGGGGCCGACCAGGGTGCGATGGATGTCGGCGCTGCGGGCGCAGAAATCCAGGTAGCCGCGTGCCTCGGCCGCCCCGGCGAAATCGCCGATGGCCTCCGCCGAGTGCGCGATATCCGCGAAGAGGTCGAGCCGCCCGCCGCGGCGCCAGGCGTGGCGCGCCAGGATATCGGCGGGATGCAGGTCGAGGCGATCCTCGATCCGCTCGCCGGCATCGGCGAACAGCCCCTCGAAGATCCAGCGCATGGTGAAGACGGTGGGGCCGGCATCCACGCCGAGGCCGGCGGCCTGCACCTGCCGCATCTTGCCGCCGACGGTCGCCGCGCGTTCCAGCACGGTCACCTCGGCACCCCGGCGCGCGAGGTCCACGGCGGCGGCCAGCCCGCCCATGCCGGCGCCGACCACCACGACCCGCCTGGGGCCTTGGTGATGCCTCCTCGTGCCGTCCATCCGCGCGGTCAGGCCGCCTGCGCCACGGCGCCGCGCCGCTGCCGCGCGGCGCGGTCGATCGCCAGCCGGTGCCAGATGATGATCACGAGCCCGATCGCGAGCGGAACCGCCCACATCAGCGGATGCAGCGCCAATTCAGGCAGGATGCGGACGGAGCCGAAGGCCATGAAGGCGGTGTAGACGGAGATCCCCGCGCCCACGAGCGCCTTCACATGTTCCTTCAGCCAATCCTCCCGCGTCGGCTGGGCCTTGGCGAGGAAGTGCAGGTTGGTCCAGCCCGTCGCGACGCCGACGATGGCGATGCCCATCATCAGTGGCTGGTCGATCAGCCAGCCCTGCACCGCGCAGTTGATCGCGGCCGCGATCACCAACCATTGCAGAGCCAGGTTGAAAGGGGTGCGGTTCAGTGCCTGGTTGCCGCGATGGCGCACCACCAGCCAGCCATACCAGGCGAGGTTCACGGTCAGGATCGCGGTGTGCAGCATCAGGTGGCCGAACAGGCCGCGCACGAAGCTTTCGTCGAAGCGCCCGACCAGCTGGGGGTGCGTGCCCATCGGGTCGATCAGCGACAGCACGCTCATCCCCACCGCGAACCAGCCGGTGCAGAGAAGAGCGAGCGTGAAGACCTGGCCCCATTTCCGGTGGTTCACGCTGCCCTTGCGCCCGATCACGGGCACCCAGAAGGCGACCGCGCCCACCGTGCCCGTCACGATGTGGGCGATGACCAGGGTGTGAAAGACCAGCAACTCCATTGCGGCTCCATCCAAGCTGCCCGGCACAGCTGCTTCGGCCGCCCGGCGGGCCTGCCGATGGCGGCGGAAGTGACAATGCCACTTGACACTTCCGGGTGTAAAGCAGCGTCATGCGGCTGGTTTCTCAGCCCGCAGGCCCAAACGGCCCGGACAGGACGGCATGACCGACGCGCCGATGATCGAAGACGCCCCGGCCCGCAGCGCCGGGGCTGCCGGCTGGGCGCCCTTCATCCCGCCCTACACCCCACCCTGGCCGGCCTTGCCGTCCCTGGTGCGGGCCATGCTGCGCGGCGATGGCGACCTGCTGTCGCTGCTGCCGGCCGAGGCCTATCGGATGAAGATCGGCCCGCTCGGCTATTCGCGCCGGTCCATCGTGGTGGTGAACGAGCCCGCGATGGTGCGGGAGGTGCTGTCGGACCCCGCCGGCATCTTCCCCAAATCCGACCTGATGGTGCATGCGCTGGAACCGCTGATCGGCGACAGCATCTTCGTGTCCTCCGGCGCCACCTGGAAGCGGCAGCGGGAGATGATCGACCCCGCTTTGTCGATGATGCGGGTGAACCGCGCCTTCCCCGCGATGCAGGCCGGCAGCGAACAGGCCGAGGCCGAATACGACGCCCGCGCGCAAGACGGGGAGGCGTTTTCCCTCGACCTCGCGATGAGCCACCTGACGGCGGACATCATCTGCCGCACCGTCTTCACCACCACCTTGCAGACCCGCACGGCGCATGACGTCTTCGACGCCTTCACCGATTTCGAGCGCAGCGTGGCCCAGGTCGAGATCCGTCGGCTGATCTGGGACAAGGCCTGGACCCGCGCGCCGCAGAAGCCGCATGTGCTGGATGCCTGCCGCATCATCCGCCGCCATTTGGGGGAATTGCTGGATACGCATCTGGCCGCGGGCGCCAGCTTCGACGACATCGCCCAGCAGGTGATCGAGGCGCGCGACGACCTCGGCGGCAAGGCCTTCACGCGGGAAGAACTGATCGACCAACTCGGCGTGCTGTTCCTGGCGGGGCATGAGACATCGGCCAGCGCGCTGACCTGGGCCTTCGCCATCCTGGCCACCCAACCCGCCCTTGTCGCGCGCCTGCGCGCGGAGGTGGAGGAAGTGACGGGCGGCGGCCCGATCGAGTTCCACCACATCAAGCGCCTGACGCTGACACGCAACATCTTCCGGGAAACGCTGCGGCTCTACCCGCCCATCACCTTCCTGCCGCGCATCGCCAATGAGGCGACGTCGCTGGGCGGCTACCGGCTGAAGAAGGGCGCGCTGGTGATGGTCGCGCCCTGGGTGCTGCACCGGCATCGGCTGTACTGGAAGGACCCCAACCGCTTCGACCCCGACCGCTTCCTGCCGGAGCGGGAGGCGGAGATTACCTCTGGCGCCTATATCCCCTTCGGCATCGGCCCGCGCATCTGCGCCGGCGCCGCCTTCGCGACCATCGAGGCGACGTTGCTGATTGCCCGCCTGTTCCGCCGCTACGATTGGCGGCTCGACGCGCCCGACAGCATCCGCCCCGCCGCGCGGCTCACCACCCGGCCGGTGGAGCAGGTGATGTGCCGGGTGAGTTTGGCGTGATGACATCACAATCCGGGTGTCGCGCAGCATGACCGGCACGGTCCTTGTCACGCTCGGCCGGCTGCCGAAGGGGCTCGACATCTGCCGCAGCTTTGCCGCTGCCGGCTGGCGCGTGGTGGTGGCGGAGCCGCATGCGCGGCATCTCTGCGGCGCATCGAACAGCGTCACCCGCAGCGTGCGGATGCCGGCGCCGGCCGACGGCAAGCGCGCCTATCTGCAAGGGCTGGCCGATGCGGTGCGCAAGCACGGCGCCGACCTGGTCGTGCCGGTGTCGGAGGAAGCGATGCATGTCGCCTTCCTGCCGCGCCTGCTGCCCGACATGCCGGTCTTCGCGATGCCCCCCGGCGCCATGCTGGCCCTGCATCACAAGGGCCGCTTCGTGGATGTGGCGCGAGAGGCCGGGGTCGCGGTGCCGGAGACGCAGCCGCTGGGCAGCGATGCGGGGGCGGCGATGGCGGCCGCCGGGCGTGTCGTCGTCAAGCCCGTCCATTCGGCCGCCGGCCGCGGCGTGCGCGTGCTGGCGGAGGGTGCTGCGCTGCCCGATCCCGATCCCGCCGCGCCCTCCGTGGTGCAGCGCTTCCTGCCGGGCGCCGAGTTCAGCTCCTGCTCTCTCGCGCGGGATGGCCGGGTGCTGGGCACGGCGATCTATCGCGGCGTGCAATTCGCCGGCTCCGTCGCCTGCGCCTTCGAACGTGTCGAGCATCGGGAAGCGGAGGACTGGATCGCGCGGCTGGTCGCGGCGCTGGGCTGGACCGGCTTCATCTCCTTCGACCTGCGCGAGGATGAAGCGGGCCGCATCCACGGCATCGAATGCAATCCGCGCACGACAAGCGGCCTGCATTTCTTCGAGACCGAGGACATCGCGGCCGCCATCCTCGGCGCGCGCGACACGCTGCGCCATCGCAAGGCGCGGCGTCTTCAGCAGGTTTGGTCCTGCCTGACGGAAACGCAGCTCGCGGCTTTCCGCCTGGACCGCGCCTTCCCGCGCCATCTGCGGAACCTGCTGACGACGCGCGACGTGACCTGGGCGGCGCGCGACCCCTGGCCGGTGCTGAGCATGCCCTATACCGCCTGGCCGATCATGCGGGACGCCGCGCGCAAGCGCGTGCCCTTCGGTGAGGTCGCGACCCTCGATGTCGGGTGGTTCGAGGGCGAGACCAATCTCAGCGAAGCGGCCGCGGAACCCGCCAGGGCAGCATCGCGTACATCGCTGGCGAATTGAAGCGGTCGAGCGACAGGCTCTCATGCACCGCCGACGCGTCCTGCCCCAGCAGGCGCGTGTGGATCTCGGACCGGGAATAGAAGGGCGCATCGGTCAGGGTACGGACGACATGCGCGGGGCCCTCGGCCCGCGTCGGGCGCGGCAGGCGCCAGAGCGTGCGTGGCAGATCGACCGGCGGCGGCGGCGTGAAATCCGTCAGCGCGCCGTCATCCGTCGCGCGCACGGCGATCGAGATCTCCGACCCATCGCGCCGCTGCGCGTTGTAGAGGATCGCCGTCGCATCCGGCAGCGCGGCGCGGCACCAATCCCAGCCGCGGAAATCCTGTTCCAGCGGCGCGTCACCGGCATTGGTGTCGAAATAGGCCGCGCCGGACCAGCGCAAGGCAGGGCTTTCCAGCTCGACTTCCACGCGGGATCGCGGCGCGATCGGCTGCCATGTGTGGCGGCCATCGGAATCCAGCGTGAAGCGGCGCGTGTGCAGCGCCTGGGGCCGCAGCCGCACCACGCCTTTCAGTCGCGACGGGATCGGCGCGGTCACTTCCTCGATCCGGACCGTCAGCGTCTCCCCATCCCAATCCAGGCCGCTCGGGCCGATGGTCAGGCTGTTGGCGTCGCGCCGCAGCGCATCGCGGCGCCGATCCGTCATCGCCCAGCGGGATGGCGCGCCGTAGAGCACGACATTCAGGCAGCAATGGTTATGCGGGTCGCCGCCCGTCCCTCCTTCCCCCAGTCGCGCCAGCTTGTACCAGGGGGAGAAGACCGTGCCGATGAAGGCAATGATGGTGATGCCGTGCTGCCCGTCATCCGACAGCGCGTCGAGATACCACCAGCAATAGCCGCGCTTGGCCACCGGCCGGTCGAACGCCCAACTCCTCATCCCATATCCCCGATCATCTGCGCGGCCGCCGCCCGTCCGGACAGCGCCGCCATGGCCAGCCCCGCGCCGGGATGCGTGCTGCCCCCGGCCAAATAGAGACCCGGCAGCTTGGTGCGCGCGCCGGGCCGGTTGAAGGCCGCCTGCCAGCCATGCGCTGCGGGCCCGTAGAGCGCGCCGCCGGTGCCGGGATAGAGCGACTCGAAATCGTCGGGAGTGGTCCCGCGCTCCGCCTCCGGCCGCCGTTCCACCGCAAGGCCGGCGCGCCGTAGTCGGTCGAAGGCGACTTCGCCGCAGCAGGCGATGGCGTCCGGCGGCAGGGGGCGCAGATCGGCGCGGGCTGGCGCGCTGACCATCACCAGCAGCCGCTCCGGCGCATCGGGCGGCGGCGCGGCGCCGGCCAGGCGGTCATGCCCCCAGACCGTCACCGTCGGCACCGCCGGCAGCCGGGCGCGATAGCCGAGCTCCGCATATTCCGCCGCCGGGTCATCCGCATGCACCACCGTCTGCGCCGCCGGCGCCAACCCATGTGTGCGCGCGCGCAGCGCCCAGGTGATGGCGGAGAAGGACCGGCGCTCCGCCGGCACCTTTTCCACCGCGCGGCTGGCCGCAGCCCCGAAGCGCCCCGCCCCGATCGCGGCGGCGTCGGCGTTCACCAGCACGGCGCCGGCCGGCACCACCTCCCCACCCGCCAGGCGGATGCCGCTGGCGCGGCCGCCGGTCACCAGGATCTCCCGCACCTCGGCGCCGTAGCGGAAGGTCGCGCCGCGCGCTTCCGCCACGGCTTCCAGCGCTTCCGCCAGCCGCGCCATGCCGCCTTCGACCGCCCAGAGCCCCTGCGATTCGACATGCGCCACCAGCATCAGCGTGGCCGGCGCCTTGAGGGGGGAGGAGCCGACATAGGTCGCGACCCGCGCGAAGACCTGCCGCAGTCGCGGATCGGGGAAATGCTCCCCCAGCGCGTCCCACAGCGTGCCGAAGGGTGATGCGCCGAGCAGCCCCCGCAGCCCCGCCTGCCCGGCGAGGCCCAGCGCGCTCGGCCGCGCCGCGCGGAGGAAGGGCGCATCCAGCGCGTCATGGATGCGCCGCGCCCTTTCGCGGAAGGCGCGATAGCCGCGTGCCGCCGCCGCGCCCGCGAAGGCGCCGATCGCGTCTGCCGCTTGGTCCGCATCGACCGGCAGGTCGAGCCGCGCCCCGTCGCTCCAGGCGTGGCGGCCCAGCAGGGGCTCGGCCCGCAAGGTCACGCGGGCATCGAGGCTGTCGCCCGCCGCCGCGAAGATCTCCTCGAACAGCGGGCGGAGCGTGAGCAGGGCCGGGCCCGCGCCAAGGCGCACGCCATCCACCGCGACATCGCGCATCTTGCCGCCCGGCCCCTCGGCCTTGTCGAACACGATCACCGGGCGTCCCCGCGCGGCGAGCAGCGCCGCCGCCACAAGCCCGCCCATCCCGGCCCCGATCACCGCCACGGGGTCGCCGCTTGCCGCCATGGCCGCACTCAATCCGGGCGCCCCGCATGTGTCAAGCTGGCATGACACATCGTGTTGGTCCGCCTGGCGTCTTTCCTGGCTGTCACGTCAGCGCCCGCGTCATCTCATATTGACGTTGCCGGACAGTGGCTTCAGATGACACTCGGGAAGGATAGAGATTCGTCGCACAAGCCGGGCCGGCTAGATAAGGCTTGGCAGGGTGACGATCCGCACCGGGACAATCGGCATGACTCGTGTTGCGATTAGCCAGCCTGACGTCACCCTCGTCCTCGATTGGGATGGGGTCATTCGCGATGCCTCCGTCTCCAGTTCCATCGCGAAGGAAGGGCTTCAGGGCTGGGTCGGTCGCCATTGGACCGACACGGTCGGCGACGTGGCCGGCGACCAGGTGCGCCGGATGGTCGAGGATGCGCGGGAGCGTGGTGTCGCCGCCTTCCTCCAGGTCACCCAGCGCTTCCCATCCGGCATCGAGGTGCCGATCGAATACACCACCGTCCGTCTCGGCGGGCAGGCCGGGCTGATCGCGGTCGGCAAAAGCCTGCAGGCGGTGCAGGAATTGCAGACGCGCCTCGTCGCCGCGCAGCAGGCGCGGGAACAGGATTACTGGAAGCTGCGGGAGATCGAGACCCGGTCCCGCCTGCTGTTCGACGCTTCCTCCGAAGCGGTGCTGATCATCTCCGCCAGCGACCTTCGCGTTGTCGAGGCCAATCCGGTGGCGATCCGCGAACTCGGCCTCGCCCCCGGCTGGGATTTCGCGCGCGAGGTCGCACCCCGCGACCGCAACGGCTTCCAGGAGATGCTGGCGCGGGCGCGTGAACATGGCCGCACGCCCGGCGTGCTCATGCATATCGGCGCCGCTGACGCGCCCTGGCTGCTGCGCGTGACGCTGATGGCGCGGGAGCCGGAGCCGGTCTTCCTGATCCAGCTGGCCCCCGGCACGCCGGAACCCGGCCGTGGCCTGCCGCGCGCCGTGCCGCCGCGTACCGACGAATTGCTGGAAGCCTTGCCGGACGCCTTCGTGGTGGTCGATTCGGATGGCCGCCTGCGCCGCGCCAACCGCGCCTTCCTCGACCTGGCGCAATGCGCGACGGAGGCCGCCGCGCTGGGCGAGCCGCTCGGCCGCTGGTTCGCCGCGCCGGGGCGCGATGCGGCGGTGCTGCTGCGGACGCTGCGGGACCATGGCGAGCTGCGGCTGTTCCAGACCACGCTGACCGGTAACCTCGGTACCGAAACGGATGTCGAGATTTCCGCCACCGCGAGCAGCGCGGGCGGACCGCTGGCGATGGGGCTGCTGGTGCGCGACATCCGCCGCCGCGCCGCGGCGGACAGCCCCTGCGACATCCGCGGGGAGTTGTCCGACGTGCTGCGGGAGATGGGCCGGCTGCCGCTGCCCGTCCTGGTGCGGAACACCTCTGCCGTGGTGGAACGCGCCCGCATCGAACAGGCGCTGCGCGCCGCCAACGGCAATCGCACCGCCGCCGCCGACGCGCTGGGCCTCAGCCGACAGAGCCTCTATGCCAAGCTCGAGCGTTACGGGCTGCACGAGATGCGCGACGCGGATGAGGATGTGGTGGGATGAGCGGGAAGGGGCCAGCCTCCCCTTCGGCGGAGCCTGACTTCGAGGATCTGGATATCGCCGAGTGCGAACGGGAGCAGATCCACCTCGTCGGGTCGATCCAGCCGCATGGCTGCCTGCTGGTGGTGCGCGAGCCCGACCAGGTGATCGTGCAGGCCAGCGCCAATGCCGGCGCGATGCTTGGGGTTGATGGCGTTGTCGGGCGAAGGCTGCGGGATCTCGGCGGCGATCTGGCCGCGGCGATCCTGCCGCGCACGCTGGAATCGTTGGCCGGTGTCCCGGTGGCGCTGCGGCTGCGCGCCGGCATGGCGGGGGACAGCTTCGATGCCTCCCTCCATCGTCCGCCGGGCGGGGGGCTGGTGGTGGAACTCGAACCCGCCCTACCGCAACCCGACATCGCCCGCCGGGTCGAGACCGCCCTGCAGGCCTTCCTGTCCTGCTACGCGCTGCGGCCCCTGTGCGAGGAAGCGGCGCGGGTGTTCCGCGACATCTCCGGCCATGACCGTGTCATGGTCTATCGCTTCGCTGAGGAAGGTCATGGCGAGGTCTTCGCCGAACAGCGGCGGCCGGACCTCGAACCCTATCTCGGCAACCGTTACCCGGCTTCCGACATCCCGGAGGTCGCGCGGCGGCTCTATGCCCGCAACCGGCTGCGCGTGGTGGCCGATGTCGGCTACGAACCCGTGCCCGTGGAGCCACGGCTGAACCCGCTGACGGGCGCCGAGCTCGACATGTCGCATTGCATGCTGCGCAGCGTATCGCCGATGCATGTGCAGTATCTGAAGAACATGGGCGTCGGCGCGACCATGGTCTGTTCCGTGATGGTCGGCGGCCGGCTCTGGGGTCTTGTCGCCTGCCATCACGAAACCCCGCGCCGCGTGCCGCTGGCGGTGCGCGCATCTTGCGACCTGCTGGCGGAGGCGCTGGGGACGCGCATCGCCGCGCTCGAATCCTTCGTGCAGGCGCAGGCCGAGCTCTCGGTCCGCCGGCTCGAACAGCGCCTGGTCGAGGCGATCTCGCGCGAGGGCGACTGGCGGGCGGCGCTGTTCGACAGCCCGGCGACGCTGTTGCAGCCGCTGGGCGCTGGAGGTGCCGCGCTGCTGTTCGAAGGCCAGGTGCAGACGCTGGGCGAGGTGCCGGGGACGCATCGGCTGCGCCAGCTTGGCGCCTGGCTCGATAGCTGCCCGCGTGGCGCGCCGATCTCGACCCATTCGCTGAGCAGCGTGGTGCCGGATCTCGCGGCGCTGACACCGACGGCTGCCGGCGTGCTCGCGGTCCCGATCTCCGCCGCGCCCGGCGAGTACCTGATCTGGTTCCGCCCCGAACACCCGCGGACGCTGGTTTGGGGCGGCGACCCGAACAAGCCCGTCGAGCTGCGGGATGGGATGCGCGGGGTCTCGCCGCGCCGCTCCTTCGCCAAGTGGCACCAGGTGGTGGAGGGCTGTTCCGAGCCCTGGACGCCGAAGGACCTCGCGACGGCGCGGCTGATCGGCGATTCCGTCTCCGACGTCGTGATCCAGTTCCGCGCGGTGCGGCTGCTGATCGCGGAAGACCAGCTGGCCCAGGTGCGCCGCCAGGTGGCGGGGTCGGAGCAGCCGGTGCTGATCTGCGACGCGCGCGGGGACATCGCCATGGCCAATGAGGCCTTCGATCGGCTGCTGCCCGCGCTGCGTGGCGCCCGCCCGCGCCGTATGGAAGATCTGGCCCCCTTCTTCGCCAACCCCGCCGAGATCCGCCGCCGCCTGCATGACCTGCTGGAGAACCGCCAATCCTGGAGCGGGGAGGTGCGGCTGGCCGATGACGACAGCGCTGGCAAACCCATGCTGGTGCGCGGTGATCCGGTGCTCTCCGCGCCTGACCGGGTGCTGGGCTTCGTCTTCCTGTTCAACGACCTTGGCGAACGCAAGGCGGCGGATTCGGCGCGCAAGCGCTTCCAGGATGTGGTGGGCGAAAGCCACCGGATCCGCGCCGGCTGGCTCGACCGTCACGCCGATATCGTCTTCCAGGGCATCCTGGCTTCGCTGGTGGAGAACGCGCAGCTGGCCGCGCTCGAGATCGCCGAAGGGCTCGAAGTCTCCCGGATGCCCGAGATGCTGGAAAGCGTCCGCGCCTCCGTCGCCCGCACCACGGAGGTGCTGGAGATGCTGGCGCGCCACCTCGGCACGACGCGGCCCGACCGCGGGGACGATGCCTGAGGTCGTGCCCGCCGGGGGCCATGCGGCGCTGCGCGCGGCGACCGAGGCCGCGCATCTCCGCCTGCACGCCATCCCGGTTTTCGAGGCCCTGGCGGAAGGGCGCATCACGCGCGCGGCCTATGCTGACCTGCTGCGCCGCAAGCTGGGCTTCCATGCGGCGCTGGAGGCGCGGCTGGCGGAGGTGCCGGGGCTCGATGGCTTCGGCATTGACCTGGCCGCCCGCCGGCGCACCCATCTGTTGCAAGCGGATATCGCCTGGCTGGGCGCTGAGCCGGAGGCGCCCTGGGCACCGCTGCCGGCCTTCGCAGGCCCGGCGGCGGCCCTTGGCGGGCTCTATGTCGCGGAGGGCTCGACCCTCGGCGGGCGGCAGCTGGCGTTGGCGCTGGACGGCATCCTGCCGCCCGGCCTCGATGGCCGCCGCTTCCTGCTTGGCCATGGGGCGCGCCATGGCGAGATGTGGCGCAGCTGCTGCGCGGCGATCGATCGCTGCGGCACCGTGCCGGAGGCGCGGGCCGCGATGATCCAGGGCGCCCTGGTTACCTTCGCCGCCTTCGAATCCTGGTTCACCGACATCCCCGCCGAGGCCTGATGCCGGGGCAAGGCGTCATCCGGCCCGGACCGGCGACAGGGAAAGACCGCATGACAGACGATGCCGCGATCCGCGACCTGCTGCTGGCCACGCGTCGCATCGCCGTGGTCGGCGCCTCCGACCGGCCGGACCGCCCCAGCCATGGCGTGTTCCGCTTCCTGCTGGACCGCGGCTACGACGCGGTGCCGGTGAACCCGGCGCTGGCGGGGCGGGAGATCCATGGCCGCGCCGTGGTCGCGGCGCTGGATCGTGCCGCCCCGCTCGACATGGTGGATGTGTTCCGGCGCAGCGCGGAGGCGGGCGCTGTGGTGGATGAGGCGATCCGGCTCGGCGCGCGGTCCGTCTGGCTGCAGCTCGGGGTGATCGACCCGGCGGCGGCGGCGCGGGCCCGGGCGGCGGGGCTTGCGGTGGTGATGGATCGCTGCCCGGCGATCGAATGGCGCCGGCTGGGCCTGCCCGCGCGGATTGGGGCCTGAGCGCGCCCATCGTCACGGTGGCGCCGCTTGAAATGCGGGGCGCTTCAGGCCATGTCGCGAGCTGGATGAACTGCGGGTAAGGATTCGCGGGCGGCCTCCCGGGCCCTCCCCCGCAGCCTGTCGCAACGCCAGAGAAGGGACGAAGACGACCATGACGGACGAGGAACGCCGGATCATCACCAGCTTCGTGGAGCGGGTGAGCGGCGCGGCCCAGGCGGCGCCCGCCCGCCCGGCCTCGCCCTGGGGCGCGCTCGGCGGCGGCGCCCAGCCCGCGCAGCCGGCGCTGCCGCCGGTGGACCCGGAGGCCGACCGGCTTCTGGGCGATCTGATGACCCGCTACCCGGAAGCGCGTTACCGCCTGACGCAGATGGCCTTCGTGCAGGAAGCGGCGCTGGTCGAGATGACCAACCGCATCCAGCAGCTGGAATGGGAAGTGGAGAATGCCCGCCGTCAGGGTGCCGCGACGCAGAATCGCGGCATGCTCGGCGGGCTGTTCGGCGGTGGCGCTCGCCCCGCCCCGATGCCGCCCCGCCCGCAGCCGCAATATCCGCCGGGCTACAACCCCGCGATGATGCAGCGCAGCGGCCCCGGCTTCCTGGGCACGGCGATGATGACGGCGGCCGGCGTGGCCGGCGGCCTGCTGCTCGGCAATGCGATCATGGGCGCGCTCGGCTCCGGCGGCGCGGCGGAAGCGGCGACGGCGGGCGGCTTCGGCCAGGATGCGGTGCCGACCTCCTCCGCCTGGGGGGACCCGGGCGCGCAGGGCGATGCCCAGGCCTATGACCAGGGCGGCTACGGCAACGATGCCGGCGCCCATGACGCCGGTGGCTACGAGGACGAAGAGTACTGATACCAACGGGCGCCTTCGGCGACCGTTGGTATCAGGATCGTATGCCCTCACTCGCCGGGCGCGGCCTCCGGCCGCTTGGCTTCGCCGCATAAGTGGCGGCGGCCATTCGGCCGCTCGACCGGCTGCGCCGGTCGCCTGGGACATGCTTGTCCATCACAGCGTGGTTCTCCGCCCCGCGCGATAAGCGAGCCCCGGCGCCGCAAGGTGCCGGGGTTTTTTCTTGGCTTGATCGCGCCGGGGCGGTGGGTTCATGTCCCCCCCGATGCGCTTGCCCGATCTCGATCTCGACCTGCTCCGCTGCTTCGTCCTGGTGGCGGAGGCGCGCGGCTTCACCGCCGCGGGCGAAGCGCTCGGCCTGACCCAATCCGCCGTCAGCCTGCGCGTGAAGCGGCTGGAGGAGGTGGTCCGGCGCCCCCTGTTCGACCGCACGACTCGCACCGTGGCCCTGACGCGGGAAGGGGAGATGCTGCTGGGCTATGCGCGGCGGCTGCTGGCGCTGAATGACGAGGCGGTGCGGCGGCTGGTTGCGCCGCCGATCGCGGGGCGGCTGCGGCTTGGCGTCGCCGACCACTTCGTGCCGCGCAGCCTGGCGCCGATCCTCGCGCGCTTCTCCCGCACCTACCCCGAGGTCCGGCTGGAGGTGGAGGTCGGCCGCAGCCACGAATTGCGCGCCAAGCAGGCCCTCGGCGGGCTCGACCTTGTGCTCGGCAAGCGGCGGGAGGGTGAGGTGGCGGGCGTGCCGATCTGGACCGAGCAGGTGGTCTGGGCCGCCGCCCCCGATTGGTCGCCGCCCGAAGGTCGCCCCCTGCCGCTGGCGCTGCTGCCGGAGGGCTGCCTGTTCCGCGAACGGGCGCTGGCCGCCCTGGCGCGTGCGGGGCTGGCGCATGAGGGTGTTTTCACCTGCGACAGCCTGCTCGGCCTGGCGGCGGCGGCGCAGGCGGGCTTCGCGCTGACCGTGCTCGGCCGCAGCGGCTTCCCGCCGGGGCTGGTCGAGGTGCCGGGGCTGCCGGAACTCGGCGTGGTGGAGATGGCGGTCTTCGGAGATCCTGCCGGCCGTCACCAGGTGGTGGAACCGCTGGTGGGCTTCATCCGCGACAGCCTGGTGGGATGAGGATGTCCGTCGCAACCATTAAGGGTTGAGTTATTCGACTATTTTCTGCAACCTTTGGGTGTGTTGAATTCAGGCGGAACGGAGGTAGGTCGTCGGCCCGGTGCGCTCGGCGTCATGCTCGCCTTCGGCACACGGCCGGAGGCGATCAAGATGCTGCCGGTCCTGGCGGAACTGCGCCGGCGCCCCGGCCTCGCGCCGCTTGCCGTGACCACGGGGCAGCATGGCGCCATGCTGGTCCAGGCTGTCGCGGCCTTCGGGGAGCGGATCGACATCGCGCTGCCCACCCTGCCGCGGGGCCTGTCGCTGTCGGCGATCTTCGCCCGCGTGCTGACCGGCGTGACGAAGATGCTGGAGCGTCATGCCCCCGACCTGGTGCTGGTGCATGGCGACACCACCACCGCGCTCGCCGCGGCGCTGGCGGCCTTTCACCTGCGGATTCCGGTCGGCCATGTGGAAGCGGGGCAGCGCTCCTTCGACCTCGACCGGCCCTGGCCGGAAGAACTGAATCGCGTCGCCGTGGATGCGATGGCGGATCTGTTGTTTGCCCCGACGGAACGGGCGGCGACGAACCTGCTGGCGGAATACCGCGCGCGCGGCCGGATCCTGGTCACGGGCAACACCGGCATCGACGCCCTGCTGGCGATGGAGGCGCGGCTCGGCCACGACGCGGCGCTGACGGCGCGGGTGGCGGCGGCGCTGCCGGCCTTCGATGCGTCGAAGCGCCTGGTGCTGGTGACGGCGCATCGGCGGGAGAGCCAGGGCGCGGGGCTCGCGCGGATCTGTGAGGCGGTGGCGGGCATCGCGGCGCGCGGCGATGTCGAGATCGCCTGGCCGCTGCACAACAATCCTGCCGTGCGCGGGCCCGTGCTGCGCGCCCTGGCCTGGCGGCCTTGCGTGCATCTGCTGGAACCGCTCGATCCTGCTGCGATGGTCTTCCTGCTGCGCTGTGCGGCGCTGGTCCTGACCGATAGCGGCGGCCTGCAGGAAGAAGCGCCGGCGCTCGGCAAGCCGGTGCTGGTGCTGCGCGAGGTGACGGAACGGACGGAAGCGGTGGAGGCCGGGGCCGCGCGCCTGGTCGGCACCGATGCGGCGGCGATCGTGGCGCAGGCCGCGCGGTTGCTGGACGATCCTGCGGCCTATGCGGCGATGGCGCGGCCGGTCTTTCCCTTCGGCGATGGGCGTGCAGCCGGCCGCATCGCCGACGCGATCGAGGATTGGGCGCGGACCCGCAACGCGCCGCCCGCCCTGATGGTGGCGGAGTGACACGCGGCGACGTCCGGGTCAGCCGGGCATGAGCACGGTCTGTGTCCATGGCCTCGGCCATATCGGGCTGCCCATGGCTGCGATGCTGGCGGAAGCGGGCCATGAGGTCGTGGGCTGCGATGTGAGTCCGGCCGTGGTCGCGCTGGTGGCGGCGGGCCGCGCTGGGTTCCCCGAACTGGGTCTCGATGCACTGGTCGCGCGCACCGCGCAAAGCGGCCGGCTGCGCGCGCAAGCCATGCCGGCGCCGGCAGCCTTCCATCTCATCGCCGTGCCGACGCCCTGCACGGCCGGGCAACTGCCCGACCTGCGTTGCGTGGAGGCGGCGACCGATGCGCTCGCGCCGCTGCTCAGGGCGGGGGATACGGTGATCCTGGAAAGCACCGTGCCCGTCGGCACGACGGAGGCGCTGGCCGCGCGCCTTCGCAGCCTGCGCCCCGATCTGCGCGTGCCGGGCGAGGTCGCCCTCGCCTATTGCCCCGAACGCGTGCTGCCCGGCCGCATCCTGCGGGAGCTGGCGGAGAATGACCGCGTGGTGGGCGGCCTGACCCCGGCCTGCGCCGCCGCCGCCGCCGCGCTCTATCGCGGCTTCGTCCGGGGCGAGGTGATCCTGACGGAAGCGCGCATGGCGGAGTTGGTGAAGCTCGCGGAGAATGCGTTCCGCGACGTCAACATCGCCTTCGCGAATGAGCTGTCGCTGCTCTGCGACCGTCTCGGCGTCGATGCCCGCCGCGCCATCGCCTTGGCCAACCGGCATCCGCGCGTGCAGGTGCTGCAGCCGGGCGTGGGCGTCGGCGGGCATTGCATCCCCATCGATCCCTGGTTCCTGGCCGTCGCCGCGCCGGAGGAGGCGCGGCTGATCCGCACGGCCCGCGCCGTGAACGACGACATTCCCCGCCGCATCGCGCAGCGCCTGCGGGACGCCGCCGCGCGCTTCGACGCGCCGCGCCTGGCCTGCCTCGGCCTGGCCTACAAGCCCGATGTCGGTGATCTGCGGGAAAGCCCGGCGCTCGCCATCGTGGCGGCGTTGCTGCGGGATGGGCTCGATGTGGTCGTGGCCGATCCCTTTGTCGCGGCGCTGCCCGCATCGCTTGGCGGCGTCGCTTTGATGGAGACCGCGGAGGCGGTGGCCGCCGCCGACATCGTCGCCATCCTCGTGGCCCACACGCCCTATCGCGCGCTGGACCCCGCGATCTTCGCGGGGAAGGTGGTGCTGGACGCGGTGGGGCTGCTCGCACCCTGACGCACCCGCCCGTCAGGCGGGTGTGGGGGCTTCACTCCACCGTCACGCTCTTCGCCAGGTTGCGCGGCTGGTCCACATCCGTGCCCTTCAGCACCGCCACATGATAGGCCAGCAGCTGCACCGGGATGGCGTAGAGGATGGGGGCGGAAAAGGCATCCGCGCTCGGCAATTCGATCACGCGATCGGCGAAGCGCCGCAGCGCCGGGGCGCCTTCCGCATCGGTGAAGGCCATGATCCGCCCGCCTCGCGCCGCGGCTTCCTGCAGATTGCTCGCCGTCTTCTCGAACAACGGGCCGGAGGGACAGAGCGCGATCACCGGCACCTTGTCGTCGATCAGCGCGATCGGGCCGTGCTTCATCTCCCCGGCCGCGTAGCCCTCGGCGTGGATGTAGCTGATCTCCTTCAGCTTCAGCGCCCCTTCCATCGCGATGGGATAGAGCGCGCCGCGGCCCAGGAACAGCACGTCCCGCGCCTTCGCCACCTCCTCCGCCAGGGCGCGGATCTGCTTGTCCTGTTCCAGGATCGTCGCCGCATGGCTCGGCACATGCAGCAGGGACTGGGTCAGCCGGCCTTCGTCGAGCGTCGATAATTCACGCCGCGCGCGGCCGAAACCGATGGCGAGGCAAGCCAGCACCGCCAACTGCGCCGTGAAGGCCTTGGTCGAGGCGACCCCGATCTCCGGCCCCGCCACCGTCAGCAGGGCGGCGTCGGATGACCGCGCCATCGTGCTTTCCGGGACATTCACGACCGACAGCACGGACTGCCCGCCATCCTTCAGCAGCCGGAGCGCTGCCATCGTGTCCGCCGTCTCCCCGGATTGGGAGACGAGGATGGCGGCGCCGCCTTCCGGCAGCGGCGGGTCGCGGTAGCGCAGCTCGCTGGCCACATCGGCGTCGCAGGGGATGCGCGCAAGCTGCTCAATCCAGTAGCGCCCGACATGCGCGGCCAGGAAGGCGCTGCCGCAGGCCGAGAGCGTCAGGCGCGGGATGCGCGCGGGGTCGAAGGGCAGGCGCGGCAGGCGCACTTCCAGCGTCCGCGGGTCAAGATATTGCCGCAGCGTGTCGCCGAGCACGGCAGGGTGCTCGTGCAGCTCCTTCTCCATGAAGTGGCGATAATTACCCTTGCCGACGGCGGCGCCGGAGACCGCGGTCTGCACCACCCGGCGTTCCGCCGGCGCGTCCTTCGCATCGAAGAAGCGCGCGCCCTCATCGGTCAGCACGACCCAGTCGCCTTCCTCGAGATAGGCGATCCGGCGCGTCAGCGGCGCCAGCGCCAGCGCGTCGGAGCCGAGGAACATCTCCCCCTCTCCGAAGCCGACCGCGAGCGGCGCGCCCTGCCGGGCGCCGATCAGCAGGCGGGGATGGCCCGCGAAGACGGCGGCGATGGCGAAGGCGCCGGTGACGCGCTTGAGCGCGGCAGCGAAGGCGGCAGCGGGTTCCAGCCCGGTGGCGAGCAGCGCGTCCAGCAGCCGCACGAAGGTCTCGGTATCGGTTTCCGTCTCGAACAGCGCGCCCTGGGATTCGAGTTCGGTCCGCAGTTCGGCATGGTTCTCGATGATGCCATTATGGACCACGGCGACGCGGGCGGTGGCGTGCGGATGCGCGTTGCGTTCGGTCGGCGCGCCATGGGTCGCCCAGCGTGTGTGGCCGACCCCGGTGGTGCCGGGCAGCGAATCCCGTTCCAGCACGGTGGCCAGGTTGTGGAGCTTGCCTTCCGCCCGGCGGCGGTCGATGCCGGCTTCGACCAGGGTGGCGATGCCCGCGCTGTCATAGCCGCGATACTCCAGGCGCCGCAGCGCATCGAGCAGCAGCGGCGCGGCCTGGCCCCGGCCGATCACCCCGACGATCCCGCACATGCGCCCCAGCTCTCCCATCAAGGTGGTCGTCCGCCGGCCACGGTCTAGCCGCTTCGCGGGCGGGACGGTATCCGCAACCGCGCGAGGCGGGGTCACGGCATGTTACGGCGCCTTGCCCCGCCGCACCCGCATCGCATTGACCGCCCGCCCGCCCCGGCGCAGCTTGCCCCCATTGTACAGGAGCCCGCGCCGGCCATGGCCGATGCCCCGCCCGTCCCTGCCCCGCCCGCGCGTGATGCGGGCATCATCGCCCTGATCGGCACGGGCCATTTCCTCAGTCATTTTTACATGCTGTGCCTGCCGCCGCTGTTCATCGCCTGGCGCGCCGAATTCGATGTGAGCTTCGCCGAGCTCGGCCTTGCCATCGCGTTGATGAGCGCGGTGACGGCGGCATTGCAGACCCCGGTCGGGTTCCTGGTGGACCGTCATGGCGCGCGGCCCTTTCTGGTGGGCGGGACGCTGCTGATGGCGCTGTCCATCTCTGCCATGGCCTTCGCGCCAGGCTACTGGGCCATCCTGCTGCTCGCGGTCACCTCCGGCATTGGTAACTCCGTGATCCACCCGGCGGATTACGCGATCCTCGGCGCGTCGATCGACAAATCGCGTATCGGGCGGGCCTTCGCGCTGCATACCTTCACCGGCAATCTCGGCTTCGCCTTCGCGCCGCCGGTGGTGGCGGCGATGCTGCTGGTGATGGATTGGCGCCCCGCGCTGCTGATCCTCGGTTTGCTCGGCGTGCCGGTGGCCGCCTGCATCTTGTGGCAGAGCCGCATCCTGCAGGACCAGGCTAAGCCAAAGGACCGCAAGGCGGGCATGGGCGGGCGGGAGCTGCTGACCTCGCGGCCCATCCTGCTGTTCTTCGGCTTCTTCCTGCTGTCGGCCATGGCGGGCACGGCGATCCAGGCCTTCTCGATCACGGTGCTGGGCAAGCTGTGGGGCACGCCGGTCGCGGTCGCGTCGCTGGCGCTGACCGGCTACATGGTGGGCGCGACGCTCGGCACGCTGGTCGGCGGCTGGTACGCGGACCGCTATGCCCGCCACATGGCCTTCATCACCGTGCTGACGCTGGTTGCGGCGGGGCTGCTGCTGGTGCTCGGCCTGCTGCCGATGCCGCATTGGCTGCTGCCGCCGGTCGCGCTGCTGGCCGGCCTCGCGCTCGGGTCCTCCCGCACGCCGCGGGACGTGATGCTGAAGGACGCGGTGCCGCCGGGGCAGATGGGGAAGGTGTTCGGCTTCGTCTCCTCCGGCCTGCCGCTGGGTGGGGCGATCACGCCGGTTCCCTTCGGCTTCCTGATCGATGTGGGGCTGGCCTGGCTTGTGCTGCCGGCGGTGGCGGCGCTGCTGGTCGCCTCCCTGCTCTGCATGGGCGGCGCGGCCGAGGCGGCACGGGCGGCGCGGCCGCGCGCGGTGGCGGCGGAGTAGAAGGTGGGGACGCTCGATCTCGTCCTGCGGGTGCTGGACTGGCTCGGCATCGCCGCCTTCGCTGCATCGGGCGCGCTGGTGGCCAGCCGCAAGCAGATGGATGTGGTGGGCTTTGTGTTGATCGGCGTGGTGACAGGCTTCGGCGGCGGCACGCTGCGCGACCTGCTGCTGGGCCGCACGCCGGTCTTCTGGCTGGACCGGCCCGAATTGCTGGCCATCGCGGCGGCTGCGGCGCTGGTCGTGTTCGTCACGGCGCATCTGGTGGAAAGCCGGTTCCAGGCGCTGCTCTGGGTGGATGCGGTCGGCCTCGCGCTTTATGCCGTGGTCGGCGCGGAGATCGCGCTGATCGCGGGCGTCGATCCCTGGGCGGCGGTGCTGCTCGGCGTAATGACGGCGACGGGCGGCGGCATCCTGCGGGATGTGATCTGCAACGAATTGCCGCTGATCCTGCGGCGGGAGATCTACATCACCGCGGCCGCGGTCGCGGCGGCGAGCTATGTCGCGCTGCGGTTGGCGCCGCTGCCACGCGACATCGCCTTGCCGGCCGGCATCGCGCTGGGCTTCGCCTTGCGGGCCCTTGCGATCCTGCGCGGCTGGTCGCTGCCATCCTATCGCGCGCGGCCGGCGCGGGAGTACCCTGACCGGCGGTGACGCCCGCTACCAGTGGTTCACCCGCGCCCATTCCGCGACCAGCCGGCCGCCTTCCAGGACATGGTAGCGATCATGCGCCGCCGCGGTCAGGCAGGCATGGTTCGGCGCCACCCGTACCCGCGCGCCGACCGGCAGCCGGTCCAGCTGCAGCCCATCGGCGGCGCGGACCTCACCATGTTCCTGGTGGACGCGCGTGACCATCGCATCGCCGAGCGTCGGGCGGCCCTCGAGGTCCAGCACGCGGCCAAATTTCCAGTCCCGCGGCGCGGCTTCCGTGCTGCGGTCCTTCGACAGCGCCAGCGCGCCGGCATCGAGCAGCACCGTGCCGCGATCTGGATAGCGCCCGATGACGGAGGCGAGCACCGTGACCGCGATGTCGTCGAGGCCATGCGTGCCGATCTGCCCCTGGAACAGATCGCCCAGCATGTAGACGCCGGCCCGCATCTCCGTGATCCCATCCAGCGTCGCGGCGTGCAGCGCGGTGGGAGACGCGCCGGCGGAGACGATGCGGGGCGGCATGCCGGCCCCGCGCAGCTTTGCTGCGGCGCGCAGGATGCCATCGCGCTCGACCTCCGCGATCGCCGCCATCCGCGCGATGTCGCGCCCGGCATAGGAATGCCCGGAATGGGACAGCAGGCCCGCGCAGCGGTCCCCGAGTGTCGCGGCCAGATGCAGCAGCGCGGTATCCTCCGGCGCCACGCCGGCGCGGCCCTCGCCCACATCCACCTCGATCAGCGCCTCGATCCGGACGGGGTGGGTGGCGATGGCGGCGGCGGTGTCGAGGTCGTCGGTGATGACCTTGACCGCATTGCCGGCCGCGTTCAGCGCTGCGACCGCATCCAGCTTCGCGGGCGTGATGCCGACGGCGTAGATCTGGTCGCGGAAGCCGTGATCGGCGAAATGGCGCGCCTCGGCCAGGGTCGAGACGGTGATCGGCCCCTTGCCGGGCGCGGCGAGCTCCGCGACGGGCGCGGATTTCGCGGTCTTCATATGCGGGCGCAGCACGACGCCCGGATGCCGCGCGACGGCAGCCGCCATGCGCGCGATGTTGCGCTTCAGGATATCGAGGTCCAACAGCAGGCAGGGCGTTTGAAGGCGGTGCAAGTCCATCACAGCGCGACCCCCAGCATCTCCGCATAGCGCGGCGTGGCCTTCAGCCCGGTGCCGGTCAGTACGACCACCGTCGTCTCCCGTTCCGCGATGCGGCCCGACGCGCGCAGCCTGTCGAAGGCCGCCGCCGCCTGGGCGCAGGTCGGCTCGACATAGATCCCGCCCCGCGCGAGCGAGAGAGAGGCCGCCGCGATCTCCTCCTCCGTCAGCAGCACGGCGCCGCCACCCGAGCTTCGCAGTGCATGGAGGCATTCCTCCAGCCGGATCGGCTGGGCGATGGCGGTGCCCTCCGCAATCGTGGGCTTCGCCTCCACCGGGTCCAGCCCGAGCGCGGCGCGCGCGATCGGCCCGCATTGCGCGGGTTGCGCCGCCCAGATGCGCGGCAGGCGCGCGATCTGACCCGCCCGCAGCAATTCCGAAAAGCCGAGCCAGCAGCCCAGCACGTTGGACCCCGCGCCACAGGGCACGATCACGTTGTCTGGTGCGCGGAAGCCGAGGTCCTCCCACAGCTCATAGGCCAGCGTCTTGGTGCCCTCCAGGAAGAAGGGATGCCAATTGTGGCTGGCGTAGAAGATCTCCGCCGACTTCGCCAAGGCCGCATCCGCGCAATCCTGGCGGGAGCCGGGGATCAGCTCGATCGCAGCGCCCGCGGCGCGGGATTGCACCGTCTTGGCGGGGCTGGTGCTGGCGGGGACGAAGATCGTCGCCGCCATCCCGCCCGCCGCGGCATAGGCGCTAACCGCGGCCCCGCCATTGCCCGAGGAATCCTCCAGCACGCTGGCGATGCCCTGGTCGCGCAGCAGCGACAGCATCACGGAGGCACCGCGATCCTTGAAGCTGCCGGTCGGCATGAACCATTCGCATTTCAGCAGCGCCGCCCCGCCCGCCAGCCGGCGTTCCACCAGCGGCGTGCAGCCTTCGCCCATGCTGATCGGCGCGGCAGGCAGGAAGGGCAGGGCGGCGGCGTAGCGCCAGATGGAACGGGTGCCGGTGGCGATCTCCGCGCGTCCGATGCCGCGGCGTTCCGTCAGCATCAGCGCTTCGCGCGCATCGCCGCACCAGCGCGGCACATCCAGCGGCCAGGTCTGGCCGCTGCGGGGGGCGAGGTAGCTTTGCATCGGGGGATACTCCCTTGCGGCACGCCGCCGGGCAAGCGAGGGTGCCCGCATGGCAGACCTCTCCGATCCCACACTCCGCCTCGCCGCCGACCTGGTCGCGATCGACAGCCGCAGCGCGCTGTCTAACCTTCCCCTGTCCGACCGGATCGAGCGCGAATTGGCGGGCTTCGATGTTGAACGGTTGGACTACCTGGACGAGGCTGGGGTCCCGAAGCGCGTGCTGGTCGCGCATAAGGGCCCCAAGGGTGGATATGCCCTGTCCGGCCACATGGACACCGTGCCGGCAACGGGGTGGGAAAGCGACCCCTGGGCGCCGCGCCTCGATTCGGCGGGCTTCCTGCACGGGCTCGGCAGCGTGGACATGAAGGGGCAGGTGGCGGCGGCGATCATCGCCGCGCGCAAGGCGCCCGCCCATGTGCCCGCGACGCTGCTGATCACGACGGATGAGGAGACGACGAAGGCCGGCGCCAAGCGCATCGTGCGCGAAAGCCGCCTGGCGCGAGAGCTTGGCCTGCGCGGCATCATCGTGGCGGAGCCTACCTCGCTCCGCCCCGTGCGCGGCCATCGCAGCCACATCGCCTTCACCGCGACCGCGCATGGGGTGCAGGCGCATTCCTCGACCGGCAAGGGGGTGAATGCGAATTGGGCGCTGCTGCCCTTCCTGGCCGCGATGCGCGACGTGGCGGATCGGCTGCGGAGCGATCCGGCCTTGCAGGATGCCCACTACGATCCGCCCTTCAGCGACTTCAACCTGGTGATCGACAATCACGGCACGGCGGTGAACGTGACGGTGGCGCGCGCCACCGCGCGCATCAAGTTCCGCTACAGCGCGAAGATCGACCCCGCCCCGGTGCTGCGCGCGGTGCGCGATGCAGCGGCGGCGGCGGGCATCGAGCTGGCGGAGCAGCATGAAGGCCGCCCGCCCGAATTGCCTGCCGACCATCCGCTGGTCGCGCTTGGCGTGGCGCTGACGGGCCATGCGGCGCGCACCGTGCCCTTCGGCACCGATGCGGCGGAACTGCAGCAGATCGCCCCCTGCCTGGTGCTGGGCCCGGGCGATGTCGGATTGGCCCACACCCCGCGCGAATGCGCGCCAGCGGCGGAGTTGATCCAGGCCGTCGGCCTGTTCGGCCGCGTGCTGGAAGCCGGCGTGGCGTAGAGCCTCAGCCCCCTCGGGGCGCGAGCAGGATCAGCGCGGCGCCGCCCAGGCAGAGCGCCGCGCCCACCAGGTCGAAGCGATCCGGCCGCGCGCCTTCCACCGCCCACATCCAGGCGAGCGAGGCGGCGATATAGACCCCGCCATAGGCGGCGAAGGCACGACCGGCGAAATCCGCCTCCGCGCGCGTCAGGAGCCAGGCGAACAGCATCAGACAGCCGAGCCCCGGCAGCAGCCACCACCCCGATTTGCCAAGCCGCAGCACCGCCCAGACGGCGAAGCAGCCCGCGATCTCGGCCAGCGCCGCGAGCGTAAAGAGGGGCAGGGACATTGCCGGCCTCAGCCCCGGTCCTGCGGGTTGCGCCGCGTCAATATCAACGCGCCTCTGCCACGCGGCGCCGATGCGCCGCGATATCCGCGCGCCAATCGGCATCCGGGGCGGAGACCGGCGCCAAATTGTGCCGCACGCCATGGCCAGGCGGCAGGGCGAGCAGATTGGCATCGCCAATCCCGGGGAAGGGATCCGGGACGCCCTCGGGCAGGGTGGCGGGTTCCACGAAGCGGGCGAAGTGCCAGAACCAGGTCCAGCCAAGCGCTTGCAAGCCGCTGATTCCGGTCGCGCGCGCGGCGGTGTCTCGGCCCGCTTCCACATAGATCGCCGGGCGGCAGCGCGCGATCGTCTCTCGCGCGCCGTCCAGCACGGCCCAGTCCATGCCTTCCGCATCCACCTTCAGCAGCGCGAGGGTGTCGAGGCCCAGCGAATCCAGGGTCCGCAGTGGCACGCGCCCCGAATCTCCCGGCGGGACGGCGCCCAGCAACCGCACAGCGCCGTGATTGCCCGGCGCGGCCGGGTCGAATGGCGGCAGCGCGATCTCTTCCTCGGTCGCGCCCAGCGCCTCGCGCCGTGGCTCGATCCAGGGCAGGTCGTTCAGCACGGCATTCGCGCAGAGGCAGAGGAAGGTCGGCGGCATCGGCTCGAAGGCGATGACCCGGCCGGAAGGGCCAACGCGGCGCGCCAGCGGCACGGCCATGGCACCGATATTGGCGCCGACATCCACCACCGTGTCGCCCGGTTTCGCCAGGGCGGTCAGGATGCCGACCTCGCCCTCCGCGAAGCCGCCGCTTGTCTCGATCGCGCGCGCGATGGTGGTGTCGCCGGCGAGGCAGGCGAAGCGGCCGTGGCGTCCTTCGACGATGCGAAAGGCCATGCGATCGTGCCCTCCCTCACGCCATCCGTGCGAGGCGCGCGCAGTCGCGCCCGCCGCTCACTCGATCTCCTCCAGCAGCGCGCAGAGCGTCGCGCAGCGGGGTGCCAGATCCTGCCACAGGATATGCTCATGCGGCGCATGCGCGCCCGCGCCGGTGCAACCCAGGCCATCCAGCGTCGGGATGCCCATCGCCGCCGTAAAATTGCCGTCCGAGCCGCCGCCGCGATGCTGCACCGGCAGGTCGTAGCCATGCTTCGCGGCGAGCCCCTTCGCATGGGCATGTAGCGCGCGGATCGCGTCAGTCTCGGCGAAGGGCGGGCGGTTCATGCCGCCGGTCACCGTCACGCGGATGCCGTCGCGCTGATAGGCCAGCGCATGGATCGCGGCTTCCATCGCATCCCCGAGCGCGATGGTCGGCACGCGGAGATCCACCTCGCAGGACGCTTCGGGCGGGATGACATTGGGGCGCGTGCCGCCGCGGATCGGCGCGACATTGGTCGTGATGCCGGCGGCGAGATCTGTCATGGCGTGCAGCTTCAGGATGACCTCCGCCAGCGCCACCACGGCGCTGCGGCCCTCGGACCAATTGCCGCCGGCATGGGCGGAGACGCCTTCCACCGCGATGTCGAAGCGCCCCACGCCCTTGCGCGCGGTGACGCAGGCGCCCCCCGCGCCGGCGGGTTCGGGGATCAGCACGGCGCGCGCGCCCCGCGCGGCGCGTTCGATCGGCGCGCGGCTGGTGGGGCTACCCACCTCCTCATCCGGCGTCAGCAGCAGGATGATCGGGCGCTTCGTCGGGATGCGCTGGCGCAGGATCTCGCGCACGGAATGGAAGGCGAAGAAGCTGCCGGCCTTCATGTCGTAGATGCCGGGGCCATGCGCCTTCGCGCCATCCACCCGGAAGGGCATCGGGCCGGCCAGCGTGCCGTGGTCCCACACCGTGTCCAGGTGCCCCGCGACCACCACCGGCGCGCCATCCCCCGGTGTGCGGCAGATCAGCGTGTCGGCGAAGCCATCCATGCCCGGCAGGCGTTCCAGCACGCCGCCCGCAGCCACCAGATCGGCGGCGCAGCGGTCCATCAGGCGGTTGACCGCCGCCGCATCCGTGGTCGGCGTCTCGGCCTCCACCCAGGTGCGGAGTTCCGCCAGCAGGCGGTCTGAGGTGCCGATCTCGGTCAAGGGCATGGTGCGGTCCTGTGGGAAGGATCGCCCGGTTCTGCGGGTTGCGCGCCAGCGTGTAAATCCCGGCTCTTGCCGGCGCGACGAGCGGCGGGCTACGGGTTGTGCTGCGACGCAGCGGAGCAGGGCTGACAGATGAGCGAAGGCTGCTTCTTCGAAGACCTCTCGATCGGCCAGACGGCCAGCTTCGGCAAGACGATCACGGAAGCCGACATCGTGCTGTTCGCCGCGGTGACCGGCGACACCAACCCGATGCACCTCAACGCCGAATATGCGAAGGACAGCATCTTCGGCGAACGCATCGCGCATGGGATGCTGGCGGCGGGCCTGATCACCAAGGTGATGGGCACCCAGCTGCCGGGGCCTGGCACGATCTACCTCTCCCAATCGCTGCGCTTCCGGAAGCCCGTCCGCATCGGGGAAACGGTGACCGCGACGGTCGAGATCACAGCGCTGAACGCCGAGAAGCACCGCGTGACCCTGCGCACCGTCTGCGCCGTGAAGGGCGAGCCGGTGCTGGAAGGCGAGGCGCTGGTCGTCGTCCCATCCCGCGCCGCGCGTCACAAGGTACAGGAGACCGTGGCATGAGAACGCTTCGTCGCATCTGCGTCTTCTGCGGCTCCGCCACCGGCGCGAGCCCCGCCTTCGCGGAAGCCGCTCGCGCGCTGGGGCGTGAGGTCGCGGCGCGGGGCATCGGGCTGGTCTATGGCGGCGGCGCGGTTGGGCTGATGGGCATCGCCGCCGATGCCGCGCTGCAGGCGGGCGCCGAGGTCATCGGCATCATCCCCTATGGCCTGCTGCAGCGCGAGGTCGGCCATGGCGGCGGCGTCGAGATGCAGATCGTGGACACGATGCATGAGCGCAAGGCGCGGATGGCCGATCTCTCGGACGGCTTCGTTGTGCTGCCCGGCGGCTTCGGCACGCTGGAGGAAGCGGTGGAGGCGCTGACCTGGGCGCAGCTTGGCATCCAGGACAAGGGCGTGGTGTTCCTGGATGTGGAGGGCTTCTGGGGCCCGTTCCTCGGCGTGCTGGACCACATGACGGCGCAGGGCTTCATCCGCCCGCACCACCGCCCGCTGGCGATGCGCGCCGGCAGTGTCGGGGAAGCGCTGGATGCGCTCGCGGCCCATGCCGCACCGCCGGGCACCCAGGCCTGGCTGCGGCCGGAGCAGAGGTGAAGCCGTCCACCGTGCCCACCATCCTGCGTGACTGGCGCGGCGTGCCCGCCGCGCTGCGGGGCGCGACCGTCGCGCTCGGCAATTTCGACGGTGTGCATCTGGGCCATGCCGCGGTGATCCGCGCGGCGCATGGCGCGCGGCCCGACCTGCCCTTGGCCGCGCTGACCTTCGAGCCGCATCCGCGCGAGCATTTCCGCCCCGACGACCCGCCCTTCCGCCTGACGCTGCTGCCGGCGAAGGCGGAAGCGCTCGGCGGGCTTGGCGCGTCCATCCTCTACGCACTGCCCTTCGGCGCCGCGCTGGCCGCCATGCCGGCCGAGACCTTCGTCGAGGAGGTGCTGCACCAGGGCTTCGGCGCGCGGCACCTGGCCTGCGGCCCGGACTTCGCCTTCGGCCACCGGCGCGGCGGCGACACCGCCTTCCTCGCGCGCGAAGCGGAGCGGCGCGGCATTGGGCTGACCATCGTGCCGCCGGTGCTGGATGATGGCGCGCAGATCTCCTCCACCCATATCCGGCGGCTGCTGCAGGATGGCTACCCCGAACGCGCCGCGCGCGACCTCGGCCGGCCCTTCGAGCTGCGTGGGGAGGTGTTCCATGGCGACAAGCTGGGGCGCGAGCTGGGCTGGCCGACGGCGAACATCCTGCTCGGGCGCCAGCTGGAACCGGCGCGCGGCGTCTATGCGGTAACGGCGGTGCTGGCCGATGGCGCGGAGGTGCCGGGCGTGGCGAATGTGGGCCGCCGCCCGACGCTCGGCGGCGATCCGGTGACGCGGCTCGAGACGCATCTGTTCGACTGGTCGGGCGATCTCTACGGCCAGGAGCTGCGCGTGCGCCTGCACGCCTTTCTGCGGCCTGATGCGACCTTCAGCGGGCTGGATGAGCTTAAGGCCGCGATTGCCGCCGATGCGCGCGCGGCGCGGGACGTGCTGGGGGCGTAGCAACACCCCACAAAACCGCTTCGCGGTTCTGTGGGGACCCCGGTCATGGTGCTGCTTTTGCGCGGCGGCGGTGGCGACCTATCGTCCCGAATCCAGCGCGTGCACGGTCCGCACGCCTTCTGCCACCGCCGCCTGCAGCAGCCACACATCGCCGCCGTAGCAGATCAGCGTGAAGCCATCCGCCACCGCCTGCTCCGCCTCCGCCCGCGATCCCACGAGCTTGCCGAGCGCCTTGCCGTGGCGGCGTGCCGCCGCGCAGATCGCGCCCTGCGCGTCGCGATAGGCAGCGGAGCCAAAATCCCCCGGCACGCCGAGCGAGGCCGAGAGGTCGAAATGCCCGACCCAGATGCAATCCAGCCCCGGCGTCGCGGCGATGGCGTCCGCGTTGCGCGCGCCTTCCGCCGTCTCGATCAGCGCGAAGGTGGTGGTGCGCGCATTGGCCGCCGCCATCTTCTCCGCCGGCGTGCCGCCCCGGTAGTCGTCATGCGCGATGCCGAAGGCGCAGCCGCGCGCGCCCTCGGGCCAATAGCGCGCATGGCGCACCAGCGATGCCGCCTGATCGGCCGTTGCGACCATCGGCACCATCACCCCCTCCGCGCCGCAATCCAGCGCGCGCGCGACATGGTGGTAGGCGCCGGACGGCACGCGCACCAGCGGCGCGACGCCCGCCGCGCGCAGTACGCGCAGCGTGGTCTTCACCGTCTCGAAGGAGAAGCCGGAATGCTCCATGTCGAGGAAGCAGAATTCCGCCCCGGCGCCGGCCAGGATGTGGCCGATGCCGGGGGTGGCGAACTCGATCACGAAATGCCCCGCATGCAGCCGGCCCGATCCGCACATGGCCCGCAGCCCGGGCTTGTCCTTCGCCATCATCGCCATCCCTCTCGATGTCGTGCGAAGCCTGCGGCAGCCGCGTGCGCGCGGCAAGGCGGCAGCTGCGCCGTGGGGCTTCGGCGCGTCAGGCGTCCGCCCCGGCGCGACGGCGTTCGGCTTCCAGCCGCCGGTGCATCAGCGCCGCCGCCAGGCGCGGCGCGGCCATCGCGCCCAGCGCGCGGATCGTCTCGGCCGGCGTCAGCACGCGGTGGCGGCCCTCTCCGCCCCCCCAATGATGCACGGCGAAGGTGTCGGGCGTGACGCAGCCGGGTGTGTAGTGGCCGGTCCAGGGATAGGGGTAGAAGCGGTCGGGCGGCAGCACCGTGACCTCGCCCACCTGCCGTGGCGCATCGGCGGGCGTGGCATCCAGGCCTTCCGCTTCCAGCAGCCTTGTGACGAGCCCCGGCCCATGGGCATCGCCCATGCGGCGCCAGCCGGGCATCCGGTCCTCGAAGGCCTGCAGCCAGCGGCCGAGGAAGGGATGCCCCGGTGCGGCACCGATGACGGCGTTGTTCACCCAGCTTGGCGTGCGGCCCCGCGACTGGAAGCCGAGCACCACCCGCGCGTCCCGCAGTGGATCGAGCCGGCGGATCAATTCCATATCGGTGTCGAGGTAGAAGCCGCCGAAGCGATGCAGCGCATGCACGCGCATGTAGTCCGCCAGCCTGGTCCAGCCGCGCGTCGCATAGGCCTCGTTCACATAGCGCGAGGACCAGTCGAGGTCGCGCTCCGTCCAGCCCATCACCGTCCAGCCGGATGAAAGGCGCCGCCAGCCGGCGATGTAGTCGGAATAGGCCGGCGGCATCGGTTTCGGGCCGAACCAGGCGTGGTGGAGAATCGCCGGAATGTGACCCATCGCGTCCTGTCGGATGTGCTCGGACTGAGGACAACAGGCGGGAGGATGGCCGGTTCCGCGCGGAGCCGTGCCGTTGCGTCCTCACGCGGTTCTGGCTTTCCAGCCCCTGGCCGCTGCGGCATCGCTGGCGGCGACGAGGGGGATGGCATGCGAGCGCTGGCCTGCGTGATCGGCGACATGGACCTTCTCGCCCCGCTCGGCCGCGCGGGGATCGACTGCGTCGCCGTGGCGCCGCCGGGCAGCCCGCCGACCCTGTCGCGTTTCGTGCAGGCGACGATCCCGCGCCCCGAGGGCTGCGCGCCGGATGCGCTGCTGGATGCGCTGCTGCGCTTCGGCGCGGCGCAGCCGGTGAAGCCGGTGCTCTATGTGCAGGATGACGACGCCTTGCTGCTGGCGTCGCGCCACCGCGCGGTTCTGGCGCCCTTCTATCGCCTGCCGTTGGCCGATGCGGCGCTGGTCGGGGCGCTGGTGGACAAGGCGCGCTTCGCGGAGCTCGCGGCGCGGCATGGCCTGCCGGTGCCGGTGACGCGCAGCATCGCGGACGCGGATGATGGCCTGCGCTTTCCCGTCATCGTGAAGCCGTTGATGCGTGACGCGGCCTGGACTGGCGCCGCGAAGGCGTTGCGCGCCGACACGCCAGATGCCCTGCGGGCGCTGCGCCGCTGCCACGGCCAGGCGTTGTTGGTGCAGGAATTCATCCCCGGGCCGGAGACGCGGATCGAGAGCCATCATGTCTATGTCGATGCCACAGGCACGATCGCGGCCGAATTCACCGGGCGCAAGATCCGCACCTGGCCTGCGGCCTTTGGGCACAGCACGGCCGTGGAGATCACGGATGCACCGGATATCGCCGCGCTCGGCCGCCGCGTGGTGCGCGCGCTCGGGCTGCGGGGCGTCGCGAAGCTCGACATCAAACGGGGGGCGGATGGCGCGCTGCACCTGCTGGAGATCAATCCGCGCTTCACGCTCTGGCATCACCTGGGCGCGGCGGTGGGCGTGAATATCCCGGCGCTGGTGCATGCCGATCTCTGCGGCTTGCCGCGCCCGCCCGTCACGCCCGCGCGGCCCGGCGCCGCCTGGTTGCGCCCGCGGGAGGATTGGCGCGCCGCGCGCGCGGCTGGGATGGCGCCCCTTCGTTGGCTACGATTCCTGCGCGAAGCGGCGGCAAATGCCAGCTTCGATCCGCGCGATCCCATGCCCTTCCTGCGCGGCGAGGCCTGGAACGGCCTGAAGCGCAGCTTCGCGGGCCGGTTCTGACCCATGCGGATCGCGCTGATCTCCGACATCCACGCGAACCTCGAGGCCCTGCGCGCGACGCTGCTGGATGTCGCGCAGCTGCGCATTGGGCGCATCCTCTGCCTCGGCGACATTGTCGGCTATCACGCCGACCCGGGCGCCTGCATCGCGCTCCTGCGGGAAGCGGGGGCCATCTGTATCGCTGGCAACCACGATCGTGCGGTGGCGGGGCTGCGCGGCACGGAGGGCTTCAGCGCCGATGCCGCCCATGCCGTGGCCTGGACCCGCGCGCGGCTGGATGAGCGAAACCGCGCCTGGCTCGCCGCCTTGCCCCTGGAACGCTGCATCCATGGCGCGCTGCTCGCGGTGCATGGCGCCCCGAATCTGACGGGTGGCTGCGACATGACGCGGCTTGACGATCCGGCGCGGCGGCGCGCCGCCTTCGCGGCGCTGGCGCGGCATCCTTGCGGCGCGAAGCTCTGCGCGGTGGGGCATACGCATATCCTCGGCATTCATGTCTGGGACGGCGCGGCGGAGCGCAGGCTTCCGGGCGACACGGTCGCGCTGGCGCCGGATGTGCTGCACATCGTCAATCCAGGGGCGGTCGGCCAGCCGCGCGGGGCGGAACGGCGCGCCACCTGGATGATCCTCGACCTCGCCTGCCGCACCGTCACGATCCGGCGTGTCGCCTATGACGCCGAAAGCGCGATCGCGAAGGCGCGGGCTGCCGGGCTGATCCCGCCCCGTTCGCGGCTACGGGCGCTGCTGCGCCGCGTGGGTCAGCGCATGGCGTTGCCCGCCAGCTAGAGCGTGATCGCCGTAGGCTGGAACGGCCGAAGGCGTGAATCACGCGACCAAACAATAGGCTAGACCATGATCGGCGCTTCTATCAGCGCCGATCATGGTCTAGCGATGCAGCCTGTGCCATTCTCGCCGGAACATCCATTCCGCCGCCGGTGGCACGCGCCGCGCCAGCCCCGCCGCCGCATCGGTGGCGATGCGCCACCACGCGGCTGGGCCGACCACGCCGGCCACCAGCGCGACCTCCGCATCCGCGAAGCGGCGCTTGTAGCCTTCTTCACCGGCCCCGAGGTCGATGCCCGAAAGCCCCGCCTGCGCCGCGTGGCGGATCGCCTCCAGCAGCAGGATGCGGCCCGGCGCGAGCTTGGACTGTGCCGGGTCATGCGCGGGAAACCACCAATGCAGCAGGCTTCGCGACCGCAGGCCGAGATGCGCCGCCACCAGCGTTTCGCCCGCCCATAGCGTCGAGAGCATGCCCGCAAAGCCAGGCGCTTGCGTGGCCTGTACGCGTTCCAGCAGCGCGACCGCCCAGGGCCGCGCGAGCGGATCCAGCGCGCCGCCCCAACGCGGCAGCGCGTATTGTGCGCGCTTCCACGCGATCAGCCGGTGCAGCATGCGCGGATCGGGATCATGCGGGACGAAGCGCAGCGGGCCGAGCGCGCGTTCCAGCCGCCGCGCATGCGACAATGTCTGCACCACCGCCTGGCTTCCGGCCGCGCGGCGCGCGCGCGCATAGGCCTCGAACCCGTCGCCGAGGCGGATCAGCGGCGCCGCGACCAGCCGCCCGCGCGCCGGCACCACGCCACCCCGCGCGACCACCAGCCGCGTGACATCCAGCCTTGCGAGGCCAAGCGCCCGCACCAGCGCCGCACCATCGCAGCGCCAGCCGGGAGCGGCGACGATGGCCTGGCAATCCGACAGGCCGCCACCCAGCGGCAGGCCATTTCGGCCGCGCGCCTGGAAGCCGAAGAAGGCCTGCGGCGAGTCCTCGGGTCCGATGGCCGCGACGAAGACGTCGTCGCGCACCGCGCCGGCGGCCTGCGCGAATTCAGGCCGCAGGAAGGGGCTCGCGAAGGCCGGATCGGCTTCCTGCAGCCGCGACCAGGCGGCGAGATCGCGGCCGGTCAGCCGGTCCGGGCGCAGCAGGCGCAGCTCGTTTCGCATCGACCGGAATGTCGCGCCGTACCGCGAAGCGACAAGCCTGCGCGCGGCAGTGTGACGCGCGATCCGTCGCGTCCCGGCGCGCGTAACTCGCTCGCGCGATGCTGATTCGGGCGCGGCATCGCTTGGCGTGTCGGCTGCGTTCGTGTTGCCGGATCGCTCTGGTACGCCGCCGATATGCGGAACGGAGCGCTGTCTGGAACAGGGGTGGGGCCGGTGGGGACGATGCGGGACGCCGACCAGGGATCGCTTGGCGTCAGGGCCCGCACTGGCTTCCTGTCCAGGCTGCGGCGTATCGCGACCGGCGAGCCCGCGGAGGCGATATTCGCCCGGATGCGCGCGCTGCCTTTCGCCGCGCCGGAGGCGTTGCTCGGCGCTGGCGCGCCGCTGATTCTCGCGCCGCATCCCGATGATGAGAGCCTGGGCTGCGGCGGCCTGATCGCGGCGTGCTGCGCGATGGGGCGGCCGCCGATCGTCGTCGTGCTGACCGATGGCGCGCGGTCGCATCCCGGCTCCGCGGCCTTCCCGCCCGCGCGGCTTGTCGCGTTGCGTGCGGCGGAGACGCGCGCGGCCGTCGCCGCGCTCGGCTTGGCGCCCCCCTGCCTGCATTTCATGGGCCTGCCCGATGGCGAGGTGCCGCGCAGCGGTCCTGCCATGGAAGATGCGGCCGCCACGGTTGCGGCCATCGCGCAGAGCGCCGGCGTGGGCACGATCCTCGGCACCTGGGAACACGACCCGCATGACGACCATGTCGCGGCCCATGCCATTGCGTCCCGGGCGGCGGCGCTGGCCGGGGTGCGGCTGTTGTCCTACCCGGTTTGGGGCTGGGCCCTGCCGCCGCGAAGGCGGCTGCATGTGGGCGCCATCGCCGGCGCACGCATCGACATCACGGCGCAACTGCCGGCGAAGCGCCGCGCCATCGCGGCGCATGCGTCCCAGCACGGCGCCGTCGTGGCCGACGATCCGCGCGGCTTCCGCCTGCCGTCGACGCTGCTGGCCGCGCTGGACCAGCCTTTCGAGGTCTTCCTTTTTCCGCGATGAACGCAACGCCCGTCGCTTCGGTGATCATCCCGGCCTTCCAGGCCGAGACCTTCCTGGATTGCGCGATCCGGTCCGTGTTGGAACAGACCCTGGCGGAGATCGAGGTGATCGTGGTGGATGATTGTTCCACCGACGCGACCTGGGCTGTGCTGGCCGAATGGGCGCGGCGCGACCCACGCATCGTCCCGCTGCGTCAGGCGGTGCGTGGCGGCCCCGCCGCCGCTCGCAATGTCGCCATCGCGCAGGCGCGCGGCCGCTGGCTCGCGCTGCTCGATGCAGATGATCTCTATGTGCCGTGGCGGCTGGCCCACATGGTGGATGTGGCGGAGGCGACGGGCGCCGATCTGCTGGCCGATAATCAGCATCGCGTCGATTTCAGTACCGGCCAGGATTTCGGCCCGCGCTTCGCCGACGCGACAATGCGCCTGCCCGGCGCCGTCACGCTGACCGAGGCGGTGCGGCGCGACATGCCGGAGCATTGGGCGCGCGGCGAGATGTTCGGCCTGCTCCAGCCGATCATGCGGCGCCGCGCGCTGGCCGCGCGCCGCATCCGCTACGCGGAGGATGTGATCGTGGGGGAGGATTTCCTGCTCTACTTCCAATGCATCGCCGCGGGCGCGCGCTTCCACCTGACACCGGCCGCCGGCTATGTGCAGCGGCTGCGTGGAGATTCCCTCTCGCGCAGCCGGGAAGCGATGCTGCATCTCAGCGTGGCGAATCGCCGCATGATGGCGATGGCGGCGGGCTGTTCGGAACCAGGCCTCTCCGCCCTGCTGCGTCGTCGCCAGCGGCGGATCGATATCGACTGCTTCGCGCTGCTACTGGAACGCGGCGCCATCGGCGATGCGCTGCGCCACGCGCATTGCGGCACGCCCGCGCGGCTGCTGCGGCATGCCCGCGCGGCGGTCGGCGCCTTGCGGCGCCGTCACATCGCGGCAGCCCGGCGTGCATGAGGCCGGGCGAGGATCGGGCCCCGGCGAAGGGGCGT
>JBIIRI010000192.1:0-5742 GCA_044341625.1 Roseomonas sp.
CCTGCCCGCTGTCATGGAGATCTGGGTCTATCTGTTCGTCAGCGCGATGACGACGGTCAGCGCGGTGATCTTCCTCTACGGCCCCGACACCAAGCCGGCCTCCGTCGCACTGGTCCATATGGACGAGGCCGGGCAGGCCAGCGCTGCCGCCGCGATGGCCTGCGTGCTGCTGGCCGCGACGACGGTGGCGAAGCTCGCGCAGCTGGCCGTCGGCGCGGTCGCCGATCGCGCCACCCAGGCGTGGCGACGGCGGTGAGACCGGAAAATCCGCTGACGGTCATGCTTGCGTCACGCTCCCGCAATGCGCGCGGGCTACACGCCCGCCGCCTCGATCAACGGGAGATATCCATGCGGGCTCTTCTTCTGTCCTGTGCCGCCGTCATCGGCCTTGCCGCCGCTGCCCATGCGGATCAGCGCTTCGACTCGACGCTGGTCGGGCATGCGGTCCTGCCGGCCTTCACCATGGCGGTGCCGCCGGCCGATGCGCCGCGTGACGCGCTGGTGTCCGGCAAATTCGCCGGGCCTGGCAATCTGCGTATTGACCGCCCCGGCGCGGTGATGGGCGACACGGGCCCTATGCATGGGCGCCGCCAGACCGGGATTGCGTTCCCCTTCATCGGCCAGCCCGTGCAGGGCTTCTCCGGCATCAAGCCGGTCACCGGTGAGCCTGGGAATTTCTGGGTGCTGACCGACAACGGCTTCGGCAACCGCCGGAACAGCCCCGATGCGCTGCTGATGTTCCACAAGGTCCGCCCCGACTGGCAGACCGGCCAGGTCGAGATGCTGCAGACCACCTTCCTGCGCGACCCGCTGCGCCGTATCCCATTCCGCATCGCCTATGAAGGCACCGAGGCGCGCTACCTGACCGGCGCCGATTTCGACCTCGAGAGCATCCAGCCGCTGCCCGATGGCAGCTTCATGATCGGTGAGGAGTTCGGCCCCTTCCTCGTCCACATCTCCGCCGATGGCGTGGTCCAGCGCGTGATCGAGACGCGGATGGACGGCCAGGTGCTGATGACGCCGGACCACCCCGCGCTGCAGGTGGCGGCCAGCCCGACGCAGGGCGTCGCCTATCGCGTCCGCCGCTCCGGCGGGTATGAGGGCATGGCGCTGACGCCGGATGGCCGCACGCTCTGGGCGATGCTGGAACAGCCGCTCTTCGCGCCGAATTCCGACCAGCCGGAAGGCCAGTTCCTGCGGGTGCTGGAATTCAGCGTGGAGCGGATGGACTGGACCGGGCGGCAGGTGCGCTACCGGCTCGAGCCCGGCGCGACCGCGATCGGCGACTTCAACTTCATCGACGCGACGCGCGCCCTGGTGATCGAGCGCGACAATGGCGAAGGCGATCCGGGCCTTGCCTGCGCCCAGGGCGTGCAGCCCACCGCGCAGCAGCCTTGCTTCCCGCTGCCGGCGCGCTTCAAGCGCATCTATGTGGTGGATATGGCGCAGACGGATGCCGAGGGCTTCGTCCGCAAGATCGGCCATATCGACCTGATGGCGATCCGCGACGCGGAAGGCCGCGCGCGCATTCGCGGCGCGCTGCCCGCCAATGCGCCGCGGGATCGCTTCACCTTCCCCTTCTTCACCATCGAGAATGTCGCGATGGTGGATGCCGACCACGTCATTGTCGGCAACGACAACAACCTTCCCTTCAGCGCCGGCCGCCAGTTCTTCGAGGCGGATGCGAACGAGCTGATCCTGCTGCGCGTGCCCGAACTGCTGCGCGCGCGCTGAGGCGCCTTGCGGGGCGCGCCATCCGGCGCGCCTCGTTCCCATGAAACCCAGGGAGATCCATATGATCCGCCGCCGCGCGACGTTGCTCGCTCCCCTTGGCCTGCTGGCCGCCCCCGTCTTGGCCCACGCGCAAGCAGGCTGGCGGGCGCAGTTCCGCGAGATCCGCTACGGGATCATCTCGTCCGAGAATGAGCGCGACGCCATCGCGCGTCTGCAAGGGCTCGCGGCCTATACGGAACGGAAGCTCGGCGTGCCGATGCGCGTCACGCGCGGCACGGACTATGCCGCCGTTGTGGAAGCGTTGCGGTCCAACCAGCTGGAATTCGCACATCTGGGGCCGGCGGCCTATGCCTTGTCGCGGCGTTCGATGGGGGAGCGGGTGGTGCCGCTGCTGCGCCATCGCGGCCATGATGGCGCCGAGGGCTACTACTCCGTCATCTTCGTCAGGGCGGACAGCCCGTTCCGCAGCCTTGCCGATCTGCGCGGCCGGTCCTTCGCCTTCGCTGATCCCAACTCCGCCTCCGGCTTCGCCGCGCCGAGCTATTTCCTCCGCAAGGAAGGCGTGGAGCCGGCGCGCCATTTCAGCCGCACCGGCTTCTCCGGGAATCACGAACAGTCGGTGATCGCGGTGCTGAACGGCACCTTCGACGCGGCGGCGACGTTCTGGAACAACGAGACCAGCGGCAACATCCAGCGCATGGTGGAAAAGGGCATGATCCAGCCCGGTAGCACGCGCGTCATCTGGCGCAGCCCGCTGATCCCGAATTCTCCCACCGTCACGCGGGCCGAGGTGCCGGCGGATCTGCGCCGCGACTTCATCGCCATGATGCAGGCGATGCCGCAGGAAGCGCCGGAGGTGATGCGGCAGCTCAGCGCCAGCACCGCCGGCTTCGCCCTGGCCCGGCATGAGGATTATGCCGACGTCATCGCCATGACGGAGGAGAACCAGGCCCAGCGCCGCGAGCGCCGTTCTTGAGCCTGACCGTCACGACCGTCGCGGCGCGGTGGCGGGCGGAGACCGCCGCCCGCCGGCGCCGTGGCCTGGCCTGGTTCGCGCTGTTCGCCGCGGCGACGCTGGTTGCCGCGAAGGTGGGCGAGGTGGACCTCGCCCGGCTGGTGGAGGGCCTGCCGCGCGCCGGGGACTACATCCACCGCACGATCCCCGTGCTGCATTGGGACAGCCTCGGCGCGGATCTCGCGGAATGGATGTGGGGCTTCGACATCTGGGCGGAGATGCTGCTCGACACGGTGCTCATCGCCTATACCGGCACGGTGCTGGGCGGTGCCGCGGCACTGCTGCTGTCCTTTCCCGCCGCCGTGACCTTCGCGCCGAGCTGGGCAGTCAGCGTCTCTCGCCGGGTGCTGGAATTTGCGCGGACCGTGCCGACGCTCGTCTTCGCGCTGATCTTCGTCTACGCCTTTGGCCTCGGCCCCTTCGCCGGTGTGCTGGCCATCGCGCTGCACACGATGGGCGCGCTCGGCAAGCTGTTCGCTGAAGTGCATGAGAACGCGGATCCCCGTAGCGTGGAAGCGGTCCGCGCCGCTGGCGGCAGCTGGGCGGAAGGGATGCGCTTCGGTGTGCTGCCGCAATCCCTGCCCGGCGTCCTGTCCTTCGGCCTGCTGCGGCTTGAGATCAATGTGCGGGAAGCGAGCGTGCTGGGCCTGGTGGGCGCCGGCGGGATCGGGGAAGAGCTTTACCTGGCCGTCCGGCAATTCGAGTATCCGGACATCTCCGCGATCATCGTGCTGATCCTGCTGACGGTCGCGGTGATCGACCAGCTCTGCGCGCGGCTGCGCCACCGCATCCTGGGCGCGGAGGCGCTGCGCGTCGCATGACCCGCTCTCGCACGCATCTGCTGTTCACGGGCGGCTTCCTGCTGCTGCTGGTCGGGCTGTGGCGCGTCGACGCATCGCCGACGCGCATCTGGGAGGGCCTGGGCAAGCTCGGCTGGCTGGTGGCGCTGATGTGGCCGCCCACGCCGGGCGCGTATCTCCAGGACCTCTTGCATGCCCTGGCGGAGACGGTCGCCATGGCCTTCCTCGGTACGCTGCTGGCTGCCGCGATCGCGCTGCCGATCTGCTTCCTCGGCGCGGGCAATGTGGTGGGGAATGCGCTGCTGCGCTTCACGGTACGCCGCAGCTATGACGGGCTGCGCGGCATCGACAGCCTGGTCTGGGCGCTGATCTTCGTTTCTGCCGTCGGGATGGGCCCCTTCGCGGGCATCCTCGCCCTCGCCGTGCCCGATATCGGCCTGCTGGCGAAGGTGTTCTCCGAGGCAATCGAGGGCGCTGAACGGCGCCAGGTGGAAGGGGTTCGCGCCTCCGGTGGCTCAGGCCTGCAGGCGATCCGCTTCGGGCTGATCCCGCAGGCCGCGCCCGTCATGCTGTCCCAGATCCTCTATACCTTCGAGAGCAATACGCGATCCGCCACGATCCTTGGCGTCGTCGGGGCGGGTGGCATCGGGCTCGCCCTCGGCGATCGGATCCGGCTGAATGACTGGGACGAGGCCGCCTTCATCATCCTGCTGATCCTGGTCACGGTTGCCGTGATCGATTGGGCCAGCCGCCGCATCCGACTGAGGTTGATCCGCGCATGAACGACACCACCACCTACCAGGACGCCGGCACGGCGAAGAAGCAGCTGGGCCTCGAGCCCTTCATCCACCCGACGGCGAGTGTGCGCGACAGCCGGCTGGGCGCCTGGACCGAGGTCGGCGCGCGCACCACGCTCGCCGAGGTCGAGATGGGCGACTACTCCTACGTCGTGCACGACGCGCAGATCATCTACGCGACGATCGGCAAGTTCTGTTCCATCGCCAGCCATACGCGCGTCAATCCCGGCAATCATCCGCTGGAGCGTGTGGCGCTGAACCACTTCACCTATCGCGCCAGCGCCTATGGGCTCGGGCCCGATGAGGCCGGGTTCTTCGATTGGCGGCGTCGCCATCGCGTGACACTCGGTCACGATGTCTGGCTCGGCCATGGCGTGATCGTGCTGCCAGGCGTGACGATCGGGACCGGGGCCGCGATCGGGGCGGGCGCCGTGGTGACCAAGGACATTCCCCCCTTCGCGGTCGCCGTCGGCAACCCGGCGCGCGTCATCCGCTTCCGCTTCCCCGAGGAACTGCGCGAGGCCCTGCTTCAGATCGCCTGGTGGGACTGGCCGCGCGAGCGTCTGGCGACGGCGCTGGAGGAGATCCGGACGCTGTCGGCCGAGGAGTTCTGCCGACGACACGCGCCGTGAGGAACGGGAGGGGTTGGCCGCTGCCTCCCCATCGGCACGGAAGCGGCCGCTCGAGGCGGAGACAGCCACGGTGATGCGCGGCGTCGGACCGCCTGCCGCAGGGTAGGCGCCCCGGTTGGTGACGCCGCCCTGGTCGCCGCGGCTCGCCCGCAATCCACTTTGTTCAGCTTCTGCCTGTGGCGCGCCTTGCCGGCATGGCCGTGATGGCCTTCCGGGCCGCGGTCAAGGCCCGTTCGGCCGGAGCCGGAGGCCTTGAATGCCAGTGGGCCAGGAGCTTCTCGAGAAGTGCGCCTTTCTTGAGGCCCAGTTCCTTGGCGGTCTGCTTGAAGCTCTGCTTGAAGGTCGGTGTGACCTTGAAGCGGAGTTCCTCGGCTTTCTCAGCCGGCTTGGGCGCTTGCTGTGCGGTGGGCTTGCCCTTCGCGCTCTTGCCAGGATCGGTGGCGGCAGGAAGCTTGGCGCTGGGCCGGGGCGCGGCGGGGGGGGCTGCCTTTGTGCGTTTTGTGGCCTTGGGCATAGCGAGACGAGCTTTCTCCGACGTGTCAGAGCAGGGTCTCCAGTTTCGTGAATGCCACAATCTTGTTCGGGTGAATTTTTGATGACATGAGGGGGCGCCATTCAGGGGCGCCGGCTTCGTCTCCCCATAACCTCGCCGGTGCGTGATGGAAGCCGGGGCGGGGTGTCGGGTCCCTGCAGATCATGAGCGGCTTCAGACCCGCGTTGACCGCCTCGTTGAGCCTTGCCGCGATGGGTGCGGGCGTTCCGGC
>JBIIRI010000076.1:0-17139 GCA_044341625.1 Roseomonas sp.
CCCGCCCGCAGCCCCAGGCAAATCCCTGGAAATTCAAGGATATCGCGAAGCCCATGTCGCTCGACACCGCCATGGTGAGGCGTATCGCCTCGCTGGCCCGCATCCGGCTGGAAGACGATGAGGTCGGCCGCATGCAGGCCGAGCTCAACGGCATCCTGGGCTGGATCGAGCAACTCCAGGCCGTGGACACGACCGGGGTGGAGCCGATGGCCGGCGGCGCGCCGGAAGGCCAGCCGGCGATGCGGATGCGCGCTGATGCCGTGACGGATGGCGGCCAGGCCGATGCGGTGCTGCGCAACGCGCCCGACCGCATGGATGATTATTTCGGCGTGCCGAAGGTGGTGGAGTGATGCGCCCGACCGACTACACCCTCAAGGGCGCCCTCGATGCGCTCGCGACCGGGGAGACGACCTCCGTCAAGCTGACCGAGGCCTTCCTGGAGGGCATCGCGACGCTGAACCCGCGCCTGAATGCCTTCATCACCGTCACAGCCGACCAGGCGCTGGCAGCGGCGAAGGCCAGCGATGCGCGCCGGGCGGCCGGGCAGGCCGGGAAGCTGGAAGGCGCCCCGCTGGCGATCAAGGACCTGTTCTGCACCGCCGGTGTCCAGACCACGGCCGCGAGCCGCATCCTCGGCGGCTTCGTGCCGCCCTATGAAAGCACGGTCACCTCGAACCTGCTGCGCGATGGCGCGGTGTTTCTGGGCAAGGTGAATCTCGACGAATTCGCCATGGGCTCGTCCAACAAGACCAGCGCCTATGGCGGGGTCGAGAATCCATGGAGCCGCGCCAACGATCCGGAGACGCGGCTGGTGCCGGGCGGGTCCTCGGGCGGCTCGGCGGCGGCGGTGGCGGCCCGGCTCGCGCTGGGCGCGACCGCGACCGATACGGGCGGCTCCATCCGCCAGCCCGCAGCCTTCTGCGGCATTGCGGGGATCAAGCCGACCTATGGGCGCTGCTCGCGCTTCGGCATCGTCGCCTTCGCCTCCAGCCTGGACCAGGCGGGGCCGGTGGCGCGCACGGTCGAGGATTGCGCGATCCTGCTGAACTCCATGGCCGGCTTCGACCCGAAGGACGCGACCAGCGCCGACATGCCCGTGCCCGATTTCGCGGCGGCCTGCGGGCGGTCTGTGAAGGGTATGCGCATCGGCGTGCCGCGCGAATACCGCCTGGACGGCCTGGCGCCGGAGATCGCGGCGCTTTGGGAACAGGGCCTGCAATGGCTGCGCGATCAGGGCGCCGAGACGGTCGAGATCAGCCTGCCGCACACGCAATACGCGCTGCCGACCTACTATGTGGTGGCGCCGGCCGAGGCGTCGTCCAACCTGGCGCGCTATGACGGCGTCCGCTTCGGGATGCGGGAGGTCGCGCCGAATTCGGACCTGCGCGACCTGTATGAGCGGACCCGCGCCAAGGGCTTTGGGGCGGAGGTGCGCCGTCGCATCATGATCGGCACCTATGTGCTGAGCGCGGGCTACTACGATGCCTATTACCTGAAGGCGCAGAAGGTGCGCGCGCTGATCCGCCGCGACTTCGAACAGGCCTGGGCCCATTGCGACGCCATCGTCACGCCCGCGACGCCCTCCGCCGCCTTCGGGATGGATGAGAAGCAGGACGACCCGCTGACGATGTATCTGAACGACGTCTTCACCGTGACGGCGAACCTCGCGGGCCTGCCGGGCCTTGCGGTGCCGGCCGGGCTCGACGCGCAGGGGCTGCCGCTTGGCCTGCAGGTGATCGGCAAGCCCTTCGACGAGGAGACCTGCTTTGCCGTCGGCGCCGCGATAGAGCGCGCGGCGGGGTTCACGGCCCTTCCGGGGATCCGCGCATGACCTACACCATCGAAGGCAACACCGGCCCCTGGGAGCTGGTGATCGGGCTCGAAGTCCACGCCCAGGTCACGTCGCACTCCAAGCTGTTCAGCGGCGCCGCCACCGCCTTCGGGGCGGAGCCGAACAGCCAGGTGTCGTTCATCGATGCCGGCTTCCCCGGCATGCTGCCGGTGATCAACGCCGAATGCGTGGCGCAGGCCGTCCGCACCGGGCTTGGCCTCAATGCCAAGATCAACCTCTGGTCCCGCTTCGACCGGAAGAACTATTTCTACGCCGACCTGCCGCAGGGCTATCAGATCAGCCAGTTCGCCCACCCGATCGTGGGCGAGGGCGCGGTGGAGATCACGCTGGCGGATGGCAGCACCAAGAGCATCGGCATCACGCGCCTGCATCTGGAGCAGGATGCCGGCAAGTCGCTGCACGACCAGCACCCGACGAAGTCCTTCATCGACCTCAACCGCTCCGGCGTCGCGCTGATGGAGATCGTCTCTGAGCCCGACATGCGGAGCCCGGAGGATGCGGGCGCCTATCTGACGAAGCTCCGCCAGATCCTGCGCTACCTCGGCACCTGCGACGGCAACATGGACGAAGGCAGCATGCGCGCCGACGTCAATGTCTCCGTCCGCAAGGCGGGTGAGGGGTATCGCACGCGCTGCGAGGTGAAGAACGTCAACAGTGTGAAGTTCGTCATGCAGGCGGTCGAGGCCGAGGCGCGGCGGCAGATCGAGGTCTGGGAATCCGGCGGCACGGTGGACCAGGAAACGCGCCTGTTCGACACCGCGCGCGGCGTGACCCGTTCGATGCGCTCGAAGGAAGACGCGCATGACTATCGCTATTTCCCCGAGCCCGATTTGCCCCCGCTGGTGCTGGAACAGGGGTGGGTGGAGGGGCTGAAGGCCTCGCTGCCGGAACTGCCCGATGTGCGCCGCGCGCGCTATGTCGCCATGGGCCTTACGCCCTATGACGCGCATGTGCTGACGCTGGAGAAGGAGACGGCTGCCTTCTTCGAAACGGTGGCCCATGGCCGCGATGCGAAATTCGCCGCCAATTGGGTGACGGGCGATTTCTTCGCCGCGCTCAACCGCCTGAAGCGCGACATTGCCGACCCGCCGGTAACGGCCGTCAACCTCGGTGCGCTGCTGGACCTGATCGCGGACAAGACCCTGTCGGGCAGCCTCGCCAAGCAGGTGTTCGAGGCGATGATCGAAACCGGCAAGGCGCCGGGCGAGATCGTGGAGGAACGCGGCCTGAAGCAGGTGACCGACACCGGCGCGATCGAGGCGGCGGTCGCGGACGTGCTGGCGAAGAACGCCGACAAGGTCGCCGAATATCGTTCCGGCAAGGACAAGCTGTTCGGCTTCTTCGTCGGCCAGACGATGAAGGCGATGCAGGGCAAGGGGAACCCGGCCCTGGTGAATGACGTGGTGAAGAAGCTGCTCGGCTGACAGCGCGCGTCGCAACCAACACGGCCGCCGGGAGCCTCGCATGGACCAGAAGCCTACGCCCGGTGTCGGGAGCCTTGTCGAGCGCGGCCTCGCGCTCGCTGTCGTGGCGCTGGTGCTGCTCGGCATCCTGGCGGTGCTGCAGCCCTTCGCGACCGCGATCCTGTTCGGATCGATCCTGGCCATCGCCGCCTGGCCGCTGCGGGATGCGCTGGTCGCGCGGGGCTTCGGGCGTGGCGCGGCGGCGGGGCTGATGCTGCTGCTGGTGCTGGTCGTCATCGTCGTGCCGCTGCTGCTGATCGCCCCCGGCCTGGTCGGCGCCATCCGCGGCAGCGCCGGGGCGTTGCAGGCGGCCGTGCTCTCCGCCCCTATCGATCCGCCCGGCTGGCTGAGCGCTCTGCCGGTGGTCGGCGACCGGCTGGATGCGCTGTGGCGCCAGGTGGCCGAAGCGCGCGGCAATGTCGGCCCGCTGATCGAGCCCTATGCGGATCGCATCCAGGCGGTGCTGCTGGCGGTCGCGGCGGGCCTCGCGGACAGCGCCTTGCAGATCCTGCTGGCGCTGATCGTCGCCACGATGCTGTGGTCGCAGGGCGAGGCGATCGCCGATGCGCTGCGCGACAGCGCGTCCCGCCTCGGTGGGGCGACGGGGGTGAATGCGCTGAATGCGGCGGGCGCGGCGGTGCGGGCGGTGGCCTATGGCGTGGTCGGCACCGCGGCGGCGCAGGGGTTGCTGGCCGGGATCGGCTATGCGGTCGCGGGCGTGCCGGCGGCCGCGCTGCTCGGCTTCCTGACGCTGGTCTTTTCGGTGACGCAGATCCTCGGCCCGCTGGTGGTGGTGATGTGGGTCGCGGCGGCGTGGTGGCTGCATGATGGCGGGCAGACCGGCTGGGCGATCTTCATGGTCGTCTGGGGATTGGTCGTGGTGTCCGGCAGTGACAACATCCTGCGTCCGCTGCTGATCAAGCGCGGCGTGGAGATGCCGCTGAGCCTGATCATCCTTGGCGTCTTCGGCGGCTTCGTCGCCTTCGGCTTCCTCGGCCTGTTCATCGGGCCGGTGCTGCTGGCCGTGGGGCTCGTGATGCTGCGCGCCTGGCGCTCGGCCGACCGCAACGCGTGAGAGGGGCGGGAGGGGCGCTGCCCCTCCCGCGAATGCCAATCCTCAGGCCGGGCGAACACCCCACGGATAGGGCATGCTGCCCTTCTGATGCCCGGTGATGCTGCGGCGCCAAGCCGTGCGCATGGTGAATTGCCCGAGCGGCACCGTCGCCACATCATCCTGCGCGAGCTTGTTCAGTTCATTCGCGATGGAGAGCTGCCGGTCCGCATCCGGCGCGTCGAGCCAGGCTTCCACCAGTTCCTGCGCGCGCGGGCTGCCGTACCAGCCGAACCACCCGCTCGCTCCCGGCCCCTTCACGAGGGAGGAGACCGCCGGGTTCAGATAGGCCAGGGCGGAGCCGAAGGTGTGGAAGATGCTCCACCCGCCCTGGTCCACCGGCTGCGTGCGCGCGCGGCGCTGCACCACGGTGCCCCAATCGGTGTCAGCGAGTTCCACATTGAAGCCGATGCGCCGCAGCCGGTCGGCGGTGAGCTGCCCGTGCGGGCCGATCAGCGGGAAGTCGGTCGGGTTGATGATCACCACCTTCTCGCCGCGATAGCCGCTGGCGGCCAGCGCCGCGCGCGCGCGGTCCAGGTTGCGCGGCGCCGCGTTGAGCGGGGAGAGATCCTCGGTGCCGAGCGGCGTGCCGCAGGGAAACAGGCTGCGGCATTCGCGCCAGACGCTCTGGTCGTTGCCCAGCGTGGAGCGCATGTATTCCGACTGGTCCACCGACAGCGCCACCGCCTGACGCACCGCGCGATCGTTGAACGGCGCCTGCAGATGATTGAGCCGCATCACGGACATGATGCCGTAGGGGTTCAGCACATCCACCTGGATGTTGCGGTTGCGCGTCAGTGTGGGGATCAGGTCGGGCAGGGGCTGGTCGACCCAATCGACCTCGCCGGCCTGCAGCGCGGCGGCGGCGGTCGCGGGGTCGGGCAGGATGTGCCATTCGATCCGCTGGTAATGCGCGATCTTCGCGCCCGCTGCGCCATCCGTGGGCTCGTTGCGCGGCCGGTAGCCATCGAACTTCTCATAGACAACGCGGGAGCCGGAGACGAATTCGGCGCGGATGAAGCGATAGGGGCCGCTGCCCACCATCTCGCTGATCTGCGTGTTGGCATCCGTCCGCGCCAGGCGCTCCGGCATGATGAAGGGGACGTTGGCGTCGGGCTTGGCCAGCGCGTCGAGCAGCAGCGCGAAGGGCCGCTTCAGGCGGATTTCCAGCGTCCGGTCATCCGCCGCGCGCCATTCCTCCACGCGCTCGGCCAGGATCTGGCCGAAGGGATCGCGCTTCGACCAGCGGGCGAGGGAGGCCGCGCAATCCGCCGCGCGCACCGGTTCCCCATCATGGAAGCGCAGGCCTTCCCGCAGGCGGATGCGCCAGATCAGGCCATTGGCCGAGACCTCGTGCCCTTCCGCCATCTGCGGGCGCGGGCGCAGCTGGCCGTCCATGCCATAGAGCGTGTCGAAGACATGGTAGCCGTGCATCTGGGTCACGATCGCGCTGGTCCAGATCGGATCCAGCGCCGTGAGGTTGGCCTGCGGCACGAAGCGCAGCGTGGTGGCGCGGCTGCCCTGGGCCAGCAGTGGGGCGGGCAACACGGAACTCGCGGCGAGGCCAGCGGCCCCGGCGAACAGATTGCGACGATACATGGCGCTTCCTCGTAGGGATCTTTGCGTCCCGGCGAGGAAGGCTAGGCGTGGGCCGCGGCCGCGGTCAACTTAGGTGACGGTCCGCGCAAAGCCGCGCCCGGGCGGCGGCATATTCGGCCTTGAGCCGCGCGATCACCTGGGCGGCTGGCGGCGCATCGGCGATGGAGCCCACCCCCTGGCCCGCGCCCCAGATATCCTTCCAGGGGCGCACATGGTCCGAGCCATACTTCATCCGGCTCTTATCCGCCGCCGGCAGCGCATCCGGGTCCAACCCCTGGGCGGCGATGGAGGGCTTCAGGTAGTTGCCCGGAACCCCTGTGAAGAAGGGCGTGTAGACGATGTCGGCGGCGGCACTTTCGACGATCATCGCCTTGTAGCGCTCGGCGGCGTTGGCCTCCGCCGTCGCGATGAAGCGCGTGCCCATATAGGCCAGGTCAGCGCCCATCGCCTGCGCGGCCAGCACCTGGTCGCCGCGCGTGATGGCGCCCGACAGCGCGATGGGACCGTCCCAGATGCGCCGCACTTCCGCGACCAGGGCGAAGGGGCTGAGCGTGCCCGCATGCCCGCCCGCCCCGGCCGCGACCAGGACCAGGCCATCGACGCCGGCTTCCAGCGCCTTTTCGGCATGGCGCAGGCTGGTGACATCGTGGAAGACGATGCCGCCCCAGCCATGCACCTGCCTCACCACATCCCCCGGCGCGCGCAGCGAGGTGATGATCATCGGCACGCGGTGCTTCGCGCAGATCTCGAGGTCGTGGTCCAGCCGGTCGTTCGACGCATGCACGATCTGGTTCACGGCGAAGGGCGCGTCATCGGGGCCGAGCGCCGCGCGGATGCGCGTCAGCCAGCCATCCAGCTCCTCCCTCGGGCGCGCGTTCAGCGCGGGGAAGGCCCCGACGATCCCGGCCCGGCACTGGGCGATCACGAGATCGGGGTTGGAGATGATGAACAGCGGCGCGCCGATCACCGGCAGGGCCAGCCGTTGCAAAAGGGGGGGCAGGGGCATGGGCGGCAGAATGCCGCCGCCGGCGGGCCCCGTCCATGCGCTTGACCGGCCGGCGATGCCGGGCGATGCAACCTGGATGGGGAAGGACAGGGCCATGGCGGCTTCGTTGCGCTGCGGGCATCCGGCGGGGCGGTTTGGCCGCGCGGGCCTCGGGGCCGGCTGATGCCCCACCCCTGGGACGCCAGCTATCCGCCGGAATCGCGCTGGGACGTCCCCATCGCGGAAGGCACGCTGCCCGGCTTCCTGGATGACTGCGCCGCGCGCTTCGGCGATGGGCCGGCGCTGGAATATCGCGGGCATGTCCTGTCCTATCGCCAGTTCCAGGCGCTGGCGGATCGCGTGGCGGTGGGGCTGATGGCGCAGGGGATCGGGCGCGGCGATTGCATCGCGCTGCTGCTGCCGAACACGCCCTGGCATCCCGTGTGTTTCTTCGCCGCGCTGCGGACGGGCGCGCGGGTGGTGCATCTCTCGGCGCTGGATGCGAAGCGGGAGCTTGCGCAGAAGGCGCGCGACGCGGGCGCGACGCTACTGATCACGACGGGCTTCGCATCGCTGGTCGCCCATGCCGAATGGCTGCTGGACGAAGGCGCCGTGCCGCGCGCGCTGCTGGCGCCCGACGCGCGGTGGGGGGGAGAGGATGCGGCCAGCGCGCTGCCCCCGCTACCGGAAGCCGACCCGTCCGCATCCTGGCCGGCGCTGGTCCCGGGCGACCTCGCGCTGCTGCAATACACCGGCGGCACCACCGGCACCCCGAAGGGCGCGATGCTGACGCATGGCAACCTCACCGCCGCGGTCGCGATCTACAAGGCCTTCCGCGACGCCAATTCGCTGCCGGAGCGCACGGGGCGGGTGCTGGTGCTGCTGCCGCTGTTCCACATCTTCGCGCTGACCGCCGTGCTGCTGCGCCAGATGGCCGAAGGCGCGCTGCTGCATCTGCGCCCCCGCTTCGACGCCGCGCAGGCCATCGCCGAGATCGAGACGCTCGGCATCAACACCTTCTCCGGCGTGCCGACCATGTGGATCGGCATGCTGAACAGCCCGGAGGCCCGGCCCGAGCGCTTCGCTTCCTTCCGCGTCGTACGCTCGGGCGGCGCGCCCATGCCGTTCGAGACGCTGCGCCAGTTGGAAGCGCTGATCGGCCGGCGCATCGGTGGCGGCTGGGGCATGACCGAGACCTGCCCCGCCGGCACCGCCATCCCGCCCGATGCGCCGCGCCGCGCGGGCCTCATCGGCCTGCCCCTGCCGCGCATCGAGATGCGGATCGTGGACCCGGACGCGCCGACTGAGACGCGCCCGGTCGGCGAGGTGGGCGAGATCGCGATCCGCGGGCCCAATGTCTTTGCTGGCTACTGGAACCGCCCGGCGGAGAATGCCGCCGCCTTCGCCGATGGCTGGTTCCTGACCGGCGACATGGGCTGGATGGATGCGGGCGGCTTCTTCACCCTGGTGGACCGCCGCAAGAACATGATCCTGTCGGGCGGCTTCAACGTCTATCCAGCGCAGATCGAACAGGCGATCTACGAACACCCCGATGTCGCCGAATGCATCGTCATCGGCATCCCGGATCCCTATCGCGGCCAGGCGGCGAAGGCCTATGTGGCGCTGAAACCCGGCGCTGCCGGCTTCACGCTGGACGCGCTGCGCGATTTCCTCGCCGACCGCCTGGGCAAGCATGAATTGCCGGCCGCGCTGGAATTCCGGGACGCCTTGCCGCGCAGCGCGGCGGGCAAATTGCTGGCCAGCGCGCTGCGCGCCGAATTCGAGGCATCCGATGACCGCAGGGCGGAGGCGCCGACGGCGCCGAGCACCGGAGGTCTGAATCGGATGCCCAAAAAGGGAGAAGCCTGATGGACCTCCGCTACACCGCCGAGGAAATCGCCTTCCGCGACGACCTCCGCGCCTTCTTCCGCCGCGAGATCCCGGCCGAGATCCGCCGCAAGGTCAGCGAGGGCCGCAAGCTGGACCGCGAGGACATCGTGACGACCCAGCGCGTGCTGCACGCGCATGGGATGTCCGTGCCCAACTGGCCGATCGAATGGGGTGGCAAGGATTGGTCGCCCGTGCAGCGCTACATCTTCTCCGAGGAGATCCAGGCCGCCGCCGTGCCGCAGCCGCTGTCCTTCAACGTCAACATGGTCGGCCCCGTCATCGCCACCTTCGGCAGCGAGGCGCAGAAGCGGCGCTTCCTGCCGTCCACCGCCAATCTCGACATCTGGTGGGCGCAGGGCTTTTCCGAGCCCGGCGCAGGGTCGGACCTCGCCTCCCTCAAGACCAGCGCGCGACGAGACGGGGACAGCTTCGTCGTGAATGGCCAAAAAACCTGGACCACGCTCGGCCAGCATGCCGATTGGATCTTCTGCCTGGTGCGGACGGACCCCACCGCGCGGAAGCAGCAGGAGGGGATATCCTTCCTGCTGATCGACATGAAGACGCCGGGCATCACCCTCCGCCCCATCATCACCATCGATGGCGGGCATGAGGTGAACGAGGTCTTCTTCGACGAGGTCCGCGTGCCGGCGGAGAATTTGGTGGGCGAGCTCAATAAGGGCTGGGACTACGCGAAGTTCCTGCTGTCCAACGAACGCATCGGCATCGCCCGCATCGGCCTGACGAAGGAACGCCTGGCGCGGGTGAAGCGGCTGGCGCGGGAAACGCCGGCGGGCGATGGCGTGGTGTGGGACGACCCGGATTTCCGCCGCCGCCTGGCGTGGTCGGAGATGGAGCTGAAGGCGCTGGAGATCACGCAGATGCGCGTCGTCGCGGCGCAGCGCAGCCGTGCGGCGGACAAGCCCGACCCGTCTTCCTCCATCCTCAAGATCAAGGGCAGCGAGATCCAGCAGCAGGCGACGCAGCTGCTGATGGAGGTCGCCGGCCCCTATGCCATGCCGCGCCCGGAGCGGGATGAGGATGGATTGAACCTGCCATCTGTCGGGCCGGATTGGGCGGATGCGGCCGCGCCGCTGTTCTTCAACTACCGCAAGGTCTCGATCTACGGCGGCAGCAACGAGATCCAGCGCAACATCATCGCCAAGGCGTTTCTGGGGCTCTGACGGCAGATGGATTTCGACCTCACCGACGAACAGCGCATGCTGGCCGAGAGCGTCCAACGCCTCGTCGCCGGCGCCTATCCGGACCTCGAAGCGCGCAAGGCCTATCGCGCGGAACCCAAGGGCTACGCCGCCGCCAACTGGGCCGCGATGGCGGAGATGGGCCTGCTCGCCCTGCCGCTGCCCGAGGACCAGGGCGGCTTCGGCGGCGGCCCGGTCGAGACCATGATCGTGATGGAAGCCTTCGGCCGCGGTCTGGTGGTGGAGCCCTATCTGGCCAGCATCGTGCTGGGCCTCGGCCTGCTGCGGCGGGTGGGGGGGCAGGATGCGCTGGTCGCGCAGGTGGCCGCCGGCGATCTTACCCTTGGCTTCGCGCATCAGGAACGGCAGGCGCGCCACGACCTGCATGATGTGGCAACCGCCGCGCGCCGCGATGGCGCCGATTGGGTGCTGGATGGCGCGAAGGGCGTGGTGCTGCATGGCGACAGCGCCGATCGCCTGATCGTCTCGGCGCGCCTGGAAGGCGGTCGGCGCGACCGCGCGGGTATCGGCCTGTTCCTGCTCGATCCCGCGACGGCGGGCGTCACGCGGCGCGGCTACGCCACGCAGGACGGGTTGCGCGCGGCCGAGGTCGTGCTGGAAGGCGCGCGCGCTACGCTGCTGGCCGAGGATGCGCTGCCGCTGATCGAATGGGTGGCGGATGAGGCGATTGCCGCGATCTGCGCCGAGGCGGTCGGCGCGATGGAGACGCTGCGCGACCTGACGGTGGACTATCTGAAGACGCGGCAGCAATTCGGTCAGGCCATTGGCGCCTTCCAGGCGCTGCAGCATCGCGCCGCCGACATGCTGGTGGCCACCGAACAGGCGCGCAGCATGACGATGTATGCCGCGATGATGGTGCGGGAGCCCGACCCCATTGCGCGCGGCACCGCGCTGTCGGCGGCGAAGGCCCTGGTCGGCCGGCTGGCCGACCAGCTGGGCAAGGAAGCCATCCAGCTCCATGGCGGCATCGCCATGACCGAGGAATACAAGGCCGGCCACTACTTCAAGCGGCTGTCGATGCTCGGGGTGTTGTTCGGTGACGTCGATCATCACCTGCGGCGCGTGGTCGCTGCTGGCGGGCTGCCGGATTAGGACGTCTTCAACAAATTGATGATTCGTTGGGCTTTATATTGGGTCGCGCCGGCCCTTGGGCCTTTACCCTGGCCGTGATCGTCGCCTTATGATCCCCGCGCGGCCTGCCATGCCCGGCGCATCCTGGGCATGTGGGGTCGCGCGTTGGGGAGTAACAAAGTTCCATGCCGGACGGCCCGTCGCGGGATCCGCGCGCCCAGGGCGTCGCGCGCCGCCAGAGTGCCGCCTTGCCGTTGCTCGGCGCGGGCGCCGCGATGCGCGTCGTGCTGGTCACCAGCCGAGAGACGCGGCGCTGGGTGGTTCCGAAAGGCTGGATCGAGCCGAACGAGCCCCCGCATCGCTCCGCGGCGCGCGAGGCCTTCGAGGAAGCCGGGCTGCATGGCGAAGCCGAACCCGATCCGCTCGGCCTCTATGCCTATCCGAAGCGCTTCGGCAGTGGTGCGGTGGTGACGACCGAGGTGCTGGTCTTCCGCTTCCGCGTCAGCCAGCTGCTGGAGGATTGGCCCGAGCGCCAGGAACGCGACCGCCGCCTGTTCACGCCCGACGCCGCCGCCGATCTGGTGGCGGAACCGGGTCTCGCGACGCTGCTGCGGTCGCTGACAGGGCCATAGGGCAGGGCAGCCGGCCCGACCCCGCCCCGCCTCTCAAGGACCTCCGAAGCCGTCCGGCGCGATGCCGCGCGGCTTCACCATGTCGTAGGGGCCGCGTGGCAGGAAGCGGCCGGTGCCGGGCGCGGCCTGCACCTTGCCGTCCTGCATTACCACCTCGCCCCGGCGGATGGTGGTGACGGGCCAGCCCGTGACCTCCAGCCCCTCATAGGGCGTGTAGTCGATCGCGTGCTGCATCAGCGCGTTCGTGATCGTCACCTTCCTGGCCGGATCCCACAGCACGACATCCGCATCGCCGCCCGGCAGGATCGCGCCCTTGCGGGGATAGAGGCCCATCAGCTTCGCGGGGTTCGTGCTGGTCAGCCGCACGAACTCCTCAAGCCCGATCCGGCCTTTCGACACGCCCTCGCTGAACAGGATCGGCAGCCGGGCGGCGAGGCCCGGGATGCCGTTCGGGATCTTCTCGAAGCTCGCATCGCGCCCATTCGTAGCCTTTCCGCGCGGGCCGTCGAAGCTGAAGCCGCAATGGTCGGAGGAGACGACGTCGAGCGTGCCGCGCCGGATCATCTCCCAGATCCGCGCATGTTCGTCCGTATCGCGCGGCGCGGGGGAACACATGAACTTCGCGCCTTCGAACCCGCCATCGCGGGGGTTGCTGCGCGCCATGTCGGCGGCGGTCAGCGTGATGTATTGCGGGCAGGTCTCGCCCCACACCTTCACGCCGCGGGCCTGGGCGCGCGCGATCTCCTCGGCGGCCTCCGCGCAGCTGACATGGAAGATCTGGATCGGCTGGTCCACGAGTTCCGCCAGCGCGATGGCGCGGTGCGTTGCTTCCCGTTCCACCACGCGCGGGCGCGACCAGGCGTGATAGGTGGGCGCGGTCATCCCGGCGGCCAGCAGCGCCTTGGTGCGCCAGCCGATCGCGTCGTAATTCTCGCAATGCACCGTCACCAGGCAGCCATGCTGGCGGGCGGCGACCAGCACCTTGATGTAGTCGGCATCGCCCAGATGCAGCGGTTCGTAGGTCAGGAAGACCTTCAGGCTGCGGACGCCTTCGGCCACCACACGCGGCACCTCGTCCCGCATCACCGCATCCGTCGGGTCGCTGATGATCTGGTGGAAGGCGAAGTCCAGCATGCCGCGTTCCCCGCGCCGGCGGGCGTCGAGGTAGCGGTCCCAGATGCCGAAGCCCTTCCATTGCGGGATGAAGCAGACGACGCTGGTGGTGCCGCCCGCGAAGGCGCTGGCGGAGGCGGTGGCGAAGCTTTCCTCCATCACCGTCACCGCCGGCAGGCCATCCGGCCCGACATGGCCGGCGGGGGAGGCTTCCTCGATGTGGCAATGGCTGTCGACGCCGCCGGGCAGCACATAGAGCCCGCCCGCGTCGATCACGCGCCGCGCGCCTTCGATGGTCTCGGCGATGGTGGCGATGCGGCCATCCTTGATGCCGATGTCGCAGCGCACAGCGCCGAAGGCAGTGGCGACGAGCCCGCCGCGGATCGCGAGATCATGGTCGGACATGGCGCGTCTCTCCTTCTCAGTGCAGTCGCGGCGTCTTCAGGAAGCTCGCGCGGTCGGCGCTGGTCACGGGCGCGGTGAAGCGCCGTCCGTCGCGCTCGGCCTCCACGCGCAGCTTCACCCCCGCTGCGCCGCGCGACCAGAGGCTGCGCCAGAGCGTGGCGAGGTCCGCTGCCTCGGCCCCGTCGAGGCCAAGGATCCGGTCCCCGGCGCGCAGCCCCGCGCGGTCCGCCGGCCCCTTCGCGGCGACCGAGGCGACGATGATCCCTTCCTCCTGGTCCGCGGCGTAGAGTCCGAGCCAGGGCCGCGCGGGCTTGTTCACCCGCCCATAGCGCAGCAGGTCGTCCAGGATCGGGTGCAGCAGCGCGACCGGCACGCACATGTTCAGGTCGAGCCGCCGCCCGCGCTGGTCGCGATGCTGCAGCACAAGCGATCCGATGCCGATCAGCTTCCCATCCGGCCCGATCAGGGCCGCGCCGCCCCAGGACGGGTGGGCGGGTGCCGTGAACAGCGCTTCGTCCAGCAGGTATTCCCAGTAGCCGGCGAAGGGCTCCTTCGCCACCAGGGAACAGGCCAGCGCCCCGCCTTCCTCATCCGCACCGGCGGCGGCCAGCACGGTCTGCGCGCCGGTCTCCGGCGCGGGGCCGGTGCCGAGCGCGATCGCCGGCGCCTCCAGCCGGCCGAGCGCCTGGACCAGGCCGAAGCCGGTTTCGAAATCATAGGCCAGCGCATGGCCCTGCACCACGCGCCCGCCGGCGGTGGTGATCCAGATGCTGTCCGCTTCCCCGACCAGGTAGCCGATGGTCAGGATCAGCCCGTCCTCCCGGATCACCACGCCGCTGCCCTCGCGCTCCGTGCCGAGGGTGCGGGCGGAGAAGGCATCGGCCGGCACGCGCGACTTCACCGACACCACCGCGCCGAGCGCGGCGTGCAGGTCGAAGCCGTAATCGGCCGGGTCGGGCCGCAATTCCTTGGGGATACTCCAGCTATCCTCGGCCATCGGTGCTCCTGCCCTCTGGCCCCAGCCTAGAGCAGATGATGGGGGGGCGTGAACGCCCGGGGGCGGGAATCCGTCCCACCGGCAGGGGGCCGGGCGGCGCCCGCGCGTTGACACCTGCCTGGGGTGGTTCCAAAGGTCGGGCCAAGCCCACACTCTCCAGGATACCCCTCCCCATGGACAGGACCGCGCTGCAGGCGCGCATCGAGGCCCTCTGGGGCCGCCGCGACACGCTCAACGCCCAGACCAGCGGCTCCGACCGCACGGCCGTGGAAGACGCGCTGGCGCTGCTCGATTCCGGCGGCGCCCGCGTCGCCGAACCCGACGGCCAGGGCGGCTGGAAGGTCAATCAGTGGCTGAAGCAGGCGGTGCTGATAAGCTTCCGCCTGTCCGACAGCGCGCCGATGGCAACCGCCGCCGGTGCCTATGACAAGGTGCCGCTGAAGTTCGAAGGCTGGGACGACACCCGCTTCAAGTCGGCCGGTTTCCGCGCCGTGCCCGGCGCCGTGGTGCGCCGTTCCGCCTATATCGCGCCGAATGTGATCCTCATGCCGAGCTTCGTGAATCTCGGCGCCTATGTGGATAGCGGCACCATGGTGGACACCTGGGCGACCGTCGGGTCCTGCGCCCAGATCGGCAAGAACGTGCACCTTTCGGGCGGCGTCGGCATCGGCGGCGTGCTGGAACCGCTGCAGGCCAACCCGGTGGTGATCGAGGATGACTGCTTCATCGGCGCCCGGTCCGAGGTGGTGGAAGGCGTGATCGTGGAACGCGGCAGCGTGCTGTCCATGGGCGTCTTCATCGGCATGTCCACCAAGATCATCGACCGCGCGACGGGCGAGGTCTTCTATGGCCGCGTGCCGGCCTATTCGGTGGTGGTGCCCGGCGCGCTGCCCGGCAAGAAGCTGCCGGACGGCTCCCCGGGCCCGAGCCTCTATTGCGCGGTCATCGTCAAGCGCGTGGATGAGAAGACGCGCGCCAAGACGAGCATCAACGAACTGCTCCGCGATTGACGTTGCGGGCCGCAGCCGCCCTCCCGCCCCTTTGCGGCGGGAGAGGCGGCCAGGGAGCATGGGGCCCCGAGCCATGAGCACCGATCCCGTCCCGCTGGCGCAGGCGCTGATCCGCTGCCGGTCCGTGACACCCGCCGATGACGGCGCGTTGGACATCGTGCAGCGGGCGCTGGAAGCGCTGGGCTTCGCCTGCACGCGGATGGTGTTCGGCCCCGAGGACTACCGGGTGGACAATCTGTTCGCCCGGCGCGGCACCGGGGCGCCGCATGTCTGCTACGCGGGGCACACCGATGTGGTGCCGCCCGGCGATCCCGCCGCCTGGGCGGACGATCCCTTCGCCGGGGTGGTGAAGGATGGCGTGCTGTTCGGCCGCGGCGCCTGCGACATGAAGGGCGGCATCGCCGCCTTCATCGCGGGGCTGACCGATTTCCTCGCCGCGCGCCCCGACCATGCGGGCTCCATCTCGCTGCTCATCACCGGGGATGAAGAAGCGCGCAGCATCGACGGCACGGCGAAGGTGCTGGAATGGATGCAGGCCAACGGCCAGATCCCCGACATGGCCCTGGTGGGGGAGCCGACCTCGCGCGCCGTGTTGGGCGACGTGGTGAAGATCGGCCGACGCGGCAGCCTGACCGCCCGCATCACGGTGGAGGGCAAGCAGGGCCACAGCGCCTATCCGAACGCCGCCGACAACCCGATCCACCGGCTGGTGGCCGCGCTCGGCCCGCTGCTGGCCGCGCCGCTCGACAACGGGTCGGCGCATTTCCCGCCGTCCACGCTGCAGGTGACGGGCTTCGATGTCGGCAATGCCGCGTCCAACGTCATCCCCGCCGCGGCGCGCGCGATGCTGAACATCCGCTTCAACGACCACCACACCAGCGCCGCGCTGACGGAACGCCTGCATGCCGCGCTCCGCGCCGCTGGCGCGCGCTACACGCTGCAGGCCGAGTGTTCCGGCGAGAGCTTCCTGACCCAGCCCGGCCCCTTCGTGGATGCGCTGTCGCGCGCGATCACGCGCGCCACCGGTGTCGCGCCCGCGCTGGATACGGGTGGCGGGACATCGGATGCCCGCTTCATCGCGCGCTATTGCCCGGTGGCGGAATTCGGCGCCGTCGGCGCCACGCTGCACCAGGTGGATGAACGCGCGCCGGTGGAGGAATTGCACCGCCTGGCTGCGACCTATCGCGCCATCCTCGAGGAGATCCTGACCTGAGCGGCGCCGCGCCTCCACCCCCGATACGGACCATCATCACCGCGGGGCTCGCCGGCGCGCTGCTGCTGGCGCGCGGCCGGCCAGAGGGGCTGGCGCTGGTCGAATCCTCGCCCGCCGGCGCCTGGCGGTCCTTCGCGGCGGCGCTGATCTGCCTGCCAGCCCTGCTCGGCATCCGCTTCTTCTCCTGGGTCACCTTCGGCACGCCGGCCGGCGGGATGCCCCGCGCGCTGATCGCGGAATTGACGGCCTATGCCATCGCCTGGGTCGGCTTCGCGCTGGTCTCCCTGCCGCTGGCCCAGGCCTGGGGGCGGGAGGCGTCCTGGCCGCGCTTCATCGCGGCCTGGAACTGGACCAACATGGTCCAATACGCGCTGATGCTGGTGCTGACAGTGCCGGCGGCGCTCGGCCTGCCGCCCGTGGTGACCCAGGCGCTGACGTTGTGCGGCATCGGCTACGTCTTCTGGCTGGAATGGTTCGTCGCGCGCCATGCGCTGGGCGTGGCTGGCGGCAAGGCGGCCGCGCTGGTCGGGCTGGATCTCGCGCTCGGCCTGTTCCTGGCGGGGCTGATCCGCACGCTT
>JBIIRI010000077.1:0-17070 GCA_044341625.1 Roseomonas sp.
CCGGGGGCGGCGGGCACCAGCATCTCCACCGGCTCGCGCCGTCCCGCCTGCGCGATGCCGGGCAGGGCGAGCCCTGCCAGCATCGCCAGCGCGGTGCGGCGCGGCGTGGTCATCGCGCCGGCTCGGCCACGGGCGCGGCCTCTGCCTTGCGGAGAGACTTCGCGCCGGTGAACAGCACGATCGGGGCGGCGATGAAGGTGGAGGACGCCGTGCCGATGACGATGCCCGCGACCATCAGCCAGGCGAAGCCCGACAGCGCATCGCCGCCGAACAGCGCCAGCGGCAGCGCGGACAGCAGCAGGGTCATCGAGGTGCCGATGCTGCGGTTCAGCGTCTCGTTGATCGAGAGGTCCACCAGGTCGCGCAGCGGCATCTGCTTGTACTTTCTGAGGTTCTCCCGCATGCGGTCGAAGACCACGACCTTGTCGTTGGCGTTGAAGCCGATGATGGTCAGGATCGCGGCGACGGTGGTCAGGTTGAACTCGATCCCCGTCACCACCATCAGGCCGACGACCTTGGTGGTGTCGAGCAGCAGCGTGGCGATGCCCGCGACCGCGAATTGCCATTCGAAGCGCAGCCAGATGTAGAGCAGCATCGCCAGGAAGCTGATGCCGAGCGCGATCATCCCGCCCTGGAACAGCTCCGCCGAGATGCGGTTGCCGACCGCTTCCACCCGCAGCACGCGCAGCCCCGGCGCGCCCTGTTCCAACGCAGCCCGCACGCCCGCCACCGCGCGCTGGGTGCCGGCCTCGTCGGCCTGCACGGGTAGGCGGACCAGCACGCTGTCCGGCGCGCCGAATTCCTGCAGCCCGACATCGCCGAAGCCGAGCCCGCTGACGGATGTGCGCAGCTGCGCGAGATTGGCGGGCCCCGGCGTGCGGACTTCCATCACGATGCCGCCGCGGAAATCGATGCCCTTCTCGAGCCCGGGATAGACTGCCAGCCCGACCGAGGCGGTGGAGACCAGCGCCGAGAACAGCAGGCCCAGCTTGGCGCCGCGCATGAAGCGGATCTTGGTGTCGTCCGGCACCAGGCGGAACAGCGGCCGGCCGAGGCGCTGGAGCAGCGACAGGCCCGGCTTTTCCAGGACCGGCAGGTCCTTCGGCCGGCGCGCGCGGTACCAGATCGAGATGATGAGGCGCGTGACGACGGTCGCGGTCCACATCTGCACGATGGTGCCGACGGCGACCGTGACCGCGAAGCCGCGCACCGGCCCGCTGCCGAAGCCATAAAGGCAGGCCATGGCGATCAGGTTGGTCAGGTTGCTGTCCAGAATCGTGCCGGAGGCCTTGGTATAGCCCGCTTCCAGCGCGTTGATCGGACTTCGCCCGTTCTTGATCTCCTCCCGGATCCGTTCGTTGATCAGGATGTTGGCGTCGAGCGCGGTGCCGAGCGTCAGCAGGATGCCCGCGATGCCGGGCAGGGTCAGCGTCGCGCCCATCACGCTCAGCACGCCGACCATGATGATGATGTTGGCCACCAGCGCGATATTCGCGATCCAGCCGAAGAAGCCGTAGGCGAGGCCCATGTAGAGGAAGACGAAGGCCGTCCCGACGGCGAGCGAGATGATGCCCGCGCGGATCGCATCCGCGCCGAGTTCGGGGCCGACGGTCCGTTCTTCCACCACCGTCAGCGGCGCCGGCAGCGCGCCCGCGCGCAGCAGCACGGCGAGGTCATTGGCGCTCTGCACGGTGAAGCTGCCGCTGATCTGGCCGCGGCCGCCGGTGATCGGTTCCCGGATGACAGGCGCGGTGATCACCTTGTCGTCGAGCACGATGGCGAAGGGGCGGCTGACATTGTTGCGTGTCGTCTCGGCGAAGCGCCGCGTGCCGACGGAATCGAAGGTGAAGTTCACCACCCATTCGCCGGTCCGCGAATCCTGGCCCGCGCGCGCGTCGGTGAGGTTGGCGCCGTCCACGGCGATTGTCCGCCGCACCGCGTAGCGGTCTTGGCCGCGTTCGCCGGCCAGGATCATGGTGCCGCTGGGCGGCGGCGTGCCGGCGCGGGGGTCGACCGATTCATCGACCAGATGGAAGGTCATCCGTGCGGTGCGGCCCAGCAGGTCCTTGATCCGCGCCGGGTCATCGACGCCCGGCAACTGCACCAGGATGCGGTTCTGGCCCTGGCGCGCGATCAGTGCCTCCACCAGGCCGCTTTCGTCGATGCGGCGGCGGACGATCTCCAGCGATTGTTCGACCGCGCTGCTCGCCTTGTTCCGCAGCGCGACCTCGGTCAGCGTCGCGGTGACGGTGCCGTCGGGGCTGGTCGTGACCTCGATATCCGGCTGTTGCGCGCCGGCGCCGGGGTTCACCTGGATCGCGGCGTCCCGCAGGATCCGCGCGACATCATTGGCGCGGGCGGGGTCGGACACGCGCAAGGAGACGCGCCGCTCCGCCTGGTTCGCCGACAGACCCGTATAGAGGATGCGCGGATTGGCCTGCGCCGTGCCGCGGCGCGTGGTTTCCACCAGCGCCTCCAGCCTTTCGCGCACGATGGCGGAGGTGTCCACTTCCAGCAGCAGGTAGGACCCGCCGCGCAGGTCGAGGCCGAGGCTGATCTGCCGCGCCCAGCCCGGCAGGCTTTCGCGCGACAGGAGGTTCGGCACCGAAATCAGGACGCCGAGGAGGCAGACGCCGAAGATGGCGAGTGCCTTCCAGCGGGCGAAATACATCATGCGGTCGGCTCAGCCTGCATCCCTGGGTGGAGGCCGCTGTCCGGCCCTGGCGCGACCCTGGCTGGGGCCCTGCCTGGGCGGCGCGGCCCTTGAAGGCCGGAAGATGCGCGGGGGTGCCCCCCGATGCAAGCCCGGCCCGGCCGGCCCCCTTGGGTTGGTCCCTGGGGCCGGTCCGTTGCGGCAGGTCATTTCCGTCCCCGCCGTCCAGGGCTATGGCTTGCGGCCTTCGGGCGGGAGTCTTCCGGGTCATGACGCTGCGGGTGGCGGTGCTGGGTGCGGGGCATTTCGGGCGCTTCCATGCGCTGAAGGCAGCGAAGGGCGCGCGGACGAAGCTGGTTGCGATCCATGACGCGGACACCGCCCGCGCCGCCGCCGTGGCGGCGGAGGTGGGCGCGCCCGCGCTCGGGCTGGCGGAGGCCATCGGGGCGGCGGATGCCGTGATCGTCGCGGCCCCCACGCGCTTCCATTTCGCGCTGGGTTCGGCGGTGCTTCAGGCGGGGCGCCATCTGTTCATGGAAAAGCCGATCGCCGCGACGCTGGCGGAGGCCGATGCGCTGGCCGCGCTCGCCGCTTCGCGCGGTCTTGTCTTGCAGATCGGGCATATCGAGCGCTTCTCGGCCGCCTTCCGCGCCGTGGTGGACGCCCCCGGCCGCGACCAGGCCCTGTCCTGGGACGCGGTGCGCGCCGCGCCCTTCCGGCCGCGGAGCCTCGATGTCTCGGTGGTGCTGGACCTGATGATCCATGACATCGACCTGGTGCTGACCCTGGCGGGTGAAGAGCCCTCCGCGGTGGAGGCGGTGGGGGCGCGGGTGATGTCCGACCATGCGGATTTCGCGGTGGCGCGGTTCCGCTTCCCCTCCGGCCGGGCGGCGGTGATCACGGCATCCCGGGTGTCGCTGACCATGGAGCGCCGCTTGCGGGTGTTGGGGCGGGAAGGGGAGATGGCGGTGGATTTCCTCGGCCGGAGCCTCGGCGTGCTGCGGCGCGGGGGGGCGGAGCCGGTCGCGACCATGCCGGGCTTCGGCGTGGATCGCACCAGCTGGACCGATCATGACAGCCTGGAAGCCGAGCAGGCCGGCTTCGCCGCCGCCTGCCTGGATGGCGTGCCCCCGGTGGTCGATGCCGCCGCCGGTAGGCGGGCGTTGGCGGCAGCGCTGGCGGTGGAGGCCGCGATCGGCTGAGGCCGGGCGGGTTTTCGGCGCGCGGGCTGTCGGTTTCGGACAAATGCCGGATCCGGACAAATTGCCGGCCCCGGCCGGGGCCGGGTGATGGGGCGGATGGACGGGTTCAAAGAACGGGCCGCAGCCAGGGCAGCGGCGCGGTATATGTTCCTATAATGACTCGCCATCGCGGCCGAGGCCAGGAAAAAACCGGGCCTGCCCAGCCCTGGGCGGCGCTCTGGCGCGCCCGCCCGGCCGATGCTTCGCTGACCGGGGCAGGGGCGGGGACACGGACCGGATGACGGCGCGGGGCGCACAGCCAGGATCGCTGTTCTTCGGCTGGCGCGTCGTCGGCGCGGGCTTCGTCGTGGCCATGTTCGGCTGGGGCTTCGGCTTCTACGGCCCGCCGGTCTTTCTTCATGCGGTGGAGGCCGGGCGGGGTTGGCCGCTCTGGCTCGTCTCCCTCGCGGCGACCTGCCATTTCCTCGCGGGTGCTGTCGTGGTCGCGCGGATGCCGGCGCTGCATGCGCGCTTCGGCCTTGTCGCCGTCACCCGGGCCGGCGCGGTCGCGGCGGCGCTCGGGGTGCTGGGCTGGGCGCTGGCGGCGGAGCCCTGGCAGTTATTCGCCGCGACGCTGCTGTCGGGCGCGGGCTGGGCGGGGACGGGCGGGGCGGCGATCAATGCCATCGTCGCCCCCTGGTTCGCCCGCCGCCGCCCGGCGGCGCTGGGGGCGGCGTTCAACGGGGCGAGCATGGGGGGCGTGCTGCTCGTCCCGCTCTGGGTGGCGCTGATCGGCGCGCTCGGCTTCGGCTGGGCGGCGGCGGTGCTGGGGGTGGCGATGCTCGGCGCGGTCTGGTGGGTCTCGGCGCGCTATCTCGGGCGGAGCCCGGCGGGGATGGGGCTGCTGCCGGATGGCGACGCGCCGGGCGGCGCGGCGCTGGCGAGGGGGCGGGTCGCGGCGCGGCTTGGGGCGCAGGCATGGCGGGACCGCCGCTTCGTGACGCTGGCGGGGGCGAATGCGATCTGCCTGTTCGCGCAGCTCGGGCTGATCGCGCATCTGATCTCCGTCCTTGCGCCGGTGCTGGGGGCGCAGGGGGCGGGGCTGGCCATGGGGCTGGCGACGGCCTGCGCGGTGGCGGGGCGGGTGCTGGCGGGGTGGCTGCTGCGGCCCGGCGTGGATCGGCGCATGGCCTTTGCGGGCAATGCGGCGATGCAGGCGGCTTCGGTGCTGTTGCTGATGACGGCGGGCGGGCAGGTGGGGCTGGTGCTGCTGGCGGTGGCGCTGTTCGGCTTCGGCATCGGCAATGCCACCACCCTGCCGCCGCTGATCGCCCAGCAGGATTTCGCCGAGCCCGACATGCCCCGCGCCGTCGCGCTGCTGGTCGCGACCGGGCAGGCCACCTACGCCTTCGCCCCCGCCGCCTTCGGCCTGCTGCGAGAGATCGACACGCTGGCGATGTTCGCCGCCGTCGCTGGCTTCCAGGCGCTGGCGGCGGGGTTGGTGCTGGCGGGGCGGCGGGGGTGATACGCGGCGGCGTCGGGAGATGGCCCTCTCCACCCGCAGGGGGGAGAGGGTTGGGTGAGGGGGGCGCCCAGGTTGGCATGCGTCGTAAACCGCTTGCTCGTCCCCCTCACCCAACCCTCTCCCCCATAAGAGGGGGAGAGGGCTATCCTCGCGCGCCCCGCGATCAGGCCTCGGCCAGCGCCTCCAGCACCGCATCTGCCGCCGCCTCGCTCGGGGCGAGGCCGGGGGGGTGGAGCTGGTCCAGCACGCTGGCGAGGCCCGCGCGTTGCGCCGCCGCCGCTTGCGGGTCCGTCAGCAACTGATGCAGCGCATCGGCCAGCGCGTCGGGCGTCGCGCGGTCCTGCAGGTATTCGGGCGCGATCTCGCGCTCCGCCAGCAGGTTCACCAGGCTCGCGAAGCGCACCCGCACCAGGCGGCGGATGATCGCGGCGGTGATCGGGTTCACGCGATAGGTGACCACATGCGGCAGGCCGGCGACCGCCATCTCCAGGCTCGAGGTGCCGGACTTGATCAGCCCCGCCCCGCCGGAGTCGCGGACGGCGGCGAAGGCGTCGTGCTTCTCCGCCAGCGTCTCGACCAGGATCGGGCGGCCGGGCCAGCCGGCGGCGGCTTCGCGCACCAGCTCCGCCACCACCGGCGAGACGGGGATGACGGGGCGGAGGCCGGGCAGGCGGGAGCCCAGCAGGCGGAGCGTCGCGCCGAAGATCGGCAGCAGGCGCTTCGCCTCCATCCGGCGGCTGCCGGGCATGGCGAGCAGCAGCTTCTCCCCGGGCGCGATGCCGTGGCGGGCGCGGAAGCGGGCGGCGTCGCCGCCATCGGCGCCGCTTTCCAGCACGGGATGGCCGACGAAGCTCGCGGGGATGCCGGCATTGTCGAACAGCACGGGTTCGAAGGGCAGCAGGCAGAGGATGCGATCCACCCGCTCCCTCACCTTCTTCACCCGCCCTGGCCGCCACGCCCAGATCTGCGGCGCGACATAGTGGATGATGGGAATGCCGAGCGGCTTCACGCGCTCGGCCAGCCGCAGCGTGAAGCCGGGGCTGTCGATGGTGACGATCAAAGCGGGGCGGCGGGCGGTGATGTCCGCCACCGTTTCCGCCATGCGGCGCGACAGGTTGCGGATATTCGGCAGAACCTCGATCAGCCCCATCAGCGCCAATTCGCGCATCGGGAACAGGCTGGGCATGCCTTGTTCGGCCAGCCTTTCGCCGCCGATCCCGGCGAAGGTCAGCTCCGGCCGCCGCCCGCGCAGCGCCGCGACAAGCCGCGCGCCGAGCGCATCGCCGGAGGCTTCGCCGGCCACGATGTACACAAGCACTATGCAAACTCCGCAGGCGTGGGCGTGGGGATGGGATAGCGAGGCCAGTCGCGGTGGTTTCGCACCGCGCCATGCTCCCGCACCTCATCGAGCCGCGCGGGGTCGAGGGTGCAGAACACCCACTCCGCCGCATCCGGCGTGCCGCAGGCCAGCACGCCATCCTCGGGGAAGCCGCGATCGGCGGGGCCGAACACCGCCGCCTGGCCGCGATTGACGTCGAGCGCCGCGCTCCAGGGCGCGAGGCCCACGGTGGGCGTGCAGGCGATGTAGCACTGGTTCTCGATCGCGCGGGCGGCGGCGGAGATGCGGATGCGCGTCGCGCCATGCGGGCTGTCGGTGCAGGACGGCGCCAGCACCAGCCAGGCGCCGGCCTCGACCTGGGCGCGGACATGCTTCGGGAATTCGACATCGTAGCAGATCGAGATGCCGATCCGCCCCCAAGGCGTGTCGAAGACGCGGGGCGGCGCGCCGGGGGCAACACCCCAGCGTTCGGCCTCGAAGCGGGTCATGATGCGCTTCTCCTGCATCGCCATGCGGCCATCGGGCGCGATCAGCGGCGCGCGGGCGACCACGCGCGCGCCGCCCTGCATCGGCAGCGTGCCGGGCAGCAGCCAGACCTTGTGGCGGATCGCGGCGTCGCGCATCGCGGCCAGGATGGGCTCCGCATGGGCCACCATCGCGGCGAGTTCGGTGGGCTCGTCGGTCGCGTCCCGGCCCGCGAGCGCGGCGCCGAGTTCGACGCAGGCATATTCGGGCAGCACCAGCAGATCGGCGCGGTCCCTGGCCTGCGCGATCCAATGGTCCAGCTTGGCGCCGAAGGCGGCGACGGAGGGAACGCGCTCCACCGGATATTGCAGCAGGCCGAGACGGAGCGTGCGTGCGGGCGGCGCGGTCATGCCCCGAGATCCTTGGTCCAGAAATCCAGGCGATGCGGCGTGGCTTGCGTCGCGCCGACTTCCTTCCAATCGAAGGTCACGGCAAGGCCAGGGCGGGGCGTGTAGCCGCGCCGGCGCCAGAATTCATCGAGCGGCACATAATCGGCAGGCTTGCGCGGATCGGCCGGGTCGCGCTGGACGGCGCAGAAGGCGGCGTGGCGCAGGCCGAGGCGGCGCGCATGGGCTTCCCGTTCCACGAAGAACCGCACCCCCGCGCCGCGCCCGCGCCAGGGGGCGAGCAGGATAGATTCGCCGAAATAGCAATGCGCGGCGGGGTCGAGGCCGGCGGCCTCGAAGGCCTGGCGGACGGGGGCATGGCCTTGGGTCATCGGCTCACAGGTCGCGGCGCCGACCACCCGCGCGCCGTCGCGGCAGACCACCACGGCCGCACCCGGCGCATCGGCATAGGCGCGGAGATAGCCGCGCTCATACGCCTCGTCGCCTTCGTACAGGTAGGGCCAGTCGCGGAAGACCGCGATCCGCAGCCGGGCGAGGTCCGGCAGCAGCCCGTGCAGCGCCGGGCCGGCGAGCGTCTCGAAGGTCAACTGGACGTCGGGCATGGCGGGATGCATAGGCAGGCGGCCTCGCCCGGGGAAGGGGCCAGGACTGACAGGGAAGGGCACGGAGTGGATCCGGTCGAGCTGATCGGCCTGGTGGCCGGGTTGATGACCACCAGCGCCTTCGTGCCGCAGGCGGTGCAAAGCTGGCGCACGCGCTCGGCGCGGGACGTGAACCTTGTGCTGCTGGTGCTGCTGGCGGCGGGCAACACGCTCTGGCTCACCTATGGGGCGCTGATGGGGTCTTGGGGGCTGGTCGCGGCCAATGTGGTGACGGTGCCGCTCTGCCTGCTGATCCTGTGGGTGAAGGTGAAGTGGGGGTAGGGGGCGTGGCGCGCGCCATCACCCTGCTTCGATCGCGGCGCGCTCGGCCGCGGCGGTGAGGAAGGCGCGGAGGCCGGATTCCACCGCCTCCGGCTCGATCCCGCGCAGGATGAAGACCAGGCGCGACCGGCGCGGCGCGCCCTCGGGCCAGGCCGGCAGGCGGCGGGGCGGGTGGAACAGGCCCTGGACGCCATGCACCACCACCGGCTGCGCCTCGCCCTGGATGTCCAGCACGCCCTTGATGCGGAGCATCGCCGCGCCGCGCACCGTCGCCATCATCTCCAGCCACCCGGCCAGCCCGTCCCAGGGCAGCGGCGTTTCGAAATCCAGGCACAGGGCGCGGATGTCTTCGCCGTGGCGGTTCGGGTCGTGGTGGTGGTGATGCCCGTGGTCGTGATGGTGATGGTCGTGGTCGTGATGATGCCCGGCCTCGCCCTGGCCTGCCGCGCCGATCCAGCGCGCGACATCGGGCGTCTTCACCGCCGGGTCCCAGGGGCCGGCGGCCAGGATCGCCTCCGGCGCGATGGCGCCGGCCACCGCGACCTCGATGGGCGCCACCGGGTTCAGCGCGCGCAGCCGCGCGCGCAGCGCCGTCACGGCCGCCGGCGCCGCGAGGTCGGTCTTGGTCAGCACCAGCCGGTCCGCGACCGCCGCCTGGCGGCGCGCTTCGTCCTGCGTGTCGAGCGTCGCATCGCCCGCCACCGCATCGACCAGCGTTACCACCCCATCCAGCACGAAGCGCCGCCCGATGCGCGGATCGCCCATCAGGGTGGCCAGGATCGGCGCGGGATCGGCGAGGCCCGTCGTCTCCAGCACCACGCGCTTGACCTTGCGGCCATCGAGAATGCGCGCCCAGAGATCGTCCAGCGCCCGCGGCAGGTCGCCGCGCACCGTGCAGCAGAGGCAGCCGGCGCTGAGCAGCACCGCCTCGCCCTCCAGCTTCTCGACCAGCAGGTGATCGAGGCCGATCTCGCCGAATTCATTGATCAGCACCGCCGTATCGGCCAGCGCCGGGTGGCCGAGCAGCGCGTTCAGCAGCGTCGTCTTCCCCGCGCCGAGGAAGCCGGTCAGCACGGTCAGCGGCACGGGGCCGGGGGGTGGGGGGGCGCTCATCGGCCGTAGAGCGCGTCGGGGTCGGCTTCGGGCTCGGTGAGTGTGGCCAGCTCCGCCCCGCGCGGCGCGCGGTAGAAGCAGCTGCGGCGGCCCGTGTGGCAAGCGACGCCATGCTGGTCCACCAGCGCCAGCAGCGTGTCCCCATCGCAATCCAGCCGCAGATCGACCAGGTGCTGCACCTGCCCCGAGGTCTCGCCCTTGCGCCACAGCGCCTGGCGGGAGCGGGACCAGTAGCAGACCCGCCCCGTGGCCAGCGTCTCTGCCACGGCGTCGCGGTTCATCCAGGCCATCATCAGCACCTCGCCCGTGTCGTGCTGCTGGGCGATGCAGGCGACGAGGCCGCCCTGGTCGAAGCGGACGGCGTCGAGCAGCCTTGCATGGGCCGCCTTGTCCTGGCTGGTCTGGGCTTCGGGCAGGCTGGTCGGCATGGCAAGGCATCCGCTTCGGGGCTAGGATAGTCTTGTTACACTATATCGCCCGGCCATGGCCGAGGGGGAAGAGCAGATGGACGCATCCTCATCGACGGGCGTGGAGGCGATGCTTGATCGCGCGGCGGAGTCCTGCCTCGCGCGCGGGGCGCAGCTGACGGCTTTGCGTCGGCAGGTGCTGCGCCTCGTGTTGTCCGCGCCGCAGCCCATCGGCGCCTACGCATTGCTGGACCAGCTGCGCGCCGAGCGGCCGGGCGCGGCGCCGCCCACGGTCTATCGCGCACTCGATTTTCTCCAGGAAAACGGGCTGGTGCACCGGGTGGAACGGCTGAACGCCTTCGTCGGCTGCGCGGGGCCGGAGGCGCATCACCATTGCGGGCATGGCCATGACCATCCCCACCAGTTCCTGATCTGCTCCCGCTGCGGCGCCACCGCCGAGATCTGCGACGACCGCGTGGCGCATGCGGTGGCGGATGCCGCGCGGATCGCCGGCTTCGCCCCCCACCGCACCACGGTGGAGGTGGAGGGCGTCTGCGCCGCCTGCCGCTGACGGGCGGGCGGCGCGAAGCTAGCGCGGCAGCAGCGCGAGGCCCTGTTCCAGATCCGCGATCAGATCCGCGACCTCCTCCAGCCCGATATGCAGGCGCACGGTCTGGCCGGGCAGGGGGGGCATGACGCTGCGCGTGACCGCGACATTGGTCGGCAGCGCGAGGCTTTCGTACCCGCCCCAGGACGCGCCGATGCCGAACAGCTTGAGGCCATCCACGAAGCCGAACACCTCGGCCTGCGTGTAGCGGGGCTGGAAGACCACGCCGAACAGGCTGCAGGCGCCGGTGAAGTCGCGCTTCCAGATCGCATGGCCCGGATCCTCGGGCAAAGCCGGGTGCAGCACCGAATGGACCTCCGGCCGCGCCTGCAGCCAGCGCGCGACGGCGAGGCCTGCTTCTTCCTGATGCGCCAGCCGGACCGCCATGGTCCGCGCGCCGCGCAGCGCCAGCCAGCAATCATCGGGGCTGGCATAATGCCCCATCGCGCTGGCCGCGTTGCGGATCGCAAGGTGATGCGCCTCCGTCGCCACCGTCACGGACCCCAGCAGGATGTCGGAATGCCCGCCGACATACTTCGTCAGCGCCTGGATCGAGATGTCGCAGCCCTTGGCGAAGGGCTGGAAGTGATGGATGCCCCAGGTGTTGTCGATCATCGACACCGCCCCCCGCGCGCGGGCCAGCGCGCACAGGGCGGGGACGTCCTGCACTTCGAATGTGTGGCTGCCGGGGCTTTCCAGATAGAGCACCCGCGTATTCGCCCGCCACAGCGGGGCCAGCGCCTCGGCCGTGGTGGTGGGGTCGTAGAAGGTGGTCTCCACACCCCAGCCGGCCAGCATTCCCTCCGCCAGGCTGCGCGCCGGGCCATAGGCGCTGTCGGGCATCAGGCAGTGATCGCCGGCCTTGAGGAAGGCCAGCAGCGGCACCGCGACGGCGGCCAGCCCCGTGCCGAGGATGGTGCAATGCGTCCCGCCCTCGATGCCGGCGACCATGTCCTCCAGCGCGTAATGGGTGGGCCCGCCCTGGGTGCCATAGGTCATCACGCGCTCGAAGCGGCGCTTGCCGTTCGCCACCCGCGCCTCGCAGGACGGGTGGAGGACGGTGGAGCCGCGATGGACCGGCGGGTTGACGAAGCCATGGCTGCGGACCGCGGGGCGCGATCCATGGGTCAGGCGCGTGGCAAGGCCGCGCTTGGTGGTGTCATCCATCACGCGGTCGCCTTCGGCGTTTCGGGGCGGGATGCCCATTCGGTCCAGGACCCGTCATAGACCGCCGGTTCCGGCAGCCCCGCGCGCAGCGCGCCGAGCGCCAGCACGCAGGCCGTGACGCCCGTGCCGCAGGAGGTCACCATCCGCCGCGCGCCATCCGCGCCGCGCGCGGCGAAGATCGCGCGCAGCGCGGCCGGATCCTTCATCGTGCCGTCAGCCGCCAGCAATTCGGTGAAGGGCAGGCTGACCGCGCCGGGCATGTGGCCCGAGGGCAGGCCGGGGCGTGGCTCCGGCGCGGTGCCGTCGAAGCGCGCCTTGCTGCGCGCATCGAGCACCATCGCTTCTGCCCCACCGCCGGCGATGATCCGCTTCACATCGCCGATCCCGGCCAGGCGCTGCGTGTTGAGATCCGGCACGAAGACGGCCGGTGCCGGCGTGGCGGGCGCGCCCGCTTCCGTCGCGCGGCCTTCGGCGCGCCACTTCGGCAGCCCGCCATCCAGCGCCGCCACCTTGTCATGCCCGAACAGCCTGAGCAGCCACCAGCCGCGCGGCGAGCCATGCAGCCCCTTCTGGTCGTAGCAGACCACCCGCGTCGCATTGCCCACGCCGAGCGCGCCGATCACCTTCGCGAAGCGCGCGGGCGTCGGCACCATATGCGGCAGCGGGTCGTCCTGGTCCGCCACCTCATCGAGGTCGAGGAACAGCGCGCCCGGGATATGCGCCTTCCGAAACTCCGTGCGGCCATCGAGCGGCGCTTCGTTCGGCAGGTACTTCGTGCAATCCAGCACGATCAGATCGGGCTTACCGATCTCGGCCGCGAGCCATGCGGTGGAAACCAGATTGTCCATGCGCGTCAGTCCACCAGGATGAAATGGATGCGCCGGTTCTGCCGGCCCTTGCTTTCGATCCGCGTCACCTCGACGCGCCCGATCTCCGACAGGCGCTTCACATGCGTCCCCCCGCAGGGCTGCAGGTCGATGGGTGCGTCGGCCGGCCCGATCCGCACCAGGCGGATGCGGCCCGCGCCGCGTGGCGGCTGGACCGACAGCGTGCGGACCATCTGCGGATTGGCATCCAGCTCCGCATCCGTGATCCAGCTGGACCCCGTCTCATGATCCGCCGCGATCAGCGCGTTGAGCCCTTCGGTGAACCAGGCCGGCGCCGGCGGCTCCGGCAGGTCGAAATCGAGCCGCGATTTCTCCGCGCCGATCTGGTTGCCGGTGGCATAGACGCCCGGCAGCAGGGTGCAGAGCAGATGCATCGTGGTGTGCATCCGCATGTGCCGATGCCGCCGATCCCAGTCGAGGCCGACCGCCACCTCCGCCCCCACCGGCGGGGCCGCGGCGCCGGGGGCGAGGCCGTGCAGGATCACGCCGGGCTCCGCGCCCTTGATCGCTTCCACGACCGCCGCTTCGCCGCCATCCCAGCGCAGCGTGCCGCTATCCCCCGGCTGGCCGCCGCTGCGGGCGTAGAGAATGGTGCGGTCCAGCACCACGCCCTTCTCCTCCACCGCCACCACGCGGGCGGTGCAGCTTTGCAGATAGGCGTCGTCGGCGAAGAGCGGTTCGGTGGTCATGCATGTGTCCATGGCGGCCGTGGCGCGGCGGCGTGCGACGAAGGCGAATGGCCTGCGCGGCGGGGTGGCGTTCGTCCTTGCGCGACCCTAGCCTCGGGGTCGAGGAAGGTCCATGTCCGCCCCCGATTCCGTCACACTCGCCAAGGCTCGGCAGAGCGCCATCCTGCTCGTGCTCGGGTCCTCCGCGACCTTCACGCTGGCGGCGGCCTGCGTGAAGGGGCTGGAGGGTGCGATCCCGCTGGCGCAGCTGATCCTGTTCCGCAACCTGTTCTCGCTGCCCGTGCTGCTGGCGATGGTGCCGGGGGCAGGGGGGCTTGCGGTGTTGCGGCCGCGCCAGCCGGGCTGGCACCTGGCGCGGATCGTCTGCGGCTTAGGTGGGATGGTGGGCGCCTTCGTCGGCTACACGCATCTGCCGCTGGCCACCGCGACCGTACTCGGCTTCACCATGCCGCTGTTCCTGACCGCGTTGTCCGTGCTGCTGCTGCGCGAACGGGTGGGCTGGCGGCGCTGGAGCGCGGTGGTGGTGGGCTTCGCCGGCGTCGCGCTGGTGGCCCGCCCAGGCTTCGGGACAGAGGCGCTGCCCGTCTGGCCGGTGGCCGCCGTGCTGGTGGGCTCGCTCGCCTGGGCGCTGGCGATGATGACGATCCGGCGGATGGGGCAGGCCGGCGAGAACGGCGTGACGATCGTGCTTTGGTTCGCGATCGGTAGTTCCCTGATCTCGGGCGTGGCCGCGATCCCGACCTGGGTGGAGCCGGATGCGCGGCAATGGGCGCTGCTGTTGGCGATCGGGCTGGTCTCGGCGGTCGCGCAGCTGATGATGACGGCCGCCTATCGGCGCGGCGAGACGACGCTGCTCGCCCCCTTCGAATATGTGGCGCTGGTCTGGACGATGCTGCTGGGGCTTCTGATCTGGGGCGAATGGCCGGGGCTGCTGGACCTGCTGGGCTTCGCGGTGCTGGTGGGGGCGGGGCTGTTCATCTGGTGGCGGGAGACGCGGCTGGCCCAGGGGCGTTGAGGGCGGGGGCCTACAATGCTTTCCGGAACCAAAGCCGCGCATGCCCCGCCGGCATGCCATCCAGCCGGCCGAATTCGGCATAGCCGTTGCGCTGCCAGAAATCCGGCGCCTGGAAGCTGAAGGTGTCAGTATAAGCCTGGGCGCAGCCGCGGTCGCGCGCGATGGCTTCCGCCCGGCGCAGCAATTCCGAACCGAGGCCCTGGCCGCGCATCTCCCGCGACAGCCACAGCCAGTCGATGAACAGCCAACCCCAGAAGGTCAGGCCCAGCAGCCCTCCGCGCACCGCGCCATCCGGCCCGCGCGCCAGCAGCGTCACCGGTTCGCGGTCATAGGCGCCGCCCATTTCCTGGTTGTAGGTGTGCAGGCCGCGCTGGATCGCGGCCACGGCGTCGAGCTCAGGGTAGGCGTCCTCGACGATCTGGATATCGCTGCTCATGGTAACCCGTTGGTTCGGCGGGCGCAGAAGGCCACGGTGCTCAGCGCCGCGCCAGCCCCCGCACCGCCGCCGCCAGCGCCCGCATCTCCGCCGCCGCCGGCGACCGCGGCGCGGCTTCCGTCACGCCGAGGCCGAGCGCGAAGGCGCTGGCGAAACCGGCGCGGTTGCCGAGCGGGGTGTCCAGCAGCGTCAGGCCCTGGGCGCGCAGCTCTCGCGCCACATCCTCGCCCAGCCGCCCTTGGGCGGGCACGCGGTTCAGGGTCAGCACGGCCGGGCGCTTTTCCGCGCGGGCGAGGTCGAGCGTTGCGCCCATCGCCCAGAGATCGGCGGCGGAAGGTTGCAGCGGCACCAGCACCAGGTCGGCGGCGCGGATGGCGATGCGGGCGTCGGTGTCGTCATGTGGCGGGGTGTCGAGCAGGATGACATCGTGGCCGCGGCGCAGCGCGTCGCAGGCGCCGGGCACCCGCCAGCCGGACGGCGCTTCGAAGGTCAGGGGGCGGGCCTTGGCGCCGGCCTGGCCTCGCGCTGTGTGCCAGTGGAACAGCGTCTTCTGCGGATCGGTGTCGAGCAGCGCGACCCGGTCGCCGAGACCCGCGAAGGTGGCGGCGAGGTTGGCGGCGAGGGTCGATTTCCCCGCGCCGCCCTTCCGCTGCGCGACGGCAACGACGAAGGCCATGATCGCGACTCCGTGCGTGCGTTGTGCACCGCAAAAACGATAGCAGGAGCCGCGCGGCTTTCCCAAGGCTCCGTGCTGGCGGCGGCTTGCGGATCGGCCTTCGGTCATGACCCCGAAGCGCGATAGTCTCGGCGGCATGGAGGAATTGCTCACCCCGGCCGAGATGGCAGCCGCGGATGCGGCGGCGATCGCCGGCGGCATCCCGGGACTCGTGCTGATGGAGGCCGCCGGCCGCGCCGTGGCGCGCGCGGCGGCGCGGCGCTTCCGGCCCTGCCGGACCCTGGTGCTGGCGGGGCCGGGAAATAATGGCGGCGATGGCTGGGTCGCGGCGCGGCTTCTGGAGCAGGCGGGCTGGCCGGTCGCTGTCGCGCCGCTCGCCCCGCCCCGGCCGGGCAGCGATGCGGCGCTGGCCGCCGCGCGCTGGCGCGGGCCGGTGGTGGCGTTCTCGGCGGCGGAGGCGGCGCGGGCGGGGCTGGTGATCGATGCGGTCTTCGGCGCCGGCCTGTCGAAGCCAGTGGAGGGGCGGGCGGCCGAGGTGCTGGCCAGCCTCCGCGCGCCGGTGCTGGCGGTGGATGTGCCATCCGGAGTGGATGGCGCGACGGGGCAAATGCGGGGTGTCGCGCCGCGCGCGGTGCTGACCGTCACTTTCTTCCGCCGCAAGCCAGGGCATCTCCTGCTACCCGGGCGGGAGCTGTGCGGGGAGGTGGTGTTGGCCGATATCGGCCTGCCGGCCTCCGTACTGCCCGCCATCGCGCCGCGCGCCTGGCGGAACGGGCCAGCGCTGTGGCGCATCCCCCGCCCTGGCGCCGCCAGTCACAAATATGCGCGCGGCCATGTGGTGGTTGCGGCGGGGCCTGGCATGACCGGGGCGGCGCGGCTGGTCGCGGCCGGGGCGCGGCGGGCGGGGGCGGGGCTGGCCTCCGTCGCGGCGCCGGATGCCGCGACGGCCGCCGTGCTGCGCGCCGGCGATCCGGGGGTGATCGTGGCCGAGGATCGGGACGCATTGCTGGCCGATCCGCGCCTTGGCGTCTGGGTGGTGGGCCCCGGTCTGCCGCCGGTTGCCGCCACCACGGCCCTGCTGCGGCAGGTGGTCGGCGCCGGGCGGCTGGTGGTGGCCGATGCCGGGGCGCTGCGCGCTGCGGCGGGCGATCCGGCGGCGCTGGCGGGCTGCGCGATCCTGACGCCGCATGCGGGCGAATTCGCCGCCGTTTTCGGCCCGCCCGGCGCCTGCCGGCTCTCCGCCGTGCGGGCGGCGGCGGCGGCGACGGGGGCGGTGGTGATGCTGAAGGGCGCCGACACGCTGATCGCCGCGCCGGATGGCAGGGTCGCTATCAACGACAACGCCCCGCCCTGGCTGGCGACGGGGGGCACCGGCGATGTGCTGGCCGGCATCGCCGCCGGGCTGCTCGCCCAGGGCCTCGCACCCTTCGAGGCCGCCGCCGCCGCCGTCCATCTGCATGGCGCCGCGGCGGCGCTGACCGGGCCGGGGCTGCTGGCGGAGGATTTACCGCCGAATGTTGCGAAGGCGCTCGCGCGGTTATCGCTCGATTGAAAGCGGCGGTTCGGGCATGATCGGCCTG
>JBIIRI010000193.1:0-5672 GCA_044341625.1 Roseomonas sp.
TCTCGATCAGGTCGGCATATTCGATCTTGCCGTTCTTCTCGGTGATGATCGGCAGGGTGAACGGATCCCACTCGGCCAGGTTCTGGCCGCGCGTCACCGTATCGCCTTCGGCGGTCAGCAGACGCGCGCCATAGGGCACGCGCAGCCGCCCACGCTCGCGACCATTGGTGTCGTAGACCACCGCCTCGCAGTTCCGGCTCATCACGATGGACGCGCCGGAGCTGTTGGTGACGACCTGGCGGTTCAGGAACTTCACCGTACCGTCGGTCATCGCCTCGACCGCCGACTGTTCCGCACCGCGCTGCGCCGCACCGCCGATGTGGAAGGTACGCATCGTCAGCTGCGTGCCCGGTTCGCCGATGGACTGCGCGGCGATGACGCCGACGGCCTCGCCGACATTGACCGGCGTGCCGCGCGCAAGGTCGCGGCCATAGCAGTGACCGCAAACGCCGACGCGCGAGTCGCAGGTCAGCACGGAGCGGATCTTCACCGCTTCCACACCGGCCTTCTCGACCTTCTCCGCGTCGGTTTCCTCGATCAGGTGGTTGCGCGGCACGAGCACCTCGCCCGTCGCCGGATCCAGGATGTCCTCCTGCGACGTACGGCCGAGGATGCGCTCGGACAGCGAGGACACCACTTCGCCGCCATCCATCACCGCGCGCACGGTGATGCCGCGTTCAGTGCCGCAATCATCTTCCACGATGATGCAGTCCTGCGCGACGTCCACCAGACGCCGGGTGAGGTAGCCGGAGTTCGCCGTCTTCAGCGCGGTGTCGGCCAGGCCCTTGCGGGCGCCGTGCGTCGAGTTGAAGTACTCGAGCACCGTCAGGCCTTCCTTGAAGTTCGAGATGATCGGCTGCTCGATGATCTCGCCCGACGGCTTGGCCATCAGGCCGCGCATGCCGGCCAGCTGGCGCATCTGCGCCGGCGAACCGCGCGCGCCGGAGTGGGACATCATCCACACGGAGTTCGTGGGCTTGCCCGCCTCCTGCTTCATGATCTCCTTCATCATGGCCTGCGCGACTTCTTCCGTGCAGCGCGACCAGGCGTCGACGACCTTGTTGTAGCGCTCGCCCGCGGTGATCAGGCCGTCGAGGTACTGCTGCTCGAACTCCTTCACCTGATCCTTGGTGGTCTGGATCTGGGCGCCCTTGCTGTCCGGGATCACCATGTCGTCCTTGCCGAACGAGATGCCGGCCCGCGCCGCGTTGCGGAAGCCGAGGCCCATCAGGCGGTCGGCGAAGATCACGCTCTCCTTCTGCCCGCAATGGCGGTAGACCGCGTCGATGACGTCGGAGATGTTCTTCTTCGTCAGCAGCCGGTTCAGCAGGCTGTAGGGCAGGTTCTGGTGCAGCGGCAGCAGCGCGCCCATCATCATCCGCCCGGCCGTGGTCACGACGCGTTCGGTGACGACCTTGCCGTCCTTGTCCATCGTCTTGCGGCGCGCGCGGATCTTGCTGTGCAGCTTGATCACGCCGGCGGCCAGCGCCTGCTCGATCTCACCCATCGAAGCGAAGGCCGGCGCGTCGTTGTCAGGCGCCGCGCGGAATTCGGGGGTCTCGATGCTGAGGTAGTAGAGGCCCAGCACGATGTCCTGGCTCGGGACGATGATCGGCTTGCCGTTTGCGGGGCTGAGGATGTTGTTGGTGGACATCATCAGCACGCGCGCTTCCAGCTGCGCTTCCAGCGACAGCGGGACGTGCACGGCCATCTGGTCGCCGTCGAAGTCCGCGTTGAAGGCGGTGCAGACCAGCGGATGCAGCTGGATCGCCTTACCCTCGACCAGCACCGGTTCGAAGGCCTGGATGCCCAGGCGGTGCAGCGTCGGCGCGCGGTTCAGCAGAACGGGATGCTCGCGGATCACCTCCTCGAGGATGTCCCACACCTCCGGCCGCTCCTTTTCCACCATCCGCTTCGCGGCCTTGATGGTGGTGGCGTGGCCGTACTTCTCGAGCTTCGAGTAGATGAACGGCTTGAACAGCTCGAGCGCCATCTTCTTCGGCAGGCCGCACTGATGCAGCTTCAGCTCCGGCCCGACGACGATCACCGAACGGCCCGAATAATCCACGCGCTTGCCGAGCAGGTTCTGGCGGAAGCGGCCCTGCTTGCCCTTCAGCATGTCGGACAGCGACTTCAGCGGGCGCTTGTTCGCGCCCGTGATGGCGCGGCCGCGACGGCCATTGTCGAACAGCGCGTCCACGGCTTCCTGCAGCATGCGCTTTTCGTTGCGCACGATGATGTCGGGCGCGCGCAGCTCGATCAGCCGCTTCAGGCGGTTGTTGCGGTTGATGACGCGGCGATACAGATCATTGAGGTCCGAGGTCGCGAAGCGGCCACCATCCAGCGGCACCAGCGGGCGCAGCTCGGGCGGGATCACCGGTACGACGTCGAGGATCATCCACTCGGGACGCGCAGCCGATTCAGCGAAGGCCTCCAGCATCTTGAGGCGCTTCACGAGCTTCTTGCGCTTCGCCTCGGAGGTCGTCTCCTTCAGGTCGGCGCGGAGACGCGGCGCTTCCTTCGGCACGTCGATCGCGGCGAGCATCTGCTTCACCGCCTCGGCGCCGATGCCGACGCTGAACGCGTCGTCGCCGAATTCGTCCTGCTTCGACTGCAGCTGGTCCTCGGTCAGCAGCTGATGCTGCTTGAGGTCGGTCAGGCCGGGCTCCAGCACCACATAGCTCTCGAAGTAGAGAACCTTCTCCAGCTCCTTCAGCGACATGTCGACCATCAGGCCGACGCGGGACGGCAGCGACTTCATGAACCAGATATGCGCGACCGGGCTCGCCAGCTCGATATGGCCCATGCGCTCGCGCCGGACCTTCGCCAGCGTCACCTCGACGCCGCACTTCTCGCAGATGATGCCGCGGAACTTCATCCGCTTGTACTTGCCGCACAGGCACTCGTAGTCCTTGATCGGGCCGAAGATGCGGGCGCAGAACAGCCCGTCGCGCTCCGGCTTGAAGGTGCGGTAGTTGATCGTCTCCGGCTTCTTGATCTCGCCATAGGACCAGGAGCGGATCTGCTCCGGTGACGCGATCGAGATACGGATCTGGTCAAACGTCATAGCCTGGCCGGTTTGGCCCAGGATCTTCATCAGCTCGTTCATGCCGTCGTCTCCGTCCGGCCGGCGCGCACCCGGCAGAGGCGCGCCGTGAGAAAAGGGAACCGCGCGACGGTCATGTCGCGCGGGACGTCATTCGACCGCCGCGTCAGGTCGGGCGGTTCTCGAGATCCACGTTCAGGCCGAGCGACTTCAGCTCCTTCACCAGCACGTTGAAGGATTCCGGAATGCCGGCCTCGAAGTTGTCCTGGTCGCGCACGATCGCCTCATAGACCTTGGTGCGGCCCGAGACGTCGTCCGACTTCACCGTCAGCATCTCCTGCAGCGTGTAGGCGGCGCCATAGGCTTCGAGCGCCCACACCTCCATCTCGCCGAAGCGCTGGCCGCCGAACTGGGCCTTGCCGCCCAACGGCTGCTGCGTGACCAGCGAGTACGGCCCGATGGACCGCGCGTGGATCTTGTCGTCGACCAGGTGGTGCAGCTTCAGCATGTAGATGTAGCCGACCGTGACCTTCCGTTCGAAGATCTCGCCCGAACGGCCATCCGTCAGCCAGACCTGGCCCGAGGTGTCGAGCCCGGCCTTGGTCAGCATGCCCTCGATGTCGGCCATGCGCGCGCCGTCGAAGACCGGCGTCGCGATGGGCACGCCCTTCTTCAGGTTGTCGCACAGTTCGATCAACGCATCATCGTCCAGCGGGTCGATGTCGCGCGCCACGATTTCCTCGCCATAGGCCTCAAGCAGCTTCACGCGCACTTCCTCGCGCATCGCGCCGCCGCGGCGGTATTCCTCCACCACCTCGCCGATCTGCTTGCCCATGCTGGCGCAGGCCCAGCCGAGATGGGTCTCGAGGATCTGGCCCACATTCATGCGCGACGGCACGCCGAGCGGGTTCAGCACCAGATCGACGCTCGTCCCGTCTTCCAGGAAGGGCATGTCCTCGACCGGGACGACGCGGCTGACGACGCCCTTGTTGCCGTGGCGACCGGCCATCTTGTCGCCGGGCTGCAGCTTGCGCTTCACCGCGACGAAGACCTTGACCATCTTCATCACGCCGGGCGGCAGCTCATCGCCGCGCTGCAGCTTCTCGACCTTGCTCTCGAAGCGCTTCTGCAGGCGTTCGACGGCGGCGTCGAATTCGCGCTTCAGCGCCTCGATCTCCGCCATCGCGGCGTCGTCCTGCACAGCGATCTGGCGCCAGGTGGCCTTGGCGAACTGGTCGAGCACCTCGTCATTGATCTCGGTGCCGGCCTTCACGCCCTTGAAGCCGCCGGCCGCCTTACGGCCCAGCATGCGTTCGCGGAGACGGCTGTAGAAGGAGCGCTCCTGGATCGCCTTCTCGTCGTCGCGGTCCTTCGCGAGACGCTCGATCTCCGCGCGCTCGATCGCCATCGCGCGCTCGTCCTTGTCCACGCCGCGGCGGGAGAAGACGCGCACATCGACAATCGTGCCCGCCACGCCGGGCGGCAGGCGGAGCGAGGTGTCGCGGACGTCGGACGCCTTCTCGCCGAAGATGGCGCGAAGCAGCTTTTCTTCCGGCGTCATCGGGCTCTCGCCCTTCGGCGTCACCTTGCCGACCAGGATGTCGCCCGGCTGCACTTCCGCGCCGATATAGACGATGCCCGCCTCGTCGAGGTTGCGGAGCGCTTCCTCACCGACATTCGGGATATCGCGGGTGATTTCTTCCTGGCCCAGCTTGGTATCGCGGGCCATCACCTCGAATTCCTCGATGTGGATCGAGGTGAAGACGTCATCCTTCGCGATGCGCTCGCTGATCAGGATGCTGTCCTCGAAGTTGTAGCCATTCCACGGCATGAAGGCGACGAGGGCGTTGCGGCCCAGCGCCAGCTCGCCCAGCTCCGTGCTCGGGCCGTCGGCGATGATGTCGCCCGCCATCACGCGGTCGCCCACCTTCACCAGCGGGCGCTGGTTGATGCAGGTCGACTGGTTGGAACGCTGGAACTTGCGAAGACGGTAGATGTCGACACCGCGGGTCGAGCCCTCATCGCCCGTCGCGCGCACCACGATGCGTGCGCCGTCGATGCTGTCCACCACGCCTTCGCGCTTGGCCACGATCGTCGCGCCCGAATCGCGGGCCACGGCGGCTTCCATGCCGGTGCCGACCAGCGGCGCATCGGCGCGGATCAGCGGCACCGCCTGGCGCTGCATGTTCGAGCCCATCAGCGCGCGGTTGGCGTCGTCGTTCTCAAGGAACGGGATCAGCGCCGCGGCGACCGAGACGAGCTGCTTCGGCGACACGTCGATCGCCGTCACTTCTTCCGGCTTCACCAGGCGGAAGTCGCCGCCATCGCGCACGCTGACCAGCTCGGACTTGAAATTGCCGTCGGCATCGAGCTGCGCGTCGGCCTGGGCGACGACCAGCCGCTCCTCCTCCATCGCGGAGAGGTAGCGCGGCGCGCCGGTGACCTTGCCTTCCTTCACCAGGCGGTACGGCGTCTCGATGAAGCCGTACTTGTTCACCTTGGCGAAGGTCGCGAGGCTGTTGATCAGGCCGATATTCGGGCCTTCCGGCGTCTCGATCGGGCAGATGCGGCCGTAATGCGTCGGGTGCACGTCGCGCACCTCGAAGCCGGCGCGCTCGCGCGTCAG
>JBIIRI010000136.1:0-9986 GCA_044341625.1 Roseomonas sp.
GCTCAATCCCTCCCGCATCGCCCCAGTTGCGTTAAGGCGCTGTCGTGACGGCCGCGGCATCGAAAGCCGGGGCTGCCATGGGCCAGGGCACTATATCCACACCTACCCCGGTCGATTTGCGCCTGAGCGACGCCGACTTGCTGAAACCGCCGGGCAGCGCGCTTAAACCCCTCGCTGGATCTGATGATCCTCGCTTCAACAACGTGCTGCTCAACGCAGTGGCGCAAACGCTCTGGCTCCCGTCAGGGGTGGAGGATGAGCATTGTGCCGACTTCATCGGCGCTGCTCTTGCCGCGGTGCGTGGCTTCAATCCGCGCGATGAGGCTGAGGGCATGATGGCGGCTCAGGCGGTGGCGCTACACCACGCTGCGATGGAGTGCTTTCGACGTGCGATGCTCCCTGGCCAAACACCTGAGGTCGCCGACAAGCTCCGTCGGCAGGGGGCGAATCTGGCACGCGCTATGGTCGATATGGCGGAAGCGATTGATCGCCGCCGAGGCAAGGGATTGCAGATCGTGAGGGTCGAGCGCGTCGTGGTCCACGACGGCGGGCAGGCAATTGTCGGAGCCGTGGTTCCCCCTGTGACAGCAGCAAAGCGTGGGGGAGGGGGGGATGCCTGATCGCGAGGAAGACCCCATGCAACCTGAACGGCCTTCCTGTCGCGCGCGGACGCGTGCGGGAGGGCTGTGCAGGGCATCCCCGATGCCAAACGGCCGCTGTCGGATGCACGGAGGAACGAGTACGGGCCCACGAACGCCAGATGGCTTGGCGAGGCTAAAGGCTGCTCGAAAAAAGACAGGACTATACACTGCAGAAATGGTGATACTGCGGCGAGCCTTTGCTGCGCTTCGTCGGGATGCGCGCAACAAATGGAGGCGCGTCCCTTAGCACTATTTTGGCTGAGGCGAGGAACGGCCAAGGTGGAGCGCTGTCTCCCTGCTGCCTGTCGGGGCGGGAATGGGCATGTCGGCGCAAGGTCAGACTGGCTGGTCGCGGGAGTTGGCGTCATGGCGCGAGCCCTTCCTCGAAGCGCTTGCTCATTCGGCGCGGCGGCACTGGGTGCCATGCTACCTTCGCGGGCTGCTGCTGTCGGGCGAGCGCAAGAGCATCCAGCCCATGGCGGCGCGCCTCGGCCGGTTGTTGGCCAAGGCAGAACAGATCAGCCGTGGGCGTGGCTGGTGGATCTGAGTTGCAAGGTGCGGTAGCTGCCGACCCGTCCGGCGATCTGCAAGGGAGCAAAAATCGATGGCGTTCCTCGGTAAGCTGTTTCTCTGGGGGTTTGCAGTTATAGGTGGCCTTCTCGTATTGATCTTGATCACCGCGCCAGACCCAGGGCCGCAACGCGGCGGAAGCTACGTCGCCACGTCGCATAGCCAATGCGTAGAGCTTGGCGTTGATTATTACCGGCGCATTGGGTCTTTCCCCCGCCTCAGCGATGGGCGTGACGCTCGGGGCGTGGCGAACGAGCGTTGTGGTCGGTCGATCTCCGCCTTTAACAACTTGAGGTAGCGTTTAGGGCGCCCAACCAACCCTACTCCGGTGCGTTCTGAGCGGATGGCAAAGGCCCTAGTAAGCGATGATCGCTGGGCAGCGGTGGAGCCGCCGTTGCCGCCTTATCGACCGAAGCCGAAGAGCGGCCCCCCCCCGCCCTTGATCACGTGCTGATGTTCAAGATCCTGCTGCTGCAGGGCGGTGTACGGGCTGTCGAACGAGCGCTGTGAGTACCTTATCAGGGATCGGCTCTCCCTCATGCGCTTTCTTGGCCTCGGTTTGGCCTACCCGGTGCTAGACGCCTACAAGATCTGGGCGTTCTGCGAGGCGCTGAAGCGGGCTGGGGCGGGCTGGGGCGGTGGAGCGGCTGTTTGCGCAGTTCGCCGCCACGTTGCATGCCACCGGCTCCTTGGCCATGGGCGGGCAGATCGTGCATGCGACCATCGTCGCCGCGCCGAAGCAGCGCAACATTGAGGCCGGGCGGAGAAGCCTGCGAAGCTGCGCCAAAAGGACCACGACACGCGCTGGACGGTGAAGTTCTTCAAGGCGAGGTTGGCGTAGGTGGTCCATGCCGACAACACCCCCGGCGTAGCAACGGCCCACGCCAACCACTGAGCAGACCGGAGGAGGCCGGCCAAGCGCCGCCGCCTCGTCTTTCCTAGGCAACCATCCAGACACTAACCCTATGCCGGCCTGATCGGCCTTCATCAAAGGGTTTCTGGAGGTATCCAGTCCGGCCGCTCAGGTACGATGTTCCATAGCCTGTTACCCCCTCGTTACCCCGAGAGGATCGCCCAAGTTGAAGGGCAGTCCCAAGCATTTGAAAAAACTGGCGGACCCGAAAGGATTCGAACCTTCGACCTCTGCCTTCGGAGGGCAGCGCTCTATCCAGCTGAGCTACGGGTCCCGCACGCCCCACATACCGAAAGCCCGCCGCCGAAGGAAGCCCTCAGGGCAAGGCACCCGTCGCCAACGCGATCATGGCATTGCGATTTCGCATCAATCACCTTCGTTCTCCCCGGCGGAACGGGGCGCGCGGGGCCGTGCGCTGCGCCGTTCCGGTTTGCGCGCAACGCGGGGCTGCACTATCTTTTTCGCAAGCTTGCGCCGGCGAAACCGGCCGCTGGGATTGAGGGAGGAACCATGAATATCCGTCGTCGTACCATCCTGGCCGCCGCCGGCCTTGCCGGGGCCGGCTTGGCGGCAGGCCCCGCCGCCGCGCAGCAGCGCTTCGCCAGCCTCTATATGTTCATCCCCGCCGGTCCCGGCGGCGGCTGGGACGGCCTTGGCCGCGGCATCGAGCAGGTGGCCCGCGGCGCCGGGCTCGTCGGCAACTTCCAGTTTGAGAATGTCGGCGGCGCCGGCGGCATGGTCGGCCTGCCGCGCTTCGTCTCCCAACGCCGCGGCCGTGGCGATGCGCTGATGATCGGCGGCTCTGTCATGGTCGGCGCCGGCATCACCAATCGCTCCCCCGTCAGCATCCGGGACGTGGTGCCGATCGCGCGCATGACCGAGGAGGTCGGCGTGATCGTGGTGCCCGCGAATTCCGATTTCCGCAGCATCGACCAGCTGATTGCCGCGCTCCGCGCCAATCCGGGCGGGGTCGCGGTCGGCGGCGGTTCGGCCGGCGGGACGGACCACATCACCCTCGGCCTGATGCTCAAGGCTCTGGGCCGCAACCCGCGTGAGGCCGCCTATGTCGCCTTCGCCGGCGGCGGCCCGGCCCAGGCGGCGATCATGGGCGGGCAGGTGCGGGCCGGGATCTCCGGCTTCTCGGAATTCGCCGAGCAGATCAAGGCTGGCCGCATGCGCGCCCTGGCCACCACCGGCGAGACGCGGTCGGAACCTGGCCTGCCGACGCTGAAGGAAAGCGGGCTCGATGTCGCCACCGCCAATTGGCGCGGCGTCTTCGGCGCGCCCGGCATCAACGCGGCCCAGCGCCAGGCGCTGACCGACCTGATGACAGCGGTCTACAACACCCCGGCCTGGCGCGAGATGCTGACCACGCGCGGCTGGGACGATGCCTTCCTGACCGGTCCGGCCTTCGAGCAGTACCTGGCGCGCGACATCGCCGCGACCGAGGGCGTTCTGCGCGACCTCGGCCTCGCGACCTGAACGGCGCCATGCGCGCCCCCCGGCCGCGGTCGCCCGCATGAGCTTGCGCGGGCGGCCGGACCCGGCCGATCTCGGCGCGGGGCTGTTCGTGCTGGGCCTGGGCGCCATCGGCGCCTGGCAGGCGCTCGTTATCCCGACCTCGCCGATCTACGCGCAGGTCGGGCCGAAGCTGGTGCCCTGGCTGATCGCCGCGGCGCTGGTGGCGCTGGGCGTGCTGCTCAGCGCCTTGGCGCTGCGCGGCGGCTGGTCGCGGGGGCTTGAGGATGCGCAGGACCGGCGCGCGCCCAACCTGCGCGCGCTGGGGCTGATGCTGGCGGGACTGCTGGCCAATCTGGTGCTGATCGGGCCCTTCGGCTTCACCATCGCCGCGACGGCGCAATTCGTGCTGGTCGCCGCCGCCTTCGGGTCGCGCGCGCATCCCCGCAACGCCGCCATTGCCTTCGTCGTTGCGCTGTCGGCCTACACGCTGTTCGTCAAGGCGCTCGGCGTCAACATCGGCGCGGGCGTGGTCGAGGGGCTGGTCTTCGGAGTGCCTGGCTGATGGACGCGATCGCCGGGCTTTCGATGGGCTTCGCCAACGCGCTGACGCTCGCCAATCTCGGCTGGGCGCTGCTGGGGTGTTTCCTTGGCACCGCCATCGGCGTGCTGCCCGGCATCGGGCCGGCGCTGACCATCGCGCTGCTGCTGCCCATCACCTTCACGGTCAGCGCGACGGGCGCCTTCATCCTGTTCTGCGGCGTCTTCTACGGCGCGATGTATGGGGGCAGCACGACTTCGATCCTGCTGAACACGCCGGGCGAATCAGGGTCCATCATCACCTCGCTCGAAGGGGCGAAGATGGCGCGGAGCGGCCGCGCGGGCCCCGCGCTGGCCACCGCCGCGATCGGCAGCTTCGTGGCCGGCACGGTCGGCACGCTGGGCATCGCCTTCACCGGGCCGCTGATCGTCGATTACGCGCTGCAACTCGGCCCGGCCGAGTATTTCTCGCTGATGATCCTCTGCTTCGTCACGGTATCCGCCGTGCTGGGCGGCAGCGCGCTGCGCGGGCTGACCAGCCTGTTCTTCGGCCTGATGCTCGGCCTGGTCGGGATCGACCTTCAGACCGGCCAGCCGCGGCTGACCTTCGGCATCCCCGAATTGCTGGATGGCGTGAACGTGGTGCTGGTGGCGGTCGCGCTGTTCGCGGTGGGAGAGACGCTGCACCTCGCCTGGCGTTATGCCGAGGGGAAGCAGGAGGTTCTGCCGGTCGGCTCCGTCATGATGTCGCGCAGTGATGTGAAGCGCAGCTTCTGGCCCTGGATGCGCGGCGCGGGCCTCGGCTTCCCCTTCGGCGTGCTGCCGGCCGGCGGCACCGAGATGCCGACGATGCTGAGCTATTACGCCGAGCGGAAGCTGGCCTCGCCAGAGGCGAAGAAGGAATTCGGCACGACCGGCGCGATCGAAGGCGTGGCGGGGCCGGAGGCTGCGAACAACGCGGCTGCCGCTGGCATCCTGGTGCCGATGCTCACCCTCGGCCTGCCCACCAGCGCGACCGCCGCGATCATGTTGAGCGCCTTCCAGAGCTACGGCATCCAGCCAGGCCCGCTGCTGTTCACGACGCAGGCCGAGCTGGTCTGGACGCTGATCGCGAGCCTGTTCGTCGCGAATGTCATGCTGGTGGTGCTGAACCTGCCGCTGGTGGGGCTGTGGGCGCGGATCCTGAAGATCCCGCAGCCGCAGCTTTATGCCGGCATCCTGGTCTTCGCGACGATCGGCACATACGGGATTAGCAATTCGGTGATGGACCTGGTGCTGCTGTATGGCATCGGCATCATCGCGATGTTCATGCGCCGTTTCGACTTCCCCGTGGCGCCGGTCGTGATCGGGATGATCCTGGGCCCGATGGCCGAACAGGCGATGCGCCAGGCGCTGACCATCAGCCAGGGCGACTGGACCACCTTCGTCACCCGGCCGGTGAGCCTGGTGATCCTGCTGGTCGCGCTCGCGGCGCTGGCTGGGCCGCGGATCTACATGGCGTGGCTGCGGCGGGCGGCGGCGTAGGCACTCTCCGCCCGGAACCGCCGCACCACGGTCTTGCCGAACCGCGCCGGGCGCACGATCCTTCCGTTCAACCAGACCGAGGAGGACTTCCATGATCCGTCGCCGCGTGGTGATCGCCAGCGCCCTGGCCCTGCCCGCCCTGCTGCCGGGCGCTGCCCGCGCCCAGGCGCAATGGCCCGCGCGGCCGGTGCGGATCGTGGTGCCCTTCGGCCTCGGCGGATCCGCCGATGTCGCCGCGCGCTTCCTGTCGGAACCGCTGCAGGCCGCGCTCGGCCAGCCCTTCGTGGTGGAAAACCGCCCTGGCGCGGGCGCGGTGATCGGTACCGACGCCGTCGCGAAAGCGACCCCCGATGGCTACACGCTGCTGCTGATGTCCAACACCCACACGGCGAATGAGACGCTGATCCCCAACCGTCCCTATCGCCTGATGACGGACCTTGCCCCGGTCGCCGCCATCAACATCGCGCACCATGTGCTGGCCATCCACCCCTCGATCCCGGCGCAGACCCTGCCGGAGCTGATCGCGCTGCTGAAGGCCAATCCCGGGCGCTACGACTACGCCTCCTCCGGCCCCGGCACGCCCTATCACGTGGCGGGCGAGGTGTTCCTGGCCATGGCCGGCGCCACCGCGACGCATGTGCCTTTCCGCGGGTCGAACGAGGCGCGCACGGCGCTCATCTCGGGCCAGGTGCCCATCATGTTCGACGCCATCCCGACGATGCGCGAACAGATCGCCGGCGGCCGCGTGCGGGGCCTGGCCACCACCGGCCCGCAGCGCAGCCCGCTGATGCCCGAACTGCCGACGGTGGCGGAGGCGCTGCCGGGCTATGAGGCCTCGATCTGGCTCGGCCTGATGGCACCCGCCGCCACCCCCGCGCCGATCCGTGAGCGGCTGAACGCGGAGGTCAACCGCATCCTCGGCCTACCCGCGACGCGCGACGCGCAGGCGCGGGCCGGCGCGCAGCCGATGCCGATGAGCATCGCGGACTTCGACGCCTACCTGCGCCAGGACATCACCCGCCAGGCGGAGTTCATTCGCATGGCGCGCATGACGCCCACCTGATGGCGGGCTTCACGCTGAACGGCGCGGCCGTCGCGCCGGCGATCGAGGACGACGCCGCGCTGCTGGCCGCGTTGCGCGGCCCGCTTGGCCTGTCCGGCCCGCGCTTCGGCTGCGGCGCCGAGCAATGCGGCGCCTGCGTGGTGCTGGTGGATGGCGCGCCGGCCTATGCCTGCACGCTGCCCGTTGCCGCCGTCGCGGGGAAGCGCGTGGAGACGCTGGAAGGGCTCGGCACGCTGGAAGCGCCGCATCCCTTGCAGCGCGCCTTCCTCGACCTGCAGGCGGGGCAATGCGGCTATTGCCTGTCGGGCATCCTGATGGCGTCGGTCGCGCTGCTACGCCGCATCCCGCGCCCGACGGAAGCGCAGGTCCGGGCCGCGCTCGATCCGCATCTCTGCCGCTGCGGCAGTCACAACCGCATCGTCCGCGCTGTCCTGCGTGCAGCAGAAGAAATGGCCGCACCATGAACCTCGCCTTCCGCATCGCGGCCGAGGGCGGCGACGACAAGCCGAAGCTGCCGGGTAGCCTGCATGTGAACCGCCGGCTGGATCGCTGGCTGTCCTTCCATGCCGAGGGCTTCGTCACCATCCGCCCCGGCAAGGTAGAATTGGGCCAGGGCATCCTGACGGCGCTGGCGCAGATCAGCGCGGATGAGCTGGATGTGCCGCTCGCGCGGCTGCGCGTGCAGCCGGCCTCGACGCCCACCAGCCCGGATGAGGCGGTGACATCCGGCAGTCTCAGCGTGCAGGAATGCGGCGTCGCGCTGCGCCACGCCTGCGCCGATGCGCGCCGCATCTTCGTCGGTGTCGTCGCGCAGCGCACCGGCGTGCCGGCGGAGGAGATCGTGGTGCGGGACGGCGATTTCGTCGCGCCCGATGGCCGCGTTCTGGGCAGCTACTGGGCGATGGCGGATGACGCGCTGCTGGCGGCGGAGGCATCCCCGGACGCGGTGCCGAAGCGCGCCGACCAGCGCCGTATCGCCGGTACCTCCGCAGCCCGCATCGACCTGCCGGATAAGCTGTTCGGCGTGGCGCGCTATGTGCACGACATGTGCCTGCCGGGCATGCTGCATGCGCGCATGGTCCGGCCCCCGTCCCGCGCTGCGCGGCTGGCTGAGGTGAAGGACGGCGCGCTGCCCGGTGGCGCGACGGTGTTCCGCGATGGCAGCGTGTTGGCCGCACTCGCCGCGCAGGAGCATCACGCCGAAGCCGCCGCCGAGCGCCTCGCACGCCGCGCGGTGTGGCAGGAACAGGATACGCTACCGCAGGACGCCGCGTTGGAAGCCTGGCTCCGCGCCGCCCAGCGCGAGACCAGAATCGTGGCGGAGAGCGTGGCCGAGACCGCCGCGCCCGCGCATCGCGTGCAGGCTGCCTTCTTCCGCCCCTTCCTCGCCCATGGCTCCATCGGCCCGTCCTGCGCCATCGCGCGCTGGGATGGCGCGACGATGGAGGTCTGGAGCCACAGCCAGGGCATCTACAACCTCCGCGCCGATCTCGCGAAGGCGCTGCGCCTGCCGGCCGAGGCGATCTTGGTGCATCACGTCGAAGGCGCGGGCTGCTACGGCCATAACGGCGCCGACGATGTCGCGCTGGATGCCGCGCTGGTCGCGCGCGCGCACCCCGCCACGCCTGTGCGCGTGCAATGGAGCCGTGCGGAGGAACTCGGCTGGTCGCCCTTCTCGCCCGCCATGCTGGTGGAGATCGAGGCGGAGGCGGATCAGGCCGGCACGCTGCTGCGCTGGACGCAGGATGGCATCTCGAACGGTCATTCCTCCCGCCCCGGCCGCGGCAAGGATCCGACGCTGCTTGCGGCCTCCTACCTCGCCGAGCCCTTCCCCGTGCCGGTCGCGATCAACCCGCCGCCGGCGGCGGGCGGCGGGATCGAGCGCAACGCCGTGCCCGCCTATCGCGCCCCGGCGCGGAAGGTGGCGATGCATCGCGTGATGGATATGCCGATCCGTGCCAGCGCGCTGCGTGGCCTCGGCGCGCTGGTGAATGTCTGGGCGATCGAAAGCGTGATGGACGAGATCGCGGCGCTGGCCGGCGAGGATCCCCTGGCGCACCGGCTGCGGCATCTCGACGATGCGCGCGCGCGCGACGTGTTATCCCGCGCCGCGCAGATGGCGGGGTGGGACACGCGCGCGAAGGCGGATGGCGTGGGCTACGGCCTCGGTGTCGCGCGCTACAAGGGCACGGGCGCCTGGTGCGCCGCGGTGGCGGAGGTGGAGTGCGCGGACCGCGTGCGCTGCCGTCGCCTGTGGCTTGCCTGCGATGTGGGAGAGGTCATCAACCCCGACGGCGTCGCCAACCAGATGGAAGGCGGCGCGATCCAGGCGGTCTCCATGTGCCTGCTGGAAGCGGTGCGCCACGACAGCCGCGCCATCACATCGGATGCCTGGGAGCGCTACCCGATCCTGCGTTTCTCCGATGTGCCGGCGGTGGCGGTGGACATCATCGCGCGGCCGGAGGCGCCGCCGCTCGGTGCCGGCGAGGCCAGCATGGGCCCGGTGATCGGCGCCATCGCCAATGGCATCGCAGATGCGTTGGGCGTGCGGCTTCGCCATTGGCCTTTCACCCCCGATAACATAGCACGAGCCGAATGACCCTTACCCTCGCCAGCACCCTGTCCGACCGCACGCGCCCGATCCATGACGGGCGGGTAAAGGTGGAAGGCTTCGAGATCGCGACCCTCGCCGGCGAGCCGGAGGAGCTGTTCCGCATCGCCATGCGCGATGCGACGCATGAGATCACCGAGTTGTCGATGTCGAGCCACATCCTCTCCGTGGCGCGCGGCGATAGCCGCTACATCGGCATCCCCGTCTATCCGTCCCGCTCCTTCCGCCACAACGCGATCTACATCCGCACGGATCGCGGCATCGCGCGGCCCGAGGATCTGGCTGGCCGCATCATCGGCATCCCGGAATACCAGCAGACCGCCGCGCTATGGGTGCGCGGCATGCTCCGGGAACAGTATGGCGTGGACACGCGCGGCATCCGCTGGCGGTCGGGCGGCGAACGCACCGCCATCGCGCTGCCGGACGGCTTCGACGTGCAGCCGATCGGCGCAGGCGACACGCTGGAAGCCGCCCTGGCGGAAGGCCGGATCGATGCCTTCATCGGCCCGCGCGCACCCGCCTGTTTCCTGGACCGCAGCGCGCCTGTCGCCCGGCTGTTCGCCGATACGCGCGCGGCGGAGGAAGCCTATTTCCGCGCGACCGGCTTCTTCCCGATCATGCATTGCATCGCCATCCGCCGCGATGTCGCGGGACGCCACCCGGACC
>JBIIRI010000078.1:0-16921 GCA_044341625.1 Roseomonas sp.
GCGGGAGAACTGGCTGGTCGTCCTCGGCGTCTGCACCCATCTGGGCTGCGTGCCGCTCGGCCAGAAGCCGACGGATGCGAAGGGCAATTACGGCGGCTGGTTCTGCCCGTGCCACGGCAGCCATTATGACACCTCGGGTCGCATCCGCCTCGGCCCGGCGCCGACGAACCTTGCGGTTCCCGAATACACCTTCACTTCTCCGACGCAGATCCGCATCGGCTGACGGCATCGGGCACGGGGGAGCCGTGCCCGAACGCCGCGCCGCACAACAACGAAGGAGCCGGGGTCCCCATGGCTGGGCTTCACCAGAGCGAATTCACGAACCCGGTAGTGCGCTGGATCGACACGCGCCTGCCCGTGTTCACCATGATGCAGAAGGAATACGGGACGTTCCCCACGCCCCGTAACTTCAACTATTTCTGGAACTTCGGCGCGCTCGCCATGGTCAACCTGCTGATCATGATCGCGACCGGCGTGTTCCTGTCGATGCACTACACCGCGCACACATCCTTCGCCTTCGACAGCGTCGAACGGATCATGCGCGACGTGAACTACGGCTGGCTGCTGCGCTACATCCACATGAACGGCGCCAGCATGTTCTTCATCGTCGTCTACATCCACATCTGGCGCGGCCTTTGGTACGGGTCCTACAAGGCCCCGCGCGAGATCCTGTGGATGCTCGGCGTGGTGATCTTCCTGCTGATGATGGCCACCGCCTTCATGGGCTACGTGCTGCCCTGGGGCCAGATGTCCTTCTGGGGCGCCACCGTCATCACCAACCTCTTCTCCGCCATCCCGGTGGTCGGCGAGAGCATCGTGATCTGGCTGTGGGGCGGCTTCTCGGTCGACAACCCGACGCTGAACCGCTTCTTCAGCCTGCACTACCTCCTGCCCTTCGTGATCGTGGGCGTGGTGTTCCTGCACGTCGCGGCGCTGCACATCACGGGCTCGAACAACCCGCTCGGCATCGACCCGAAGGGGCCGCAGGACACCCTGCCCTTCCACCCGTACTACACGGTGAAGGACAGCGTGGGCCTCGTGGTCTACTTCATCGTCTTCGCCTTCCTGGTGTTCTTCATGCCGAACTACCTCGGCCACCCGGACAACTACATCCCGGCGAACCCGCTGGTGACGCCCGCCCACATCGTGCCGGAATGGTACTTCCTGCCCTTCTACGCGGTGCTGCGCGCGGTGCCGGACAAGCTGGGCGGCGTGGTGCTGATGTTCGGCGCGATCGCGATCCTGTTCGTGCTGCCCTGGCTCGACACCTCTCCGGTGCGGTCCATGCGCTTCCGCCCGATCGCCAAGTGGTTCCTGGTGCTCTGGGGCATCAACTTCCTGGTGCTGACCTGGGTCGGCGGCAAGCCGGCGGAACAGCCCTACGTGCTGATCTCCCAGATCTGCACCGCCTACTACTTCGCGTACTTCCTGGTGATCCTGCCGCTGCTCGGCCGCCTCGAGCGTCCGTTGAAGCTGCCTGAGAGCATCGCGATGCCCGTGCTGCGCGGGGGTGGGCCGGTGCTCGCCGGCGCTGCCGCGAAGCCGATGGAGAAGGCCTGACCATGGCGCGCTTCCGTAACCTCCTCGGCGCCCTGGTCCTGGGCGCCGCCGCGGCCGTCGCCGCCACGCCGGCCCGCGCGGCCGGCCCGGCGCCGACCTTCCCGGATGTCCGCTTCTCCTTCGACGGGCTGTTCGGCACCTTCGACCGCGGCAGCCTGCAGCGCGGCTTCCAGGTCTACAAGGAAGTCTGCGCGGCCTGCCACGGGATGCGGCAGCTGTCCTACCGCAACCTGCTGGAAATCGGCCTGACCGAGGCGCAGGTCCGCAACATCGCGGCCCAGTTCCAGGTCGTGGACGGCCCGAACGACAATGGCGACATGTTCGAGCGTCCCGCCCGCCTGTCCGACCGCTTCCGCCGTCCCTTCGCGAACGAGCAGGCGGCGCGCGCCGCGAATAACGGCGCCTATCCGCCGGATCTCTCGGTGATGGTGAAGGCCCGCAAGGACGGCGCCGACTACATGCACGCGCTGCTGACCGGCTACCGGGATCCGCCGGCCGGCTTCAACCTGATGGACGGGATGAACTACAACGCCTACTTCCCGGGCTATCAGATCGCGATGCCGAATGTGCTCAATCCGGGCCAGGTCGAATTCGCCGACGGCACGGAAGCCAGCGTGGCGAACATGGCCCGCGACGTCACCGCCTTCCTCGCCTGGGCGGCCGAGCCGGAGCTCGAGCAGCGCCGCGCGATGGGCGTCCGCATCATCATCTTCCTGATCATCCTCGGCGGCCTGACCTATGCCGTGAAGCGGAAGGTCTGGGCAGACGTAAAGCACTAAGCCGAAGCCACTCAGCCCGGCGCGACCGAAGGGCCGCTCCCGCAAGGGGGCGGCCCTTTTGCGTTGCACAAGCACGCGCCGTACCAACCAAGCATTCACCCTTCTGTGGCACCAACGGCGTCCCTGGATCGCCTTGGAGCAACTGTTGATGTGGAAGCGTATCTCGATCGGGCGGATGGCGACGGCGCTTGCCCTCGTGCTGGCAGCCAGCACGCTCGCCCTCTCGGCCAAGCTGGTGCCGGCCCGGCTCGGGGAATGGCAGCAGGCTGACCGGCAGCAGAGGGTGACGAGCGCGGTGGCCACGCTCGGCATCGCCCTGATCGAGCTGTCGCTGGAGCGTTCCCTGGTCCAGGTCACCCTTCAGTTGCCGGACCCGCTATCCGCCGAGCACCGGGCGCTGATCGAGCGCCAGCGCCGCATTGCAGCCGCCGGCTTCGCCGAGGCGATCACGACCCTGCGCGGGCTCGGCACGCCGGAAGCCTTGGGGCTGGCCGCCGACACGGAAGCGCGGCTCGCGGGGCTGGATGCGCTGCGGGCGCCGGCCGATGCCGACCTGCGGCGCCCGCGCGACCAGCGCGACCCGGCCATCCTGCAGCGCTGGGCCACCGGCGTGCCGGCGCTGATCGCCGCCATCGAGAACCGGCGCCTGACCGCCCGCGGCGTGAAGGAATCCGTGCCCAGCGGCGTCGCCATCCGCGACCAGATCCAGCACCTCGCCTGGGCCGTGCGCGAATATGGCGGGCGCGACCGCACCTACATGGCCGCCGCGCTGGCGCTGAACGAAAAGCTCTCGGTGCAGGCGCTGGAGCGGATGGCCGCGTTCAACGAACCGGTGATGCGCCGGCTCGATGCGCTGGAGGCGATGGCCGGGCATCCCGCCCTCGGTCCCGACCTGGCGGCCGGGCTGCGGCGGCTGCTGGACGAGTATCGCGGCGGCTACACCCGGCTGCGCCGTTCGCTGATCGAGGCTTCGGCGGCCGGGCAGCCCTACCCCATGAGCTTCGATGCCTTCTTCACCGAATCGAGCCGCGTCCTCGACCTTTCGGCCAACCTCTCGATCGCGGCCGGCGACGCCAACAAGGCCTTCTGGACCGATATCGGCGCGCAGGTCGCCAGGGAAACCGCGCTCGCGCTGCTGCTGACGTTGATCGCCATCGTCGCCGCCTCCGGCCTCATCTGGTTCGTCCATCGCCGCGTGACCAGGCCCGCCGCCGGCATCGCGGAATTGGTGGAGCGGATCGCCGATGGTGAGCTGCAGGCGCGGGTCGATCTCGGCCAGCCGCCGCAGGAAATCGCACGGGTGGCTGGCGCGGTGGAAACGCTGCGTGCGCGCCTGGCCCAGGCCCGCGCGGAAGAAGCGCGCGCGCTGGCGGACCGTGACGCCAAGCTGCGACGCCAGCAGGCGACGGAACGCTTCACCGCTGATTTCTCCGCCGTGATCGGCGGCGTGCTGGGGGGGCTGGGCGGCTCGGCGGCGCGGATGCGCGAAAATGCGGGGACCATGGCGGGGCTCGCATCCTCCACCCGGCAGGAAGCGGCGGCGGTGCAGGATGCCAGCGAGGTCGGCGCGGCAGGCCTGCGCGAAGCACGGGCGGCCGCGGCCAGCCTGCGCGAAAGCGCGATGACGGTGACGCAGGGCGTACGCCAGGCGGGCTCCCAGGTCGCCGCCGCGGTCGAACAGGCCGCCGACAGCGAACGCCTGGTGGGCGGGCTGGCGGGCGCCGCGGCGGAGATTGGCGCGGTGATGGAGACCATCCGCAGCATCGCCGCGCAGACCAATCTGCTGGCGCTGAACGCCACGATCGAGGCGGCGCGGGCTGGCGAGGCCGGCAAGGGCTTCGCCGTGGTCGCCGGCGAAGTGAAGGCGCTGGCAGCGCAGACCGCCAAGGCCACGGAAGAAGTCGCGAGCCGCATCGCCGCCGTGCAGGCCTCGACCGCCGAAGCGGCCGGCAGCATCGCGCGGATCGCCGATGCAGTGGGCGAGGTGCGCGTCGCGGCCGCCGGCATCGCCGAGGGCGTCGAGGTCCAGTCGGGTGCGATTGGCGCCATCGCCAGCCGCCTGGACGAGGCGTCGCGCGGCAATGACGAGGTGCTGAGCCGCATGCGCGCCCTGGCCGACGCCGCCAAGGCCGGCGGAAGCGCCGCGCAGGAGGTGCTGGCCGTGTCGGAGGATGTCGGCGGGCGCGCCGAGGCGCTGCGCGGGGAGGTGGACGGGTTCCTCGCCTCCCTCGAGCGGGCCGGCGACCGCCGGAAATACGACCGCCATCCGCTCGACCTGCCCTGCAGGCTGACCTGGACGAGCGGTGCGTGCGAGACGCGGCTGCATGACCTCTCGCGCGGCGGCGGAAGCATCGCCAAGGCGCTCGAGCTGGCACCGGGAACCGAGGTCCGCATCGCGATCGGCGGCGGTCCCGCCCTGCCGGCGCGGATCGCGCGGGCGGCCGGGGATTCGACCGGGCTGCTGTTCATCGCCTCCGGCAGCACCGAGGCGGAGGTGGCCCGCCTGCTGGCCCCCTATGAAAGGTCGGAGGCCGCGGCCGCCTGAGGCGGGGCGCGACGGCGGGGTGGAGCGGTTCGGGAGGGGGAGGTAAAAGGCCCGCGACCGCGCCTTCCCCCCCGCCCGGAGCCTCCTGCATGTCCGACACCCTCCACCCCGTCATCGGCCTGATCGGCGGCTCCGGGCTCTATGACATTCCCGGTCTCGAAGACCGGGAATGGCGCCGCATCGAAAGCCCCTGGGGCGAGCCATCCGATGCGATCCTGTTCGGGCGGATTGGCGATGTGCCGGTGCGCTTCCTACCCCGCCACGGGCGCGGGCACCCGACCACGCCGTCCGACCTGAACTACCGCGCCAATATCGACGCGATGAAGCGCGCGGGCTGCACCGACATCCTGTCGCTCTCCGCCGTGGGGTCGCTGCGCGAAGACCTGCCGCCCGGCCATTTCGTGATCGTGGACCAGTTCATCGACCGCAGCTTCGCCCGCGCGAAGACCTTCTTCGAAAGCGGCTGCGTCGCGCATGTGTCGATGGCGCATCCGGTCTGCCCGCGGATGGGCGATGCGGTGGAAGCTTCCGCCCGCAAGCTCGGCCTGCCGGTGACGCGGGGTGGGACGTATCTGGTGATGGAAGGGCCGCAATTCTCCACCAAGGCCGAAAGCCTGCTCTATCGCCAATGGGGCTGCAGCGTGATCGGCATGACCAACATGCCGGAGGCCAAGCTCGCCCGCGAGGCGGAGATCTGTTACGCGACCGTCGCGATGGTGACGGATTTCGACTGCTGGCACGAAGGCCACGACCATGTGACGGTCGACCAGGTGGTGAAGGTCCTGTTCTCCAACGCCGACAAGGCGCGCGCGCTGGTGGCGGATGTGGTGCCCGCGCTGGGCGCGGCGCGCGGCCCCTGCCCGGCCGGCTGCGACCGCGCGCTGGAACACGCGCTGATCACCGCGCCCGAAAAGCGCGACCCGGCGGTTGTGGCGAAGCTGGACGCGGTCGCGGCCCGCGTCCTGTAGCCACCGGGGGATACAAAGGGGGGCGATTGCCCCCCGGCTACCCCAGATGCTTCGCGAAGAAGTCCAGCGTCCGGCCCCAGGCGAGTTCCGCATCCGGCCGGCTGTAGCTGCCGCGTTCATCGCAGCCGAAGCCGTGCTGCGCGCCGGGATAGACGAAGACCTCCACCCCCGGCTGCGCGGCCTGGATCGCTTCCACATCCGCCATGGGGATGGAGGCGTCCTTCTCGCCGAAATGCAGCTGCACCGGGCAGCTTGGCTGTTCGTCCTTGGCCGTGACCACGCCGCCGCCATACCAGCCATTCGCGGCCCGAAAACCCGCGCTGCGCGTCGCGCCCCACCAGGCGACGGTGCCGCCCCAGCAATAGCCGACGATTCCCCGCTTCGCGCCGATGGGCAGGGCGGCACACGCGGCCTCGATATCGGCCAGCGTGCCCTCGGCCGGCACATGGCCGCGCAATTCGCGCCCGCGGGCGACATCGGCGGGCGTGTAGCCCAGCTCCACCCCGCGCTGCGTGCGGTCGAACAGCGCCGGTGCCACCACGGCATAGCCCGCCGCCGCGAACCGGGCGCAGACATTCCGCATGTGGTGATTGACCCCGAAGATCTCCTGCACGACGACCAGGGCGCGCCGCGCATCCGCCGGCCCGTCGCGCCAGGCGGCCAGGCGGTGCCCATCGGCGGCGGTCAGTTCGATCCACATGGCGCGTCATCCTGTGCTGCTGCGGGCGGCGTGTGCGTGGCGCTCTCCGCCCCGTGAGAACCGGCGGCGCTTCGGCATTCCGTCATGGCCGCGAAGGGCTGTAGTCTCCTCGCATGGCCGAAATCGTCAACCTCAACCGCACACGCAAGGCCAAGGCGAAGGCGGAGGCCGAGGCCATCGCTGCCGCCAATCGCGTGAAGCACGGCCGCACCAAGGCCGAGAAGGCCAATAATCGCGCGGCGGAAGCGCGGCGCCACGCCCTGCTGGATGCCGCGCGGCTCACGCCGCCCGAAAAATCGGGCTGAGACCCCTGGCGCTTCAGGCGGCGAAGGCCTGCGTCTTCACCAGCCGCGCATAGAGCCCGTCACGCGCCATCAGCTCGGCATGCGTGCCCGCCTCCGCCACCCGCCCGGCTTCCATCGTCACGATCAGGTCGGCGTCGCGCACGGTGGACAGGCGGTGGGCGATGACCAGCGTGGTGCGCCCCGCGCGCAGCCGCGCGATGGCCTGCTGCACCAGCGCCTCGTTCTCGGCATCCAGCGCGCTCGTCGCCTCGTCCAGCAGCAGCACGCGCGGGTTCCGCAGCAGCGCGCGGGCCAGCGCGACGCGCTGGCGCTGGCCGCCCGACAGCCGCGATCCGCCGCTGCCGAGCACGGTCGCATAGCCATCCGGCAGCGCCGCGATGAAGTCATGCGCGGCGGCGGCGCGGGCGGCCGCCTCGACCTCCGCCTCGCTCGCGCCGGGCCGGCCGCAGGCGATGTTGGCCAGCGCGGTATCGTCGAAGATCACCGCATCCTGCCCGACATAGGCGATGGCATCGCGCAGCGCCGCGAGCCGCACGGCGCGCAGATCGGCGCCATCCAGCGTGATCCGCCCCGCCGTCACGTCGTAAAGCCGCGGCACCAGCGCCAGCGCGGTGGATTTCCCCGCGCCGGAGGGCCCGACCAGCGCCACCGTACGCCCCGGCTCCGCCACGAAGGACAGGTCAGACAGCGCGGCATCCGGCACGCCTTCATAGGTGAAGCCCACCGCGTCGAAGACCAGCCGCCCCTGCCCGTCCGGCAGCGGCCGCGGATCGGGCACGTCCTGGATTCGCGGATGGTCGTCCACGGTCGCGAAGACGCGGCTGAGCCCCGCCAGCCCTTCCTGCAACGCCGCGTTGAGATTGCCGAGCGAACGCACCGGCCGCGCCGCGATCAGCAGCGCCGCGACAAAGCCGGTGAAGTCGCCGATCGTCCCCAGCCCGGTCGAAACACGCCAGCCCACAAAGGCCAGCACGCCCGCCACCGCGAGGCCGCCCAGCGCCTCCAGCACCGGATCGACGCGGGCGCGGGTGCGCTGGATGGCGAGGTTGCTGTCCCGCAGCTGCGCGAAGGCGGCTTCCGCCCGCGCCTGTTCCGCCGCCTCCAGCCGATAGGCGCGGACGACACGCGCGGCGCCGAGGCTTTCGGTCAGCAGGGCCGCCGTCTCCCCCACCCGGTCCTGCATGCCGGCGGAAGCGCGGCGCACGCGCTTGCCGATCCGCACGATCGGCCAGGCCGCGATCGGGTAGAGCAGCGCCGCGAGCAGCGCCATCTGCCAATCCATCCACAGCATCGACGCCACCAGCCCGATCACCGTCAGCACATCGGCGACGCCGCTGAGGCCCTTGGTCAGCGCCTCCCGGATCAGCGCGGCATCGGTGGTGAAGCGCGCGGCGTGGCGCGCCGGCGCATCGCGCGCGATCTGCGCCAGGTCGGCGCGGGTGAGCGCCGCGAATAGCCGGCGCTGCAGCCCCTCGATCACCCGCAGCACCACGGCCTGTGTCGCGACGGATTGGCCGAACTGGGTCAGCGCCTTGGCCGAGGTGACGATGATGATGATCGGCGGCAGCAGCCAGACGACCGAGGCATCGCCATCGGCGAAGCGGTTGAAGGCCTGCTGGATGATCACCGGATAGAGCGCGGTGGTGCCGGCGACGCCGAGCGTGCAGAGCGCCGCCAGCACCAGCAGGCGCGGATGGTGGCGGAGATGCTCGGTCCAGAGCCGGCGAACCAGCGGGAGGGAGGCAGCGTCGAAGGCGGGGCGGGCCATGGGCCTGCTCTAGACCGTGTCGCGACGCCGCGCGAGGGGCTTGCCTTCAGCCGCGCGATGCATTAGTTCTCTATTTGTTCCGAAAAGCCCGCGCGCCCTGTCAGGTCCGCCGGGTGTCATCTTGCTTCGGGATCAGCCCGGGGCGGCGGGCCCGTACGCCGCCCCGGCGCCTTCCAGGCGGCGCTTCGCTTCCGCGAGGCAGGTCGCGCGGTCGGCCTCGGCGCCGCCTTCCATCCACCAGCGCCGGAGCGCGTCCAGCAGCGCACCCACCCCCGGCCCGGGCGGCAGGCCCAGCGCCAGCAGGTCGCGCCCGAGCAGCGGGAACACTGGCACGGGCAGGCCAGCGATCCGGGCGCGGCAGGCGGCGCGGTCCTGGCCATCCGCCGCCTCCGCCAGCCAGAGCGCATCCAGGGCCGCTGCCATCGCGCCATGCCGCGCGAGCCAGACCCGGAGCGGGCGGTCCGATTTGTCCGAATCCAACAACGCCCCCACCGGATTTGCCACCATCCTGTCCAGCCGGGCGCGTTCCTCGCCCGACAGGCGCAGCCGCGCGGCCAGCGCCGGCGCGGCGCCGGATGGCAGCAGGGAGGCCAGCCGCAGCAGCGGATCGGCCGGCGCGCCGCGCGCGACGAGGCGCACCAGGGGATCGAGCCCGCCCGCCTCGGGCAGCACCGCGTCCATGACCTGCGTCTGCCGCATCAGGCCCAGGGCGAAGACGGGCTCCGGCGCCTCGAACAGGCGCTTCAGCTCCATCCAGATCCGCTCCGGCGCGATGCGCTGCCTGAGGCCGGACACGGCATCGCGGATCGCCGCCAGCGCGGCCGCATCGGGCTCGCCCTGCCCGTAGCGGGCCCAGAAGCGAAAGAAACGGAGCGCCCGGAGGTAATCCTCCGCCAGCCGCGTCGCGGGATCGCCGACGAAGCGCACCCGCCCCGCCGCCAGATCCGCCCGGCCGCCGAAATAATCCCAAAGCCGCCCCTCGGCATCGAGCGACATGGCATTGATGGTGAAGTCGCGCCGCGCCGCGTCTTCGCGCCAATCGGTGGTCCAGGCGACCTCGGCATGGCGGCCATCGGTCGCGACATCGCGCCGGAGCGCCGTGACCTCGACCGGCTGACGGGCGAGGACGGCGGTGACAGTGCCATGCGCCAGCCCGGTCTCGAACACCTTCAGCCCAGCATCCCGCAGGCGCCGCGCGATCTCCTCGGGCGGCAGCGGCGCGGCGACGTCCACGTCATGCACCGGGCGGCCGGCCAGCGCATCGCGCACACAGCCGCCCACCGCCCGCGCGCCGGGCAGCGCCGCGAGCACGGCGGCGGGGGCGGGCTCGGCCAGGAAGGCGGGGGGCGCGATGCGGTCCTGCGGCGGGTCCGCCACGGCGCCATCCATCACCGCCGGGGCTCCGCCCCGTGCCCCTGCTGCACCGTGCCATCTGGCCCGAGGGTCGCCGGGACATAGGCGCTGCCGCGTTCGAAGCTGCGCGACAGGCCGAACCACATCGCCGCCGACAGCATCAGCCCGACGCCGAGCAGCAGCGCGATCACCATCCCCGAGGATGGCTCCCCCGCATTCGGCCCGAAGCGCCGCCACGCCAGGTACAGCGCGAAGGGGAGAAGGGCGAGGAGGATCGCAACGAAAGCGGCCATGCCCGGAAGGATATAGGGGCGCGGGAGCCCAGGGTCCAAACCCTATCAGCCCCAGGCGGATGGGCGAGGACCGCGTGGCAGGCCGCAAGAAAGGTCGCGCCGCCGATGCCGGTTGCATCGGCAAGCGGCCTGACGCCGCGGATGCCGCGCGGGACCGGCTAGACGCCGGGGGATGATAGGGTTTGGACCCTGGGCTACCGCAACACCTTCGCCAGGCTCAGCAGCATCGTCGCCGTCGCGCCCCAGATCAGGTGCTCGGGATGCGGCCAGACCCAGTATTCGCGCATCCGCCCGCGCCATTCGGCCCGCCGCCGCTCCGGCCCGCTGGGGTCGAACAGGGTGGCAAGCGGCATCTCGAAGATCGCCGCGACCTCGCCCGGCTGGGGTGTCAGCGTCAGCGGCGGAGCCAGGAAGGCGACAACCGGCGTCACCCGATAACCCGTGCCGGTCACGTGATGCGGCAATTGGCCGGCGACCTGCGGCAGGCGGGGGTCGAGGCCGACCTCCTCCGCCGCCTCCCGCAGCGCGGCCGCCTCGGCCGTCTCGCCGCGCTCGATCCGCCCGCCGGGAAAGGCGACCTGCCCGGCATGGGCCGCGAGATTCGCCGCGCGGAGCGTCAGCAGGATGGAGGGGGAGGTGTCATGCCAGATGATCGGCACCAGCACCGCCGCCTCCCGCATCGGCGCGCCGGAGGCCATGCGGGCCTCGGCGTCGTCGGAAGCGGTGGGGCTGGCCAGCGCCAGGCGCTCGGGGTCGACTAGCCGCGCCGAGAATTCGGCGCGCGAAAGGCCGATGCTCACTCCGCGGCCCGCCGGGGGGAAACTTCCTCGGGCGCCTCGTCGATCGGGAAGAACACGCCCTCGGACCAGACGCCGAGCACCTGGCGCCCCTCCACCGCCTCGGGCTGGGCGAGTGCCACCAGCTCGTAGAACACCGCCCGGCTGATCCGCGCCTCCAGCCCGGGGCGGACGGTGATGTAGGGGCGCGGCTCGCGCGACTTCGGGTCCACCGCGACGCGAATCGGGTGGGCCGAATCGGCGGTCACCATCTCGTCGAGGTTGGTGCGGAAGGTCAGGCATTGGCGCGGCGTGGGATTGGGGGAGAAGGGGTCGGCGCAGTCGCGCCAGAACATCTCCACCGCGACGAAGGGCGCGTCCTCCACCTCGATCCGGCCGCGCTCGACGGGGGTTTCCAGCACATAGGCGCCATCGGCCTCGCGCTTCAGCACCGAGGCGAACAGGCAGACCAGTTCCTTCCGCCCGATCGGGCTGCCCCGATAGTACCAGGTGCCGTCGCGCCCGATGCGGATCGCGAAATCCCCGCAATCCTGGCGCGGCCGGCCCGTGGCTGGGCCCGGCGCGCCCGCCGCCTTCGCCATCTCCGGACGAGCGCCCATCATGAAACGTCCCACATACGTGCCGTCGCCATCAGCTGCCCGCCCATATCGGTCCGATCCTCGCCCACACAACCGGCCGCTGCCAATGGTGCGACCGCCGCCGCCGGGCTTCGCCTGAAACCAAGCTGGCGAATGGGGGTGGCAGGGTGGATACTCGGGCCAACATGCGCCTCAGGCGGATATAGGGAGCCAGCCCCGTATGGTTGAAGTGGCCGACCCAACGGAAGCAAGGGCCCTGGTGGCCGAGGCGGAGGCGCTGGCCGGCAGGCTGGCCGGCGTGCGCCAGGCCATCGGCCGGGTGATCTTCGGCCAGGACCAGGTGGTCGAACGCACGCTGATCACGCTGCTCTCGGGCGGCCATGTGCTGCTGGTGGGCGTGCCCGGCCTCGGCAAGACCAAGCTCGTGGAGACGCTCGGCACCGTGCTCGGGCTGGATGCCAAGCGGGTGCAGTTCACGCCGGACCTGATGCCGTCCGACATCCTCGGCTCCGAGGTGCTGGAGGAAGACGGGGCCGGGCGGCGCCATTTCCGCTTCATCAAGGGCCCGGTCTTCTGCCAGCTGCTGATGGCCGATGAGATCAACCGCGCCAGCCCCCGCACCCAATCCGCCCTGCTGCAGGCGATGCAGGAGCACAAGGTCGCGATCGCGGGCGAGGTCCACCCCCTGCCCGCCCCCTTCCATGTGCTGGCGACGCAGAACCCGATCGAGCAGGAAGGCACCTATCCGCTGCCGGAGGCGCAGCTGGACCGCTTCCTGCTGGAGATCGATGTCGGTTACCCCGATCTGGCGGCGGAACGCGCGATGCTGCTGGCCACCACCGGCGCGTCCGAAGCGCGGCCGGTGCAGGCGATGACGGGGGCCGAGCTGATGGCGGCCCAGACGCTGATCCGCCGCCTGCCGGTGGGCGAAGGCGTGGTCGATGCCATCCTGAAGCTGGTCCGCGGCGCCCGGCCCGAGACCACGGAGATCGAGGAGGTCCGCCGCCATCTGGCCTATGGCCCCGGCCCCCGCGCGGCGCAGGCGCTGATGCTGGCCACGCGCGCCCGCGCCGTGCTGGACGGCCGCCTTTCGCCCAGCGTGGAGGATGTGCTGGCACTGGCCGAGCCCGTTCTGCGCCACCGCATGGCGCTGAATTTTTCCGCCCGCGCGGATGGCGTGCATCTGTCGCAGGTCCTGGACCGCCTGAAGGCCAGCCTTGGCTGAGGTGGTGTCGAGATCGGGCAGGCCGGTCGCGCCCTCACCCGCCGGGGCTACGCCCCGGCCCGTTGACGGCCCTTGGCCGCCAACCCCGCCATGCGGGAGAGGGGGGGACCCGCGCGGAGCGCGGGGCAGCGGCACTGCCGCTGCGCCGAAGGCTGGTGAGGGCGCGACCGACCTTAAAGGCTCGCGCCCATGACCACCCTCGCCCCCCGCATCACCGCACCCTGGGCCGAACAACTCGGCGCCGCCCTGCCGCCTCTGGTGGTGGAGGCGGAGCGCATCGCGGCCACCGTGATGCCCGGCCTGCACGGCCGCCGCCGCGCCGGGCCGGGCGAGGCCTTCTGGCAGTTCCGCCCCTATGTGGCGGGCGACCAGGCCAACCGCATCGACTGGCGGCAATCCGGCAAATCCGACCGGCTCTTCATCCGGGAAACGGAATGGGAAGCCGCGCAGACCGTCGCACTTTGGGCCGCCGGCGGGCCGGGGATGGAATGGCGCAGCGGCGCGCAGGTGCCGGCCAAGGCGACCCGCGCGCAGCTTCTGCTGCTGGCGCTCGCCGCGCTGCTGCTGCGGGGCGGGGAACGGGTGCGGCTGTTCGGCCTGCCGCGCCCCTTCGCCGGGCGGCACGCGCTGCCGATGATCGCCGAATCCCTGCCCCAGATGGCCCCCGCGCCGGAGGATCGCCGCATCGCCCGCCATGCGCGCGCGGTGCTGTTCGGCGATTTCTGGGACGGGCTGGACGCCACGCGCCAGGCCATCGGCGCGCTGGCGGCGCAGGGGGTGCGCGGGCACATCCTGCAGGTGCTCGACCCGGCGGAGGAAACGCTGCCCTATGCCGGCCGCATCCGCTTCGAGGGCCTCGGCGACGGCATAGCCCCGGCGCTGATCCCCCGCGTGGAGGCGGTGCGGGAGGTCTATGCCGAACGCCTCGCCCGCCATCGCGCGGCGCTGTCGGCGCTGGCGCAATCCGCCGGCTGGACCTTCGCCACCCACCGCACCGACCAGCCGCCCGAGACGGCGCTGCTGGCGCTGCATCAGATGCTGGCCCCGGCATGAGCGCGCGGGGCAGGTTGCGGGGGGGGGCGGATGTCCATGACCCTCCGCCGTAAGGCTGCGCGGCCCTCACCCGTCCGCGCTGCGCGCGGCCACCCTCTCCCGCCACGCGGGAGAGGGGTTTTCCGCGCCACCTGCTCCCTCTCCCGCATGGCGGGGGAGGGTTGGGGAGGGGGCCCGCGCAGCCTTACAGGATGCAGGTGGGATGGAATGTCCATGACCCTCCGCCCCAAGACCGCGCGGCCCTCACCCGTCCGCGCTGCGCGCGGCCACCCTCTCCCGCCACGCGGGAGAGGGAATAGGGGCGGCATCCCATGCTAAGCATGGGGCCCATCGCCTTCGCGGCGCCCTGGCTGCTGGTGGCGCTGCCGGCGCTGCCGATCCTGTGGTGGCTGCTGCGGGTCACGCCGCCGGCGCCGCGGCGGCAGGATTTCCCCGCCATCGCCCTGCTCCGCGACCTGCCGGTGCCGGAGGAAACGCCGAACCGCACGCCCTGGTGGCTGCTGGCGCTGCGCCTGCTGGTGGCGGCGCTGATCATCCTCGGCCTCGCGCGCCCGGTCTGGGGGCCGTCCGCCGCCAGCGGTGGCGAGGGGCCGCTGCTGATCGTGATCGACGATGGCTGGGCCGCAGGCGCGGATTGGCCCGACCGCCTCGCCGCCGCCGAGGCCGCGCTGACCGCCGCCAGCCGCGATGGCCGCCGCGCCGCCCTGCTGCTGACCGCCCCCGCCGCCGGGCCCGAGCCGCTGCGCGCCACAGCCCTGATGCCGCCCGAGGAATTGCGCGGCCGCATCGCGGCGCTGCGCCCGAAGCCCTGGGCGCCGGACCGCGCCGCCGCGCTGGCGGCAATCCAGGCCTGGACCCAGGCCCATCCAGGCGCCTTCACCGCGCTCTGGATCGCCGATGGGATCGAGCACGACCCGACGGCCGACACCGCGACGCCCTTCGGCGCCGCGCTGGCCGCCGGCGGGCGCCTGACCGTCGCCCGCGCGGAGGGCCGCCCCACCCGCCTGCTGCCACCGCCCCGCGCGGAGGCCGAGCGGCTGGTCGTCACGATCCACACCACCCCCCTGCCCATCGCCAGCGAGGTCACGGTCCTCGCCCGCACCGGGGATGGCCGCGCGCTGGACCGCGCGGTGGTGCGGGTGCCGGCCGGCGCCACAAGCGCCGAGGCCGCACTGCCGCTGCCGATCGAGATCCGCAACCAGGTGGTGCGGCTCGACCTCGACGGCGTGACAGGGGCCAACGCCACGGTGCTGCTGGATGAGCGCTTCCGCCGCCGCCCGGTCGGGCTGATCGCGGGCGGGGAGGACGCGGCCGCCGATGTGCCGCTGATCGGGGAGCTGTTCTACCTCGACCGCGCGCTGTCGCCCTTCGCGGAACTCCGCCGCGGGCCGGTGGACCAGCTGCTGCAACGCCGCCTGTCGGTGCTGGTGCTGGCCGACCGCCCCGTCTCCGACGCGCGCGAGGCGGAAGCGCTGGCGCGCTTCGTCGCGCAGGGCGGCACGCTGCTGCGCTTCGCTGGCGCGCGCGTGGCCGAGGCGCCGGACGCGCTGCTGCCCGTGCCGCTCCGCGCGGGCGAACGCCAGATCGGCGGCGCGCTGTCCTGGGAACGGCCGCAGACGCTCGCCCCCTTCCCCGAAGGCTCGCCCTTCGCCGGGCTGCGGCCGACGCCGGATGTCACGGTGGAACGGCAGGTGCTGGCCGAGCCCTCCGCCAGGCTGGCGGAGCGCATCTGGGCGCGGCTGGCGGATGGCACGCCGCTGGTCACGCATGAAAGCCGCGGCGCGGGGAAGATCGTGCTGTTCCACGTCACCGCCAATGCGGATTGGTCCAGCCTGCCGCTGTCGGGCCTGTTCGTGGAGATGCTGAAGCGGCTGGTCGCGCTGTCGGCCGGCGTCGCGGGGGCGGAGGGCGATGCACCGCTCGCGCCGGTCGAGACGCTGGACGGCTTCGGCCGGCTCGGCCCGCCGCCGCCGGGCGCGCTGCCCATCGCCGCCGCCAGGATCGGGGAGGAAGCGGCTTCCCCGCGCCACCCGCCCGGCTGGTATGGCAGCGGCACCGCCGAGGCCGCGCAGCGCCGCGCCTTGAACCTCGGCGCGGGCATCCCCGCCCCGCGCGCCGCCGCACCGCCGCCGCCAGCCGCGAGCCTGGCCGGGATCGGCGGCGTGCCGGCGGAACGCGACCTCGGGCCGTGGCTGCTGGCCTTCGCGCTGCTGCTGCTGGCGGCGGATCTGCTGGCCTCGCTGGTCCTGCGCGGGGCGCTGGGGCGGGCGGCGCTGGCGCGCGCGCTGGTGCTGGCCGCACTCGCCGGCGCAGCGCCCGCCTTCGCACAGGATGGCAGCGCAGCGCTGGCGACGCGGCTGGCCTATGTGCAGACCGGCCAGGCGGAGATCGATGAGATCTCGCGCCAGGGCCTCGCCGGGCTGTCGGATTTCGTGAACCGCCGCACCGCCGCCGCGCTGGCCGATCCGGTGGGCGTCGTGCCGGGGCGCGACGATCTGTCGCTGTTCCCCCTGCTCTACTGGCCCGTGCTGGCGGAGGCACCGCAGCCCGATGCCGCGATGGCCGCCGCGCTGAACGCCTTCATGCGCCAGGGCGGCATCATCCTGTTCGACACCCGCGACGAGGGCTCGGGCGAGGGCTTCGCGCCCGGCGCGCGCGCGGCGCTGCGGCGCATCACGCGCGACCTGTCCGTGCCGCCGCTGGCGCCGGTGCCGGAGGATCATGTGCTGCGCCGGGCCTTCTACCTGCTGCAGGACCTGCCCGGCCGCTTCAGCGGCGGCACGGTCTGGGTGGCGCGGGACCAGGATCGCGCGAATGACAGCGTGAGCCCGGTGATCATCGGCGGCCATGACTGGGCGGCGGCCTGGGCGGTGGATGCGCGCGGCAACACGCCCTACGCCGTCATCCCCGGCGGCGCGCGGCAGCGCACTTTGGCCTATCGCTTCGGCGTCAACCTCGTGATGTACGCGCTGACCGGCAACTACAAGGGCGACCAGG
>JBIIRI010000194.1:0-5566 GCA_044341625.1 Roseomonas sp.
CGCGTGCGACGGCATCGGCGATGAAGGCGCGGCCATCGGCCTTGGCGCCCGGCAGCGCCGCGAACAGGAAGCCGGGCCTGACGGCCCGGCTGTCCGCGGTCAGTCCCTTGAGGGGGGGGAGGCCGGCATGCGCCCGCAGCGGTTCTTCGGGCAGGGGCGCGGCGGCGGGCTCATCGCGGCGCAAGACTCGCCTCCTGCCGCGGTGCCGGCTGGGCCGGCGCCGAGGCGGCGCGCGGGGGGGCGGCCGTGGGGGGGGCGGGCTCCGCAGGCCGCGCGACCGGTGTGCCGGGTGCTGGGGGGCTGGCGGGGCTGGTGGCGGGCGTCTGGCGGGGCGGCGGCGTGCCGGCGGGCCGGGTGGGCGCGGCCGGGCGGCCGGGCTGGAGCGGGATGTGGATGGAGGCCTGGATCTCGGCCATCCGCTCCGTCTCCGGCATCATGCCGAGGATCGGCGCGACGCTGCGGATCACCATCCCTGCCGCCGGCGCCGCCACCCATCCTGCCGTCGCGAAGCCGTGGCTGCGCGCGTTCGGCTTCGGCTCGTCCACCATCACATAGATCGCATAGCGCGGCGCATGCATCGGGAAGGCACCGACGAAGGCGGCGATGCGCTTGTTCTCCAGATAGCCGCCGCGTGGGCCGGTCTTCTGCGCCGTGCCGGTCTTGCCGCCGACGAAGTAGCCCGGGATGTCGGCGCCCTTGGCCGATCCTTCCGTCACCGCCGCACGCATCAGGCGGCGCATGGTCTCCGAGGTGCGTTCGCTGATCACCCGCGTGCCCTCGATGACTTCGCCGGGCGGGCGCGCGAGCAGCGTCGGTTGCCGCAGGATCCCGCCATTGGCGAGTGCTGCGGTGGCGTTGACCACATGCAGCGGCGTCACCGAGATCCCGTGGCCGAAGCCGATCGTCATGGTGTTGACCTCCCGCCAGTCCTGCGGGCGGGGAATGAGCGGCAGCGCAACCTCCGGCAGTTCGATCTGCAGGCGGGAGCCCATCTGCAAGCGCACCATGAATTCCCGGTGGCGCTGCGTGCCGATGGCGACGGCCATGTGCGCGGAAGCAAGGTTCGAGGAGTAGGCGATGATCTCCGGCAGGGCGAGCCAGCGGTTCTTGCCCCGGAAGTCGTTGATCTCGTGACGGCCGATGCGGATCGGGCGCGAGGCGTCGTAGCCGTTCCAGACATTCATCACGCCGAGGTCGAGCGCCGCGGCGGCGGTGAACAGCTTGAAGGTCGAGCCCGGCTCATAGACGCCGACGGTCAAGCGGTTGAAGCGCGGGTTGTTGCCCTGTTCCTCGCGCGTCATGGGCCGGTCTTCGCGGCTCACGGGATCGGACAGGTCGAAATCGGGTAGGCTGATCATCCCGATCACCTCCCCGGTCTGGACATCCATCAGAATGCCGGTGCCGCCGATCCCATTGAAATCGGTCATGGCGCGCTGCACCGCATCGCGGAGCGCGAGCTGGACGCGGACATCGATCGACAGGCGGAGCGGCGAAGTGCGAAGGCCGCGGAGCCTTTCGTCGAAATACTTCTCGACGCCGGCGATGCCGTTGCCGTCCACATCGACGCCGCCGAGGATGTGGGCGGCCGCCCGCCCCTGGGGATAGGCGCGCCGCTCGGCCTGTTCGAAGTAGAGCCCCGGAACGCCCAGCGAATTCACCGCCTGCTGTTCCCGTGGGGTCAGCGAACGGGCGATGTAGGCGAATTGCCGGTCGCCGGTGAGGCGCACGGCGACGCGTTCCTCATCCAGCTGGGGCAGGATGCGCGCCAGCCGGCGCGCGGTGCCGGCGGGATCCTGGATCTCGCGCTGGTTGGCATAGAGCGCGGTGACCGGCAGCGAGACGGCGAGGATTTCCCCGTTGCGGTCTGTGATGGGGCCGCGCTGGGGTTGGTGTTCCACCGGCCGCTGCGCGGCGGCCATGGCGTGCAGGCGGCGCGGCTCGGCCGGGTCGAAGACCATCGCATCCGCGAGGCCGAGCGCCACCGCGCCGAACAGCACGCCGAAGCCGGACGCCGCGACGATCAGCCGCGAGCGCGTGCGGTTCAGGATGGCGCGGCGGGCCAGTTCGGGTCGCGTGACCTTGACGATTTCCGTCCGCGGCCGTTCGGCCCCGATTGGCCGACCGGCGGGCAGCGCGTCCGGAGCGGGAGGAGGAACGCTCATCGCGCCGGCGACGCCGCGCTGGCGGAGCCGATGGGAACCGGTGGCGCCAGCGTGGGCCGGCCGAGGGCCGAGGCGCCGCCGAGGGCCGAAGCGAAGCTCGGCGCGGGCGGCGCTGCGCTGGTCACGCGGGTGACCGGCCCGGCCGGTGGGGGCGGAGAGGTGACATGCACCGCCGGCTGCACCGGGCGGGGCGCGGGGGCGGGCTGCGGCGAGGCGGGGCGCGGCGCGGCGCGGCTGGCCTGTTCGGCGCGCTGCGCGGCCAGGGCCGCGGCCAGCGCCTGCGGCGCCGGCGCTTCCGGACCGCGCACGGTGGCCTGCGCCGCCGGCGCCGGCGTGGTCGGCGCCGTGGCGGTGGCCGGGGCGCGGGCGATATGGGCGGCGGCGGGGGCCGAGGCGAGCATCACCTGGGGGACGGCCCCGCGCGGCGGCTCGGCGCCGGGCGGGGGGGCGAAGATGTCCGGCGCGCCGGCGAAGACCTGTGCCGCCGGCAGGCGGCGTTCGATGTCGGTGGGGCGTGCGAAATGCTGTGGTTGCATCGGCTCGAGCGAGAGCACGCGCATCGCGTTCTGGCGCAGCCGGCCCGGCTCGTTCAGCAGCGCCCATTCGGCACGCAGGATATCGAGCCTCTGGCGGGCCTGTTCCGTCTGGCGACGGATCTCCACCAGCTCGCGATCCTTCATCGCGACCTGATGCTTCACCTGGTACAGCCAGGCGCCGATGCCGGCGAAGGCGCAGAAGCAGAGCAGCGTGAAGGGACGGATCATGCGTGCACCTGCGATCCCGCTGCGGCGATCCGTTCAAGGCCCCGCAGCCGCGCCGAGCGGGCCCTGGGGTTCGCGGCGGTCTCGGCCTCGCCAGGGCGGAGCGCGCGCGGGGTGATGAGCGTGAAGTCGGGCGCGACCGGCGGCAGCATCGAAGCCGGGTCGTGCCGTGAGGCACCGCGGTTGCGGCCGGCGGCATCCGCCATGGCACGCTTCACGATGCGGTCCTCAAGCGAATGGAAGGCGACCACCACCAGCCGCCCGCCGGGCGCGAGCAATTCCATCGCGCCGGCCAGGCCCCGCTCGACCTCGCCGAGCTCGTCATTCACCGCGATCCGCAGCCCCTGGAAGGATCGCGTCGCGCCGTCGATGCCGGAGGGATCGCGCGGGACGGAGCGGCGCACGATCTCACCCAGCTGCGCGGTCGTCTCGATGGGCGCGTCCTCTCGCGCCCGCAGGATCGCGCGTGCGACGCGGCGGGCGAAGCGTTCCTCGCCGAATTCCGACAGGATGCGGGCCAGCTCTGCCTCGGGCAGCGTGTTGACGAGGTCGGCGGCGGTCGGCCCCTCTCGCCCCATCCGCATGTCGAGCGGCCCGTCGGCGCGGAAGGAGAAGCCGCGGTCCGGCTGGTCGATCTGGAAGGAGGAGACGCCGAGATCCATCACCACGCCGTCGAGCTGCGCGACGCCATGGGCGGCGAGGGTTTCCAGCATGTCCCCGAAGCGGGCCTGGACCAGGTGCAGCCGGCCCGGATGGCGCGCGGCCAGCGCCGCGCCGCGGGCGATCGCATCCGGGTCGCGGTCGATGGCCCACAGCGTGCAGTCGGCAGCCGACAGGATGGCCTCGGCATAGCCGCCGCCGCCGAAGGTCGCATCGAGATAGGTGGCTCCGGCGCGCGGGCGCAATGCGAACAACACTTCCTGCAACATGACTGAAATATGTCCCGTCATGTCACGCTGCCCGGATTCGTGTGGAGAGGCAGGGCGGGCAGGCGGAGATGTTTCTCGCGCAGCGCCGCAAGTTGCCTCGCGACATGGGCCTTGCCGGCCTCGGCTTCCCAGATCTCGAAGCGGTCGCTCTTGCCCAGGAAGGCGACGCCTTCCGGCAGGCCGAGCGCGCCTGTCATGTGCTCGGGCAGCACCAGCCGGCCTTCGCCGTCGAAGCGGAGCATTTCGGTGACGGAGATGAAGCCGGCCTCCCAGGCTTCCCGCTCCTCCGAATAGCTGTCGAGGCGGCGGATGCTGTCGACGATGCGTTCGAAATCGGCGCGCGAGCGGGCTTCGATGCAGGGCAGCTGATGGGAGATTCGGAACGCGATCTGGGTCACGCCGGCCGCCTCCAGCTCCGCGCGGAAGGGCGCGGGCACGGAGATGCGACCCTTGCGGTCCAGCTTCCCGAAATGCGTGCCCACGAAATGGGTCATCGCGCCTGTCGCTGCCCCCACGACGGCTCGTAGCCCGCCGTCCCCCGCTGAGCGGCCGACGAGGTCCCCCGACCTCGCCGGCTCGCCCGACCATCCCGCCCCGATGCCCAAAATGCTCCCCCGAGCGAGGCATCTTGACGGGATGGCATGGGATAGCACGGGCAATTACGGGATCACAAGCGCAATTCCCGTGATCGGCGAACGAAGCCCCAAGTAAAAAGTTAACTTGATCAGGAGTTTATGCGGATGTCCTGCATGGCGGCCAGCAACCTGGGCAGGAATTGTGTTCGGCGCCATGAAATTCTTGGTTTGTTCTCAATTCGGCGCGTGGCCATGACCAGCCCGGCCGTCCCGCAGTGAAACGGCCGGGCTAAGCCAGGGTCAGGATCGTTCAGTCATTCGCCTGCCGCAGCGCCGTGCAGACCGCGTCCGTCACCTGCCGCGTGGTCGCCTTGCCACCAAGGTCGGGCGTGTGCAGCGCGGGGTCGGCCGTCACGCGTTCCACCGCGCGCATCAGCCGCGCCGCGGCCGGCGCCTCGCCCAGGTGGTCGAGCATCATCGCGGCGGTCCAGAAGGTGGCGATCGGATTGGCGATGCCCTTGCCCGTGATGTCGAAGGCCGAGCCGTGGATCGGCTCGAACATCGAAGGCGCGTCGCGTTCCGGGTTGATATTCGCCGTCGGCGCGATGCCGAGCGAGCCCGCCAGCGCCGCCGCCAGGTCGGACAGGATGTCCGCATGCAGGTTGGAGGCGACGATCGTGTCGATGGTCGCGGGCTTGATGACCATCCGCATGGTCATCGCATCCACCAGCATCTTGTCCCAGGTCACGTCGGGGAATTCGGCCGCGACCTCGGCCGCGATCTCGTCCCACATCACCATCGCGTGGCGCTGGGCGTTGGACTTGGTGACGACGGTCAGCAGCTTGCGCGGGCGGGACTGCGCCAGGCGGAAGGCATAGCGCATGATCCGCTGCACGCCCGCGCGGGTCATCACGGAGACATCCTGCGCGACCTCGATCGGCAGGCCGCGATGGGCGCGGCCGCCGACGCCGGAATACTCGCCCTCGGAATTCTCCCGCACGATCACCCAGTCGAGCTCGGGGCCGGAGACGTTGCGGAGCGGGCTGGTGATGCCCGGCAGCACGCGGGTGGGGCGGACATTGGCGTATTGGTCGAGCGGCTGGCAGATCGCGAGCCGGAGGCCCCACAGCGTCACATGG
>JBIIRI010000079.1:0-16707 GCA_044341625.1 Roseomonas sp.
GGATCGCCTGGGCTACCCAGACGGGGTGATCGCGGGCGAGGGGCTACGCCTCGCCCCGCCGGCCGCCCTGCAGCATCTCAAGCTGCCGCCGCAGCCGGTCCACCTCGGCCTGCAGCGCGGCGATCCGGGCGGCGTCGCCGGCGGCCTCGGGCGGCTCGGCGCCGGTCCGGAAGGGGGCGAAGAGGGTCATGGCGCGTTCCATCATCGCCATGTTCTGCTTGCCCATCTCCTCCAGCCCGCCGAAGGGGTTGAAGCCGCCCATCGTCTGTTCCACCGCGCGGCGCACCTGGACGTGCTGCCGGGAAAAGGCGCCCATCACATTCTCAAGGTAGCGCGGCACCAGCGACTGCATGCTGTCGCCATAGAAGCCGATGATCTGCCGCAGGAAGGAGGTCGGCAGCAGGCTGCGGCCCTTCGCTTCTTCCTCGACGATGATCTGGGTCAGGACCGATCGGGTGATGTCCTCCCCCGATTTGGCGTCATAGACCACGAAGTCGCGGCCCTGCCGCACCATGGCGGCCAGGTCCTCCAGCGTGACGTAGGAGGATGATTCTGTGTTGTAGAGCCGCCGGTTCGCGTATTTCTTCACGACGACGGGCGGGCCGGCCGGGGTTTCTGCTGAATCGGCCGGGGGGAGCGTGGTGTCCTGTGACATGCGATCGCCTTCCGCGCGGCCGTGCCGCCGCTTCCAGGATGATGCTATCATGGGTCGCGATGCACTGCGAAATGCGCGATGCGACCGGTCTGGCGGGAAAGGAATCAAGGCGGCGATGGATGCCGGCGGTTCCGGGCCGTGACCGGCAGAGGAGCCTGGATGGACGCGGATCGGCCGAACGCCGAGCAGGAGGAGGTCGAGCGCCTCGCCGAGGACTGGATCACGCTCTGGCAGAGCGAGATCGCGGCCCTGGCCGCCGACCGGGAGGCCGCCGAGGCTTGGTCCGGCGCGACCTCGGCCTGGGCGGCGCTGGGCACGGCCTGGTTGCGCGCGGCCGCTGCCCCGCCCTTCGGCCGCCCGCCAGCCCCCTGGCCGTCGGCATGTCCCGCCTATGACGGCGCCGCTTCGCCGCCGCGGCCCGCGCCCGCTGCCGATGCACCTGATGTTGGGGGCGGGGCGCGGGATGCTCGCGATGGCGGGGCTGATGCCGATGCCGCCCTCAGGCGAAGGCTGGCCGAGCTGGAGCGACGCCTGGCCGATCTCGAAGGACGGCCGCGCGGAGCTGCTCAGGATCCGAGGGCGCCTCGCCGAAGGCGGCCACGCGGCTGAGGCCTTCCGCGCCGCCGTGCTGCGGCGCCTGCTGCGCGAGGACCGCGCCCTGCTGGCCGGCATCGCCGCCTATCGCCGCCACCCCTTCCAGCGCGACCTGCCCGACCCGCCCGCGATCTGGGTCGAGGGCGAAACGCGGCTGCTGGATTATGCGCGGGGCGACGCCACCGGCCCGATGGTGGTCTTCGTCCCGTCCCTGGTGAACCGCGCCCAGGTGCTCGACCTGATGGACGGGCGTTCGTTGCTGCGCCACCTGGCCGGGCAGGGGGTGCGTGCCACGCTGCTCGACTGGGGCTGGCCCGGAGAGGTCGAGCGCGGCTTCACCCTGACCGACTATATCGCCGGTCGGCTGGAGAGGATGCTGGCGGCGCAGCCGCAGCGCGTCGTGCTGGTGGGCTATTGCATGGGCGGGCTGCTGGCGTTGGCTGCCGCCCTGCGCCGCCCGGACCGGGTGGCCGCGCTCGGCCTGCTCGCGACGCCCTGGGATTTCCACGCGACGCCGGGGGACGCCGCCCGCGCCGCCGCCGCGGCCGCGCTGCTGCCGGGGCTGGAGCCCATGATGCAGGCCACCGGCACCCTTCCCGTGGATGTGATCCAGGCGCTGTTCGCCGGGCTCGACCCCTGGGGCATCCCGCAGAAATTCCGCGCCTTCGCGCGGCTCGACCCGGCGTCTTCGCGGGCGGCGCTGTTCGTGGCGCTGGAGGATTGGCTGAACGATGGTGTCCCGCTGGCCGCGCCCGTGGCGCGAGAGGCGCTGGGCGGCTGGTACGGCGCCAACGCCACGGCCCGGCTGACCTGGCGCGTTGCCGGCGCGGTCGTGGACCCTGCGGCGCTGGCGGTCCCGGCCTTCCTGGCCATCCCCCATCGCGACCGGATCGTCCCCCCCGCCTCGGCCCGCGCCCTGGCCGCCCGGCTACCGCCGGGCGCGGTGCTGCACGAGGCCGCCGCCGGTCATATCGGCATGGTGGCCGGGACAGGCGCCGAGGCCGCCCTATGGCGCCCGTTGCTGTCATGGCTGCGCGGCTTGTAGATGGCCACCCGCCACACCAGACTTGGCCCCGACGCCGGAACTCCCGATCGATAGCCCGAGGAAGGAAAGACACGACATGACCGAGATCGTCATCGCCTCTGCCGCGCGGACCCCTGTCGGATCCTTCAGCGGCGCCTTTTCCTCCATGCCGGCGCATGCGCTCGGCCAGGTCGCGATCCAGGCCGCCCTCGCCCGCGCGGGCGTGAAGCCGGATGAGGTGGATGAGGTGATCCTCGGCCAGATCCTGACCGCCGGCGCCGGGCAGAACCCGGCCCGCCAGGCTGCGATGGGCGCCGGCATCCCCGCCGAGCGCACGGCCTTCGGCATCAACCAGCTCTGCGGGTCCGGGCTGCGCGCCGTGGCGCTCGCGGCGCAGCAGATCGCCACCGGCGATGCCGCGATCGTCGTCGCCGGCGGGCAGGAGAGCATGACCCAGTCGCCGCATTGCGCGAATCTGCGCGCGGGCCAGAAGATGGGCAGCCTCGAATTCATCGACACGATGCTGAAGGACGGGCTGTGGGACGCCTTCCACGGCTATCACATGGGCAACACCGCCGAGAACGTGGCGCAGAAATTCCAGCTGACGCGCGAGGAGCAGGACCGCTTCGCCGCCGAAAGCCAGCGCAAGGCCGGGGAAGCGATGAAGGCCGGCCGCTTCCGGGACGAGATCGCGCCCGTGACCGTGAAGGGCCGCAAGGGCGATGTGGTGGTCGAGAACGACGAATACCCGAAGCCCGAGACCACCTTCGATGTGCTGCAGAAGCTGCGCCCCGCCTTCGCCAAGGACGGCACGGTGACGGCCGGCAATGCGTCGGGCATCAATGACGGCGCGGCGGCGGCGGTGGTGATGAGCGCGGCGGAAGCCGCGAAGCGCGGCATTGCGCCGCTGGCCCGGATCGTGTCCTGGGCCACGGCGGGCGTCGATCCCGCCATCATGGGCACGGGCCCGATTCCGGCCAGCCGCAAGGCGCTCAAGAAGGCGGGCTGGAGCCTGGACAGCCTGGACCTGATCGAGGCGAACGAGGCCTTCGCCGCGCAGGCCTGCGCGGTGAACAAGGATCTCGGCTGGGATCCGGCGAAGGTGAACGTGAATGGCGGCGCGATCGCGCTGGGCCATCCCATCGGCGCATCGGGCGCGCGCGTGCTGACCACGCTGCTGTACGAGATGCAGCGCCGCGGCGCGAAGCGCGGCCTGGCCACGCTCTGCATCGGCGGCGGCATGGGGGTTGCGATGTGCGTCGAGCGGTAACGCTCGCGGATCCAAGCGAGCGGTAACGCTCGCGGATCCAAGCGAGCGGTAACGCTCGCGGATCCAAGCGAGCGGTAATGCTCGCGGATCCAAGCGAGCGGTAACGCTCGCGGATCCAAGCGAGCGGTAATGCTCGCGGATACAGGCGAGCGGTAACGCTCGCGGATACAAGCGAGCGGTCACGCTCGCGGGCGGGTTCGGGGGGCGCGGCGGCCGCAAGGTCGCGGCGCCTTCCTGGTTTCTATTGCCCCTCGCCCGCTTTGCGGGGACGGATCGGGGCGGCATCGGCGCCCTCGGCGCCTGCGCCATGCCCGATGCAGGCTTGCACCACCAGGGCCAGGACATCTTCCGCCACCTGCGGCGTCCAGAGTTCTCCCACGCCTTCGGCCCGCAGCGTGCTGAAGCCGTGCACCGCCGACCAGGCCAGGGCGAGCCGCGCCCGCCAGCCGCGCTTCTCCAGGCCAGGCGCCGCCTCCGCCATCGCCTGTTCCAGAACGGCGAAGCCGTCATCCGCCGCTTCGCGCCAGGTGCGGTCGTTGTGGTCGATCAGGTCGGTGCGGAACATCAGGCGGAAATGCGCGGGATTGGCGCGAGCGAAGCCGATATAGCCCCGCCCGGTCGCCGCCAGCCGCGCCGCTGCATCCGCATCCCCCGGCAGCGCCGCGACCTCTTGGCGCATGGTTGCCGCAAGCCGCGCCTCGCCCTCGGTCACGAAGGCCGTCAGCAGTCCGCGCTTGTCGCCGAAATGCGGCGCGGCGGCGGAATGGGACACGCCGGCGCGGCGCGCGCATTCGCGCAGGCTGACCGCGTCCGGCCCCGCGTCCCGCACGATTTCCGCGACGGCGTCCAGCAGGGCTCGCCTGAGCGTGCCGTGGTGATGCCGACCTTCAGCCTTGGGGGTGACGGCCATGGCGCCATCCTGGCATCCGAGGAAAAACTTGACAACGGTCAGTTCGAGACATCACAAACTGACCATTGGTCAGATCAGGAGGCTCCATGCTGCCCGAGAGCATCTTCTCCGCCGCCAACATGGTCGCCCTGGGCGGCTGGATCGCGTTGCTGGTGGCGCCGCGGACGCCGCTGGTGACTTGGCGCCTCGCCGGCCTTGCCATCCCCGCCTTGCTCGCCGGGCTCTATGCCGTGCTGCTGGCCTTGCATGCCCCGGGCGCGGAAGGTGGGTTCTCCTCCCTCGCCGACGTGGCCGCCCTGTTCCGGACAGAGGGCGTGCTGCTCGCGGGCTGGGTCCATTACCTCGCCTTCGACCTGTTCGTCGGCGCCTGGATCTGCCGGCGCGCCGCGGCCGAGGGGATGAACCCCTGGCTCGTGCGGCTCTGCCTGCCGCCGACCTTCCTCGCCGGGCCGGTCGGGCTGCTGCTGTTCCTCGGCTTTCGCGCCGCCATCGCGAAGCGGGAGCTTCGGGCATGAACGCGACCCTGCCCCGTCACGCCGCGCCGCGCGCCCTGTTGGCCGAACTCGACCGACGCCAGCCCCTGCTCGCGCGGCTGGGCTGGGCCAACCTGGCGGTGCTGCTGCTCTGCCTGATCGCAATGGCCTTGGACCCGCGCAGCTTCGACGGCGTCTCGGTGTGGGCCAAGCCAGCGAAATTCGCGGCGTCCTTCGTCGTCTGGTTCTGGACGCTGGCCTGGGCCTGGGGCGTGCTGGCACCGGAAGCGGCGCGTGGGCACATCGCGCGGCTGGTCTTGGCCGGCACCGTCGCGGCCGCGCTGTTCGAGCAAGGCTGGATCACCTGGCGCGCCGCGCTTGGCGGGCCAAGCCACTTCGCCACGGATGCGCTGGGCGCTTTCATGTACGGGCTGATGGGCCTCGGCGCCCTCACACTAGTGGGGCTGGCCGCCCTGCTTGGCCTTCTGGTGCTGCGCCGGCCGCGCCAGGGCGTGCAGCGGGCCTGGGTGCTGGCAATCGGCCTCGGGCTTCTGCTGGGTGGCGTGCTGGGGGGCTTCACCGGGGCCGCGATTTCGGTGCTCGGCAGCCCCTATGTGGGCGGAGTGGCCTCCAATGCCGGAGGGCTGCCGCCCTTCTTCTGGGCGCGCGATGGCGGCGACCTGCGGATCGCGCATTTCCTCGGCATCCATGCGATGCAGACGCTGCCGCTGCTGGCGCTGCTCGGCACCGGGGCGCGGCTGGTCGGGCTGGCGGCGGCGGGCTGGACGGCGCTGACGCTGGCGGTCTTCGCGCTGGCCTTGCAGGGCGTGGTGCTCTCGCCCTGAGGCGGGGCTGCGCTACCCGTTCAGCAGCGCGTCGATCTCTGCCTGAGCCAGGTCGGCGGCGCCTTCCGGCGCCTCCACCGTTCTCATTTGCGTTGGTACATTCACGCGCGGCCGTTCCGGAACGTCGACACCCGGCAGCAACGCCGTCAGCGTGCCTTCCACCTGCTGCAGGTGCTGGATCGCGCGGCGGATTCGCTGGCCGGTCAGGTCCTGGAAGGCGCAGGCCTCGAAGATCGCATGCACGCGCTCGACGATGGCCGGCGCACCGGCTGCATCGCGGCCCGCCGCAATCCAGTCCCCGATGGCCTCCGCGGCGCCCATGATCGTGTTGGCCGCATCCTCCGTCACCTGCACCACCGCTTCCAGCTCGAGCCCGCTGTTGCGCGTGGCGGCGGCGGGCGCGGCGACGAGCTGCGCGATCTGCTCATGCATGCGCGCGATGTCGCCGGCGATGCGAGTCTCGCTCAGGTCGGCGAGTTCCACGCTGGCATGGACCTCCGCGCTCAACTCGGCGATGCGGCGATCCATGAAGCTGCGTAACTCCGCAAGCCTCGGCTCCAGCTCCGCGCGCAGTGCGGCGCGCAGGGTCTCGTCCGGCGGGGATGCGAGGGCGGTGCTGTCCATGCCGGCCATATCGCATGGCGGGGATTACCCCGAGGTTGACGCGAAATCCCTGGCGGCGGCGCCCGCCGCCAGGGATCAGGTCGGCGCCAGCACCTGTCGGCGTAGCCTGACGGCGCCGGCCGGCAGGGCGGCGAACAGGTCCTTCTCCGCTTCCACGATGAAAACACCCGCCAGCCGCGGGCAGAGCACGCGCCCCGCACGTTCCAGCGCCGGCGCGGCGGAGCCCATCCGGCCGAGACCGTAGGGCGGCACGAGCAGCGCCGCTTCCCGCCGCTCGACGCGGAACAGGTGGCGCGCCAGGAGCCGCTCGATCTGCCCGCGCGAATAAGGCTGGCCATGGCCGAAGGGCGTGCGGTCCAGATGCGCCCACAGGCCGACGCGGTTGGGCACTACCAGCATCACCCGCCCGTCGTCGCGCAGCACGCGCCAGACCTCGCGCAGCAGGCGCCGGGCGTTCTCAGCCGCCTCGAGCCCATGCACCAGCAGAACGCGGTCGAAGCTGTCATCGGGGAAGGGGAGTCTCTCCTCCTCCGCCACCAGGGTGGCGCGGGGGGTCTCGGGCGGGGCCAGGGGCTGGGCGCCGGGGATATGGGCGGGCACCAGGCCGATGCAGCGCTGTGCCTCGGCCCGCCACAGGCCGAGATAGGGGGCGGCCCAGCCCAGCCCGAGCACCGAGCACCCCGGCAGCGCCGGCCACAGCGCCGCCAGCCGCGCGGCGACGAGCCGCGCCGCGGTCTCCCCGCCGCGGGAGGCATAGAAGCTGGCCAGGCCGTGGACCTCGCTGGTCATGCGGGTTCATATAGCGGCATATGCGGCCGGATGGGACGATCCGGGCGAAACAGCCGCCGGGCGCCTGCCAGATGACGGAGATGCGCCATGGCACTTCGGGTCCAGCCAGTCCCCTGCCTGCAGGACAATTACCTGTGGCTGCTGCGGGAGGACGCGACCGGCGCGGTTGCGATCTGCGACCCCGGCGAGGCGGGGCCCGCCATCGCGGCGGTCGAGGCCGCGGGCGGGCAGCTCGACCAGATCCTGCTGACGCACCACCACGCCGACCACGTCGCCGGCACGGCCGCGCTGAAGGCCCGCTTTCCAAGCGCGAAGGTGGTGGGCGCGGCCATCGACGCCCATCGCCTGCCGCCGCTCGACCTGATGGTGATGGACGGGGATGTGATGCGCCTTGGCGCGACGCAGGCGGTGGTGCTGCACCTGCCGGGCCACACCACCGGCCATATCGCCTTCCACTTCGTCGCGGACAACATCCTGCTCTGCGGCGACGTGATCTTCGCCCTGGGCTGCGGCCGCCCGCTCGAGGCCGGCGGGATGGAGGCGCTGTGGCGATCCTTCCAGCGCCTGGCCGCGCTGCCGCCCGCCACGCGGCTCTGCTGCGGGCATGAATACACCGAGGCCAATGCGCGCTTCGCCCTGCATGTGGACCCCGACAATGCCGCGCTGAAGGCGGAAGCCGAGGCCGCCGGGGCGCTGCGCGCGGCGGGCCGGCCGACGGTGCCGACCACGATCGCCCAGGAACTTGCCGCCAACCCCTTCCTCCGCGCCCGCGACCTTGCTGAATTCACCGCGCGCCGTGAGGCCAAGAACACCTTCCGCTGACAGGAAACGCCCCAGGATGATGAAGCTTCACTTCAGCCCCGCGAGCCCCTTCGCCCGCAAGGTGCTGGCCTGCGCCATCGCGCGTGGCATCGACAACCGCATCGAGACGGTGGCGACCGATCCGCACGGCTCCCCGGCGGAACTGTTGAAGGCCAACCCGCTGGCGAAGATTCCCTGCCTGATCACCCAGGACGGCCATGCGGTCTATGACAGCCCGGTGATCTGCGAATATCTCGACACGATCGGGGAAGCGAATGCGCTGTTCCCCACATCGGGCACGCATCGCTGGATCCGCATCTCCGTCATGCATGCGCTGGCCGATGGCATCATGGATGCCGCGGTGGCGCGCCGGATGCGCTTCGGCAAGCCGATGGATGCGACGCGGGAGGCCTTCCTGGCCCGCCAGAAGGCCGCCGTGGATCGCGGCCTTGCCGCGCTGGAAGCCGCGCCGCCGCAGGGGCTTTCGGATATCGGCGCGATCGCGGTGGGCTGCGCGCTGGGCTACCTCGATTTCCGCTTCGCGGGCGAGCCCTGGCGCGACGCGCATCCGCGCCTCGCCGCCTGGTTCGCCGAGGTCTCGGCCCTGCCGCCGATGGCGCGCACTGCGCCGCCGGCCTGATCGGTGGATCTGCGCGAGGAGGGGCTTGGCGCGGCGGCGGTGATCGCCGCGCTGGACCTCCGCCCACACCCGGAAGGCGGCCATTACCGGGAGCTGTGGCGCGACACCCCGCCGGGCGGCGAGCGCGGCGCGGGTACCGCGATCAACTTCCTGCTGGATGCGGGGGAGCGCAGCCATTGGCATCGCGTGGATGCCGCGGAGCTGTGGATCTGGCAGGCCGGCGGGCCGCTGGTGCTGTCGCTGGCCGAAGACTCGGCGGGGCCGGTGCGGGAGATCCGCCTTGGCCCCGATCTCGGCGCGGGGGAAGCGCTGATCGGCGTGGTGCCGAAGGGCTGGTGGCAGGCGGCGCGGCCGGCGGCGGCGCGCTGGGGCCTTGTCTGCTGCACTGTCAGCCCCGCCTTCGATTTCGCCGGCTTCGAGCTGGCCCCACCGGGATGGGAGCCGGGACGATGAGCACCTCATTGGCGTGGGATGAGCGGTACAGTTCGGGCGATTTCCAGTTTGGCGAAGCGCCGAACCGCTACCTGGAGGAACTGCGTCCCTGGTTTGCGCCAGGCATGCGGGCGCTGGCGCTGGGTGATGGGGAAGGACGCAACGGCGTCTGGCTGGCGCAGCAGGGCCTGGCCGTGACGTCGCTCGACTGGTCGCCGGTGGGTGTCGCGAAGGCGGCGGAGCTGTCGCGGCGGCGCGGCGTGACGGTGAACGCCATTGTCGGTGATGCGGCGGCCTGGAGCTATCCGGAGGCCCGCTTCGACCTTGTCGCCTGGATCTACCTGCATCTGCCGCCCGCCGACCGCGCGGCGGCGGCGCGCGGCGTGGTGCGCGCCCTGGCGCCGGGCGGGCTGCTGGCGCTGGAATGCTTCAGCCCGGCGCAGGAAGGCCGCCGCAGCGGCGGGCCTAAGATGCCGGACCTGCTCTGGTCGCGCACGATCGTGGAGGAGCTGTTCGGCGGGCTGGAAGTGCTGGAATTGCTGGAAGGCACCGTCCATCTCGACGAAGGCCCGCGCCACCAGGGCCGCGCCGAAGTGGTGCGCGCGCTGCTGCGAAAGCCTTGCTGATGCCAACGGCCGAATGGGTTGACCCATGCGACCGGCGTAGCCGGTCGAGCGGTCGAATGACCGCCGCCGCTTATGCGGCGTAGCCAAGGCCGCTTATGCGGCCGCCCGGCGACTGAGGGCATCAAAAAAGGAATACCAACGAGTCGCTGAAAGCGACCGTTGGTATGATCAGCGCGCCCGCGCCGCGATGATCCCGCCGCCCGCAACCATCAGCGTCGCGGCGGCGACGCGCATCGACCACTCCCCTTCCCCGGCTGCGATCAGCAGCAGGGTGGAGGCGACCGGCACCGCATAGGCCAGCGTGCCAAGCAGGCGCGGATCGCCGCGCTTCATGCCGACATCCCACAGGAAGAAGGCCGCACCGACCGGGCCGAGGCCCAGCGCCAGCACGGCCAGCCCTTGCCGCGCATCGGGCATCACCGTCGTCTCGAAGGCCAGATGCAGCAGGCCGGCCAACGCCGCAGTCGCCAGGCAGAATCCCGCGACGGCCTCGGTCGGCACGCCAGCCAGACGGCGCGTGCCCGACGTGACCGAATAGACCGCCCAGACCACTGCGCAGCCGAGCGCGGCGGCGAAGCCTGCCATCGCCTCGGGCGGGAAGGCCGCGCCCGGCCCGACCAGAAGCGCGCAGCCGGCAAAACCCAGGCCCACGCCCGCTAGCCGCGCCGGGCCAAGCCGCAGGCCGCGGATCGGCGCGGCGAGCAGCACGATCAGCAGCGGCCAGAGATAGTTGATCAAATTGACCTCGACCGCCGGCGCCAGCGCGAAGGCAAGGAAATAGAGCGCGTGGTAGCCGAACAACCCGCCGACGCCATGCGCCCAGGCGAGCGCGCCTTGCCGAAGCGCCGCCCCCTGCCCGCGCGCCAGCACGACCATCAGCGCGACGGTTCCGCCCAGCGCGAAGCCCATCGCCGTGAGCTGCAAGGGCGGAATGCCCGCCGCAAGCCGCGAGAGCAGCGCCAGGAAGGCCCAGAGGATCAGCGCGCCGCAGCCGGCCAGCGTGGCGGGGGACATGGCGGGCTCATAGCGGTACGGGCGCGGCAAGCGAACCCACCCGCGCGAAGGGCGTTCGGACCGCCATGAAGGGCACCCCGCGCAGCCTGTTTCTTTCAGCCGCCAACCGCGCCACCGGCTGGTGGCTGGGCCATGCCGCCAATGCGATGCGGCGCGGCCAGGCCGCTTGGCTCGCCGCCGCGACGAAGGCGGCGACGCCGAAGCGCAAGCCGCGCAAGCGGACGCCGCGCTGAGCGGTCGGCGGGGCCGACGCGCGCAGTCGGATCATCCGCGCGGCAAGGGCCAGTAGGGCAGCGGCCGCAGCAGCGTGGCGTGCAGATCCATCTCGCGCCACACATCGCCGGTCACATAGGGGTCCTCGCGCCAGAAGGCGCGCGCCGCCGCATGATCGGTGTGGCGCGTGACCGCGACGGACCCTGTCATGCGCTCGCCACGCGCATCCAGGATCGCGCCGCCGAACAGCAGCGTTCCATCCGCTGCCAGCGCCTGCACCCGCTCGAAATGCGCCCCGCGCGCCGCCATGCGACGTGCGGGCGCGCCTTCGTCCTGCCCATCGCGGGCGATGACGATGGTGTGGCTGCGCGGCCCCTGCACGGCGCTGCCCGGCAGCGGCCAGGGCGCATAGGGCAACGGGGCGATGCGGAAGGGATGCGCTTCAATCCGCTGCCACACGCCGCGCTGCGCGAAGGGCTCGGCGGCGCGATAGGCGTCGAGGTCACCGGCAACCACCATCAGCGATCCAAGGCTGCGGCCCGTTTCGTCATGCAGCGGCAGGCCGAGCAGAAGGCGGCCGGCCTCGGCTTCCCGCGTGATGAAATCGACATGCGCGTCCCGCGCGGCCCGGCGCCGCGCGGGAGCTGCCTCGTCAGACCCGTCGAAGGCCAGGACCAGCCAGGTCACCGGCGCCGCTCCGGGGTCCCCATGACGTCGCGCAACGACGTCGTGGGGGCCTCAGTACATGTGCTGGCCGCCATTGATGGACAGCGTGGAGCCGGTGATGAAATCAGCCTCGTCGGCGGTGAGGAACACCACGCCGCGCGCGATGTCCTGCGCGGTGCCGAGCCGGCCGCGCGGGATGCGCGCGATGATCTTCTCGAGCACATCAGCGGGCACGGCGCGCACCATCTCGGTGTCCACATAGCCGGGCGCGACCGCATTCACCGTAATCTGGTTGCGCGCGCCTTCCTGGGCGAGCGCCTTGGTGAAGCCGTGGATGCCGGACTTCGCCGCGGCGTAGTTCACCTGGCCGAGCTGCCCGGCCTGGCCGTTGACGCTGCCGATATTGACGATGCGGCCGAATTTGCGGGCGTTCATGCCGTCCCACACCGCCTTGCACATGTTGTAGCAGCTGCCGAGGTTGGTATCGATCACGTCGTCCCACATCTGCCGCGTCAGCTTCCGCATCATCGCGTCGCGGGTGATGCCGGCATTGTTCACCAGCACCTCGATCGGGCCGACCTCGGCCTCGATCTTCGCGACCGCCGCCATGCAGCCGTCGAAATCGCCGACATCGAACTTGTAGCAGGGGATGCCGGTGCGCTCGGTGAAGGCCTGCGCGGCGGCGTCGTTGCCGGCATAGCTGGCGACAACCTTGCGGCCCGCCGCCTGCAACCCTTCGCTGATCGCAGCACCGATTCCGCGCTGCCCGCCCGTGACGAGAGCCACTCGTGCCATGTGTTGCTTTCCCTGTTCCGGTCCCAGCGGTTGGGCGCGGATACCGCGCCGCCTCTGGCCCTATCCTCGCAAGGTCGGCGCGGAAGGGCAAACACGCTTTGCCGATCCGACCCAAAAACGGTTTGATCTGGATCAAGGCGGGCTGGCGCGGTCCCACCCCATGCTGTGATCGTCCCGAGGCGGGAAGCCGCCCCGAGGACGTTCCTGGACGTTTCCTCCCTCGACTTTCCCCCGGCGGACTTTCCGCCGGGGTTTCTTTTGGCCCGCCGCCCGGCGGCAGGGTCGGGCGAGGCCAATCTCGGGTTGAAGAGCCGCCTGAGCGATTGCGCCTTCACGCCGCCGTGACCCGTATGCGAAGCGTGGCGCCGCGCCTCACGGGATTGGATGTTCCATGCTTGCCGACGCCGACATGACCGCCGCCGGGACGCCGGACGACCACGCGGCGCTGCTGCTGATGCTGGCCTATGTCGAAGCTGAATGCCGCCGCCTGGGCGCGGAGGCTGCGGCCGCCCATGCCGCCATGGCGGCCGCCCTGGTGCCCGGCCCGCGGCCGCAGCCCGGTCCGCGCGACGTGCACTAAGCCTGCACTACCCCCGCCGCAGCAGGAACAGCCCCTGCTCGCCGAACAGGTTCGCCAACCAGGGCGAGCGCTTCCAGGGGGTGCCGAGGCCCTTGTCGTCCACCGCCAGCCAGCGTTCGACCACATAGCCGTCCTTGGCGCAGAGCGCGAAGAAGTCACGGATCGTGCAGGGGTGGATGTTCGGCGTCTCGTACCAGGGGCGATCCCAGGTCTCGTTGTCGGGCATCCGCCCCGTGGTCAGCAGCCGCCAGCGCAGGTGCCAATGGCCGAAATTCGGGAAGGACACGATGGCGTAGCGGCCGATCCGCAGCATCTGCCGCAGCACCTCGCGCGGCCGTTCCACCGCCTGCAGCGTGCGCGACAGCACGACATAGTCGAAGGCGCCGTCCGGATAGAAGGCGAGGTCCGCATCGGCATCGCCATGGATCACCGGCAGGCCGGCGGCCACGGCTTCCGTCGCTTCCGCCATGTCGATCTCGATGCCGCGCGCATCGGCGCCTTTCGCGCGGATCAGGTGGTCGATCAGCGCGCCATCGCCGCAGCCGATGTCGAGCACCCGCGCATCGGGCGCGATCATCTCCGCGATCAGGCGGAGGTCGAGCCGCATGTTCTTCGCGACGAAGCGGATTTCCGGGGATGCGTCGGACACGGCCCTAGATTCCCACTTTCGCCGCCGCGCCGCGCAGGAAGCCGCCCAGCGCCCGGTGGAAGACCGGCTCATCCAGCAGGAAGGCGTCGTGACCCTTGTCGGTCGCGATCTCGACGAAGGAGACATTCGCCGCCGCCGCGTTCAGGGCGCGGACCAGCGCGCGGCTTTCCTGCGTCGGAAACAACCAGTCGGAATTGAAGGACGCCACCAGGAAGCGCGTCTTCGCGCCGCGGAAGGCGGCTGCGACATCGCCGCCATGCTCGGCCGCCAGATCGAAGAAATCCATCGCCCGCGTGATGGTCAGGTAACTGTTGGCATCGAAGCGCCGGACGAAGGTGGAGCCCTGGTAGCGCAGGTAGCTTTCCACCTCGAAGACGTCTTCCAGGAAGGTCAGCTCGCTCGCGCCCCGCAGGCGGCGGCCGAATTTCCGGCCCAGCGCGGCTTCGGACAAATAGGTGATGTGCGCGACCATGCGCGCGACCGACAGGCCCTTGGCCGGGATGCGGCCATCTTCCCAATAGCGCCCGCCCATCCAGTCCGGATCGCCATGGATGGCGGCGCGGCCGACCTCATGGAAGGCGATGTTCTGCGCCGAATGATAGGTCGCGGTAGCAATAGGGGCGGCGGCGACCACCATCTCCGGATAGGTCGCGGCCCATTCCAGCACCTGCATGCCCCCCATGCTGCCGCCGACGACCGCCATCAGCCGATCGATGCCGAGATGCTCCACCAGCCGCTTCTGCGCGCGCACCATGTCGCGGATGGTGACGGAGGGAAAATCCGTGCCCCACAGCCCGCTGCCATCCGGCTTCGGTTCAGCCGGGCCGGAGGAGCCCATGCAGCCCCCCAGCACATTGGCGCAGATGACGAAGTAGCGGTCGGTGTCGATCGGCCGGCCCGGCCCCACCACGGTGTCCCACCAGCCGGGCTTGCCGGTCAGCGGGTGCGGCTCCGCCACATACTGGTCGCCGGTCAGCGCATGGCAGATCAGCACGGCGTTGGATTTCGCCGCGTTCAGCGTGCCATAGGCGCGATAGGCGACCGCGAGGGGGGCCACCACGGCCCCGCAATCGAGCGCGAGCCCGTCCGCGAACAGGACGCGCTGATGCTCTAGTCGCTGGAAGGGGGCGAGGGCCTCGTTCATGTCCCGTGACGGTCCCCCAGGGGGAACAGGGGTTTTGGGGCGCGAAGGAATAGGCGCGCCGACGCCCCGGGGCAACCGGCCGCCCAACGACAGGGCGCGGGGCGCCGCCTTGGCGGCGAGGGCCGCGGGTTCTATGGAACCAGACGGACCCGGACACCAATGCCCGACACGACCCTTCCCGCTGCTGCTGGCCCTGCACCTGGCCCCATCCCGGGCCCCACCCCGGGCCCCACCCCGGGCGATGCCGAACTGGCCGCGCTGCGCGCCGAGATCGACACGCTCGACGACGCGATCCATGACCTGCTGATGCGGCGGGTGGGCGTCGTTGCCCGCCTCGCGGCCAGCCGCGCCAAGGGCAAGGGGCCCGCCATCCGGCCGGGGCGAGAGGCGATGATCCTTCGCCGGCTGCTGGCCCGGCATGGCGGGGCGCTGCCCCGCGCCGGGCTGGTGCGGCTGTGGCGGGAATTGCTCTGCGCCACCACCAGCATGCAGGCGCCGCTGACCGCCGCCGCCTGGCTGCCGGATGCGGGGGTGGAGGTGCTGCGCGCCCATCTGGGCCTCGCGGCGCCGGTCACGCGCTGCGCGGAGGAGGGCGCCGCGATCGAGGCCGCGACCTCCGGCGCCACCGCGCTGGCCGCCCTGCCGCCCGCCGGTCGATGGTGGCGCACCCTCGATCCCGCGCGCCTGTTCGTCACGGCGCGGCTGCCCTTCTTCGGCGTCTCCGACGCCACGGTCTTCCTGCTGTCCCCCACCCCACCCGACGCCTCCGGCGATGACCGCAGCCTGGCGCGCATCCCCGCCGCGGCGGCGGAAGCCCTTGCCGCCGCCGGCCTCGCCCCCACCATCATTGCGCAGCAGGACGAATTTCTGCTGGTGGAGCTGCCGGGCATGATCGCCCCCGGCGATGCGCGGCTGGCCGCGCTCGGGGGCACCCTTCTCGGCGCCTACGCCGCCCCCGTCACCGCCTGAACCCAGGATGCCCGCCATGTCCGTGATGCCGCGTCCGTCCATCCTCTCGGTCGAGCCCTATGTGGGCGGGGAATCGAAGGTTCCGGGGGTGAACCGGATCATCAAGCTGTCGTCGAATGAGGGCGCCTTCGGCCCGCCGCCCGCCGCCATCGAGGCGATTGCCCGCAGCGCCGCCGGCGCCCATCGCTACCCCGATGGCGGCGCGACCGCGCTGCGGGAGGCGATCGGCGCGCGTTTCGGCCTGGATCCCGCGCGCATCGTTTGCGGCAATGGCTCGGACGAATTGCTGTCCATGCTGATCCTCGCCTATGGCGGGGAGGGCACCGAGCTCATCATGTCGGCGCATGGCTTCATGATGTACGACCTGACCGGCCGCTGGGCCGGCTGCCGCGTCATCAAGGTGCCGGAGAAGAACCTGACCGCCGATGTGGACGGGCTTCTTGCCGCAGTCGGGCCGCGGACCAGGATGATGTTCCTGGCCAACCCGAATAACCCGACCGGCAGCATCCTGCCGCAGGCGGAGGTGGAACGCCTGCGCCGGGAGCTGCGGGACGACGTGCTGCTGGTGCTGGATGCGGCCTATGCCGAATACGTCACGCGGGCCGATTACGACGCCGGCCAGAAGCTGGTGGATGCGACGCCGAACACGGTGATGTGCCGCACCTTCTCCAAGATCTTCGGGCTGGGGGGGATGCGGCTGGGCTGGGCCTATGCGCCGCCGGCCATCGTCGATGTGCTGGGGCGCGTGCGCGGTCCCTTCAACGTCAATGCCGCCGCGATGGCCGCCGGCATCGCCGCCCTGGCCGAGCCGGGCTGGGTCGAGGCCTCGGTCGCGCACAACACCGAATGGCGCGGCAAGGTGGCGGCTGCGCTGGCCGCCGCAGGGCTGAAGACCTGGCCGAGCGAGGGCAATTTCCTGCTGGTCGATTTCGGCAGCGCGGACCGCGCCAGGGCGGCGGATGCGCATCTGCGCGCGCGCGGGCTGATCGTGCGC
>JBIIRI010000195.1:0-5509 GCA_044341625.1 Roseomonas sp.
CCAACGAGCGTGTCGTGGCCACCGCCGCCATCGAGCAGGTCCCCCCCCTCCCCGCCCAGCAACAGGTCGGCGCCATCGCCGCCGAGCAGCGTGTCGGCACCAGCGCCGCCGAGCAGCGTGTCGGCCTCCGTCCGGCCTTCGAGGATATCGGCGCCATCCCCGCCGGCCAGGCTGTCGGCCCCGGCCGCGCCGCGCAGCGTGTCGGCCTCCGCGCCGCCATCGAGCGTATCGGCGTCGTCGCCACCATCGAGGCTGTCGGCGCCGGCCTCGCCGCGTAGAAAATCGGCGCCCGCCGCGCCCGCGAAGCTGTCCGCGCCAGCGCCGCCTTCGAGCGTGTCGGCGCCTGCGCCGCCATCCAGCCGGTCGGCGCCATCGCCGCCGCGCAGCAGGTCGTTGCCATCGCCGCCGAACAGCGAATCCGCACCCGCCTCGCCATCCAGCGTGTCGGCCCCGGCGGCGCCCTCCAGCGTATCGGCGCCATCGCCGCCCGCCAGCAGGTTGGCGCCCTCATTGCCGACCAGCAGATCGGACCGCGCGCTGCCGCTGGCCGCGAGGTTGCCGGCGCCGGACCCGATCCGCAGCCGCTCGATATCTGGCAGGATGGTGGCGACGAAGCGGACCACCATCGTGTCGAAGCCTTCGCCCGGCTCCTCGACCATCACGGCGCCGGGCGCATCGAGCAGATAGGTGTCGTCGCCCGGCCCACCGATCAGCGTGTCGGCGCCGGTGCCGCCATGGAGCGTGTCGGCGCCCTCCCCGCCGAACAGCAGGTCCGCGCCGTCTCCGCCGTCGATGGAATCGGCGCCCGGCCCGAGCCCGCCCAGAAGCGTGTCAGCGCCAGCGCCCCCAAACAGCAGATCATGGCTCTCGCCGCCATCGAGTTGGTCGTTGCCGGTGGAGCCATCCAGCTGGTCGGCACCGGCCATGCCCTCCAGCGTGTCATCGCCGAGCATGCCGTGAAGCGTGTCATTGCCATCGCCGCCGCGCGCCAGGTCGTTGCCATCGCCACCCTGCAGGCTGTCGGCACCCTCCCCGCCATCGAGCGTGTCGTGGGCGCTGCCACCATCCAGCGTGTCGTTGCCGGCCGCGCCATGCAGCCGGTCGGCCCCCGCCGCACCCAGCAGCCGGTCGGCGTCCTCGCCGCCTTCGAGGGTGTCGTCGCCCAGGCCGCCATCCAGCGTATCGGCGCCGGCCCAGCCTTCAAGGATATCGGCGCCATCCCCGCCGGCCAGGGAATCCGCCCCGCCCAGGCCCAGCAGCAGGTCCCGCCCGGCGGTTCCAGCCAGCGTATCGGCCGCCACGCTGCCCTCTCGCACCGTGACAGGCGCGGGGGGGACGAGCACCTCCACCGGCAGGCTGAAGGCGGCCAGGTGGAAGCCATCGAAGACCGTGACCAGCACATGGCGGGTGGTGCCGCCCTGCCCCAGCAGGTCGATCCCGTCCCGCAGGCGCAGCACATCGCCCGCGATGGTGAAGAAGGCGTCGTCGGGCCAGGCGACGGCATACTGCAGCGGGCCGGTGGTGTCCGGGTCGGTCGCGGCCAGGGTGCCGATAACCGCGCCGGGCTCATTCGCCATCACGACGCCGCCGGAGACGAAGCGAAGCGCCTCGGGCGGCGTGTCGTCATGGTCAAGCAGCGCGACCTGCCAGCTCTGCGACAGGCGCTGCCAGCCCGCGGCGGTCAGGACATCGAAGGCGAGGGTGAAGACTGCGGGGCCCATTGCCTCGGCGTCGAAGGATTGGGCCGGGGTGACGATGGCGGTCTGCCGCGCCCGGTCGAAGGCGAGGCTGAACAACGCCGCATCCGGTCCGGCGAGCACGAGGCCCTGCGCGCCACCCGACAGGATCAGCGTAGCCTGCCAATCTCCGGGACGCGCATTCTCATGGATGGTGCCCGGCACGGTCCCGCTGGCCGTGACCAGGGGGGGCGAGGCCGACATCGCGATCCCGTCTTCTGGGGTCGCGAGGCTTTTGCACCACCATTGGTTGTAATGCGGTGAATGGAATCGCGCGATAGTCTGTCAGGCGACCAGCCGCCACGCCATCCCGGCCAGCACCGCCGCGTTCAGGGCGAACAGCGCCGCCCCCGCCAGCCGGAGCCCCGCCCCGGCGCGGCGCAGGAACAGCTTTCCCATCAGGGCGACGCCGACCAGCGCGGGGATCGTGCCGGCGACGAAGGCCGCCATGGCGATGGCACCCGCCAGCGCCGAGCCCGTCGCCGCCGCCCCCGCCAGCGCCGCATAGAGCAGGCCGCAGGGCAAGGCGGACAGGGCAAGCCCGAGCCCCACCCCACGCCAGCCCCCCGGCGCGGCCAGCAGCCAGCCCAGCAGGGCCGCAAGCCGCCCCCCAGGCCCGGCCCCGGACAGGACAGGCAGGTGCGGCAGGCGGCCAGGGCGCCAGCGCTCCGGCAGCAGGCCGGCGGCCTGGGCGGCCATCAGCAGCGCGGCCCCCAGCAGCAGCGCGGCCAGCAGCCAGCGCAGCCCGCTGAGCTGCGTCACCAGCCCCGCCATCCCGCCCGCCAGCGCGCCGAGCGTGGCGTAACCGAGCATGCGCCCCAGGTGATATGGCAGCAGCGCCGCGCCCGAGAGCCGCGCCACCATCCCCCCGCCTGCGCTGCGATCGGCCAGCGCGCCGGCCTGGGCCAGCACGAAGGGCGCGCACATCCCCGCGCAATGCGTCACCCCGCCCGCCAGCCCGGCGAGGAACAGCGCCGCCGCGACGGCCGGCACGCCGCCGGGGCCGATCGCGGTCAGGTCATGCAGGCAATTGCCGAGCGTCTGGAGCATCCACGACATCCCAGCATGGGAAGCCGGGGGCGTCCTTGCGGTGGATCAACCGCCACCCCGCGCCAGCCCGCGAAATGGCCGGATCGGCCCCAACAGGCGGGGCGGGGTTGCCAAGCCGGCCGCCAGGCGTTTTGTTGCCCGCATGTTCAGGACTGGAACCCGGCGGGGTCTGTTGCCCGCCCTGCTGGCCTTGGCCGGCACCCTTCCCACCCGTGCCGAGGCCTTCGAACCCCAACGTGGCGTGGCCGCCGTCTATGACGCGCAGCGCTTCACCGGCCGCCCGATGGCCAATGGCCGGCCCTTCCACCCCGACCATGCAGTGGCGGCCCACCCGAACCTGCCGCTCGGCACACGGGCAGAGGTGACCAATCTGCGGAACGGGCGCAGCACGACGGTCACCATCTCCGACCGCGGGCCCTTCACGGGCGGCCGCATCCTGGACCTGTCGCCGCGCAGCGCGCGGGAGATCGGCATGAATGGCGGCCTGGCCCAGGTGGAGATCCGCCCGGCATCAGCCCGGTAAGGCAGCGCCCACCACGCCGTCCCGCCAAGCGGCCGGGACATGCCGGAAGGGCAGCGTGGCCAGATCCAGCGCGGCGGGTCCGGGGCAGTCGCATTCCAGGATCGCGGCGCAGCGTTCGGCGAAGGCCGCGCGGAAATGGTTCTTGGCCTTGTTGGCCAGCAGCCGCGTGGCCGACAGGTCGATGCCGTGCAGGTCGAAGAAGCCGGGGTCCACCGCCGCTTCCTTGCGGCTGGTCACGATGATCCGCAGCATCCCCGCCCGCAGCACGCAGCTCGGCCCGAGATCCACAGCCATGCCGCGTTCCATCGGCCCGGCATTGACGAAACGTCCTGGCGTCAGCCGCTCCACCACCGCATCCAGCGCGACGGGCGGCCCGAAGGCCTCGGTGCTGCGTCCGCCGAGGCGGAAGCCGCGCGTCGCGCCCTGCCCCGCCGCCACGGCGTCGGCGACCGTCGCGGGGTCGTGCAGGAAGGCGAAGACGGTCGGCACCAAGGGCCCGGCCGCCAACAAAGCGCGCAACAAAGCGGGCGTATCCGCGACACCGCCCGAGAGCGGATTATCCGCCGGGTCCAGCAGGGCAACGAGGCCGGGCGGTGCCGCGAGCGCATCCCGCAACGCGACCTCTGGCGATGGCAGCGTGACCGCGAAACGCGCGCGGCGCGCGGCGATGGCGGCGGCGATGCGGGATGCGGTGGCCTGCGCCGCGGCGGGCTCCGTGGCCCAGGCCATGCCGCAGGGTCCGGCATGGGGCGTGTCGCCCCAGGCGAAGCCGCCGAAGGGCGCGGCTTCCGGCACCGCATCGCTTTCCAGCGCCGCCGCCTCGGCCCAGACGTCGGCCATCGGGCCGGGCGGCAGGCCGGGGGCGGCGCTGCGCATGTGGAAGCTGTGCAGCACGACCGGCAGCTTCACGATGGCCCCATGCAGCCGCGTGCCCGCCAGCCGGCGTTCGAGCAGCGCCAGCGCGCGTTCCGCGGTCTCCGCCATGTCGATATGGGGGTAGCTGCGATAGACGCTCGCGCCATCCAGCAGGGTCGCGATCTCGGGCGCCATGTTGGCGTGGAAATCGAAGCTCGCGACCAGCGGCATGGCGCCGACCAGCGCGCGGATGCGGCGGATGATGGCGAGGTCGGCGGCGGGTTCGTCCTCCGCCACGGCGGCGCCGTGCAGCGAGAGATACACGCCGTCCCAGGGCGCGCCCTCGCGCAGCCCCGCTTCCACTTCGGCCAGCCAGGCCTCGAGCGCCGCGCGCGTCATGGGCCCGCCCGGCTGGGCGGAGGTGGCGCGGATCAGCCGCGCCTCCCAATCCGGCCTTGCGGCGAGGAACGCCACGAGGCCGCCGAGTTCGGTCGCGGTGCCGGCGGCCTGCGCCAACCCCTCGGCGCCGTCCAGCCATTCGCGGGCCCGGAACGCCTCCAGCGTCGTGGCGGCGGGGGTGAAGGAATTGCCCTCGAACCAGAGGCGGGCAACGGCGATGCGCTTCATGCGCCGAGGTTAGGACCGAATGAGCGGCCGGGGCGAGAGGCCCGGTTGCGGCCTCGCGGCACGACACGATCTCCGCCCCATGACGACCGAAACCTTCCCGGCCACCCGCGGCGAATCCCTTTCGCGGCTCGGCGCCTTCGCGCCCCGCATGGGGGCGGCCTATGCCGCCGGGCGCAACAGCGATCCCGGGCCGGGGGCGCGGCGCGATGTCTCGCTGCTGTCGCCCGCCGTGCGGCACCGGCTGGTGACGGAGGCCGAGCTGGTCGGCACCGCGCTGGCCCATCACCGCGCCGAGGCGGCCGAGAAGTTCATCCAGGAGGTGTTCTGGCGCAGCTACTGGAAGGGGTTTCTCGAACTCCGCCCGGCGCTGTGGGCCAGCTATCGCGCCGAGCTCGCGCGGGACCGCGCGATGCTCGCGACGAATGGCGGGCTGCGGAAGGCCTACGAAACCGCGGCGGGCGGCGCGACCGGCATCGGCTGCTTCGACGCCTGGATGGCGGAGCTGCGCGAGGCGGGCTGGCTGCACAACCATGTGCGGATGTGGGTGGCGAGCATCTGGATCTTCACGCTGCGCCTGCCCTGGACGCTGGGGGCGGATCTGTTCCTGCATCACCTGCTGGATGGCGACGCGGCGTCCAACACCCTGTCCTGGCGCTGGGTCGCGGGCATCCAGACGCCGGGCAAGCATTATGTCGCGCGGGCCGAGAACATCCGCCGC
>JBIIRI010000196.1:0-5504 GCA_044341625.1 Roseomonas sp.
CCTCCGGCGTGTGCGCCTTCTTCCGCGCCATCACAGACACCCCTTCGCTGCCGCCGGACTACTCTACCGGCGGACCGCTTCTACGGGGGCAGGTCACGCTTGCGTTTGCATCCCGCTGCCCTTCCGCGTCCGGGCATCGGAGAATCTCCGTGACCAGCATCCAGGCAACCGTTGGTCGCATCAAACTGCGGCGATGAGAGCGTCGCTCCGCGTGCTGACGGCAGCGGAGCTGCGCCAGATGACGACGGTGTACGCCCTATCCGTCGCTGCCCAACCCGAGTTCACGCATCCGCTTCCAGAGTGTGGTGCGCGAGACGCCAAGGAGACGCGCTGCCTCCGACCGGCTGCCACCCGCACGACGAAGCGCTTCCTCAATGGCTTGGCGCGCCGCCTCGTCCAGCGCACCTTCGAGCGATGCGTCGCGCGGACCGGGCGGAGGCTCCAGCGCGCCCTCGGGGAACAGGTCGGCCGTCGTCAGTTCCTCCGCCTCGCTCAGTGCAGCGGCGCGCTCGATGCGGTTGCGCAGCTCGCGCACATTGCCCGGCCAATCATGCGCTGCGAGGGCGGCCAGCGCCGCTTCGCCCAGCCGCCGCGGACCTAGGGCGAAGCGGGCGAGCGTCTCCGCCAATAGTCGCTCGGCGAGGTCTGGCAGGTCCTCGGGCCGTTGGCGGAGCGGCGGGATGACCAAGGGAAGGACGTTCAGACGATAGAACAGATCCTCCCGGAACGTACCCTCCCGCACACGGGCCGCGAGATCGGCATGCGTGGCGCAGACGATCCGCGCAGCGAAGGGGCGCTCCGCCGTGGCGCCGACCGGCAGGAAGCTGCGTTCCTGGACAAGACGGAGCAGCTTGGCCTGCAGCTCTGGAGACAGCTCGGCAACCTCGTCGAGCAACAGCGTTCCCGCGCCCGCGCGCTCCACCACCCCGGTCGCGCGCGCGACGGCGCCGGTGAAGGCGCCGCGCTCATGGCCGAACAGCGTGCTCTCGGCCAACTCGCGCGGGATGGCGGCACAGTTGACGGCGACGAAGGGATGCGCGCCGCGGGCCGAAGCCGCGTGCAGGAAGCGCGCCGCGACTTCCTTGCCCACGCCCGTCTCGCCGGTCAGCACCACGGGCACGTCCACCCGCGAGGCCTTGCGCAGCGTCGCCTCCACTGCGCGCATGGCGGCTGAGGCGCCGAGCTGCGGCAGCTCACCCATATCCGATGCAGGCGTTACGGCGCCAAGCGCCGCGCCAAGTTCCGTCACCAGCCGGTCCACATCCACCGGCTTCGTGAGGTAGTCGCGCGCGCCAGCGCGGACCAGGCGCACGGCCTGCGGCATCTCCCCGAAGGCGGTCATGAAGAAGGCCGGCATCGCGCCGAAGCTGGCCACCAGGCGGCGATAGATCTCCTCGCCCGACATGTCAGGCAGACGGATGTCGCTGATCACCGCATCGGGGCGGAGCGCAGCAGCCTCGCGCAGCGCCGCGGCACCGGTCGCGGCCAGACGCGGACGATAGCCCTCCAGGCGCAGCCGCTGCACCAGGGCGGGGCCGAGCACCGGATCATCCTCAACCACCAGGATCACCTTCGGGCCACTCATGGGCGTGCTCCCGCAGGGATCGCCAGGCGGATCGTGGTGCCGCCACCCGGCCGCTCGGTGACGGAGGCGCGGGCGTCGAGCGTGCCAAGCAAACCGACGACGACGCCAAGCCCGAGCCCCTTGCGCGTGGTCGTGCCGCCGCCGCGGGTCAGCCGTTGCGCCTGGATAGGATCGAGCCCCGTTCCGGAATCGGCGATCTCGCAGATGAGCTCTCCGTCCTCGCGGCGTACGCGCAGCTCCACCGTCCCGCCCAGCGGCGTCGCTTCGCAGGCATTCAGCAGAAGGTTCAGCAGAACCTGGCGCACACCACCCGCGCCGGGAGCGATCTCGCCGTCCGGAAGATCGAGCGAAACATCGAGCACGATGCCACGCCGTTCCGCCGCCGGCCGGGCCAGATGCACCAGATCCTCAAGATCAGTGCGCATGAGTGGCCGGTCCTCGTCCGCGCGATAGAGGGTGAGCGTACTTGTCACGATGCGATCCAGCGCGGCGATACCGCGATCGAGGAAGGCGAGAGATTCCTCCCGAACCTCCGGATCGGCGCCATAGCGCCGCAGGGTCGAGACGGCGGTGGCAAGGCCACCAAGAGGGTTCCGGACCTCATGGGCAATCGTTGCAGCGAGCCTGCCCAGCGCAGCGGCCTGTTCGCGCTCCGCCAGCTCGGCGGTCAGCCTCTCGCGCTCCCGCATACCCTCCGCCATGCTGTTGTAGGCCCGAAGAACGGCTGCACTGCGTGAATCTGCCTGTGCGATAGCCGCCTCCGGCAGCGACACCGGACCTTGGCGTGTCGCATTGGACAAAGCCTGCACCAGGATGCGGAGCGGACGGCCCAAGCGCCGCAGCACGGCCCAGGTCAGCAGCGCGGCGAGACCCGCGAGCAGCAGGTCGAGCAGCACGATGCCCCAGGCCAGCCGCGTGCGCGCGGCCAGAATCGGCGAGACGTCGAGGGCAGCGACGACACGCCCGGCCGGCCCCTGCGTCCCTTCGACGACGCGGCTGACCCAAGCGGTGCCGCTGGCCGCATCCAGGCGCCATGCATCGGCCCCGAGCGCCACGGCCATTGCCGCAGGCTTGCCGGGGTCGCCATGCCGCGCCAGCAGCGCGCCATCCGGGGTGAAGGCGAACAGTGTTCTCTCGGCAATGCCGCGTTGCTCCCCAAAGGCACGGGACATGCGTTCGCTCACATAGGGGGCGTCGCGCGCCTCAAGCCCGGCACGCACGCTTGCCGCCAGCCCATCAAGGTAGACCTCGCCGAGCTGGGCGAGCCGCCGGTCCGCTTCCTGATTGGTGACATGCAGGGCGAGTTGCGTTGTGCCGACGGCGACCGCGAACACAATGACACCTGCGGCCGCCGGCAGCCGAAGCGCCGAGGGCAGCAGGCTGGTGCGGGCTGGGCGGGATGCAGCAGGTTGGGCGGTGGCGGCCATCGGCGAAACGCGATCCATGAGGGGCCTCTGTGACCGGCCGCCTGCCCCTAGGGCAAGAGCACAACCGGCACGGTATCGGCCACCGCTTCATGGGCGCAGTTGCGGACCATGTCGAACAGGCCGCCATGTTGCGTGGACAGGCTGGACAGCACCGCCGCGTCGAAGGTCGCTAGCCGGGCGCGGAGATCCTGTAGTTCGAAATCGAGTTCGATTGAGGGCAGCAGCCGCACCTTGCGGCCGGCTGCACGCAACAGCTCCGCCTGCGCCTCCACTGCCGCCGCCACGCCAGCCCGGTAATCAGCGACGGGCAGGATCGACACCTCAGCATTCGGCCACAATCCGGTCCGCAGCAGCCCTGCCGCGAGCATTCCACAGGCGGGCGAGGAGCCGACGACCATCAGCACCGAACGCATCTCCGCCACCTTGCGCCGGACCCGGAGCACCGGCACCAGCCGCGCGCGGGCAAGCGACGCGGCGATCTCCTCTCCTGGCGCGCACTCCACCCCGTGCGGCCCCATCCCTGCCGGCAGCACGACAAGGTCATGGCCTGCGAGCGTTCGGACCAGATCTGCAGCCTGGCCTTCCTCATGGCGCGCGGCCGCGTCGACGCCCGGGGTTGCGGCCGCCCTGCCCTGGAAGTCCTCAAGGGCCGCCGCGCAGTTCTCCCGAATCCGCTGGCGGCTGCGCGATGTGAGCCAATCCGCCCAGAATGCGCCACCGACCGGCAGCGGTCCCCTCCACATCCGCGGCTCCAGCCCCGCGCCCGACAAGCCGGTCAGGCGGCCCCCGGCATGTCCGGCAAGGTCGAAGGCCTGCGCCGTTGCCTCTGCCTGGTGGGGCCCACCGACAAGGCAGCAGAGCAGCCGACGCAGGCCCACCGGTTCGGCGGCTACGGAATCGCGCAAAGCCGGATCGGCCGGCCGCCGGAACTCCGGGGTGGCGCTCATGACGGGTTCCTCTCGTGGCGTGGCAAGGGGTGTCGGGCGGGGCCGAACGGTTCGGGCGGGATCGATGTCGAAGACGCGGCGATCGAGCACGCCTGAGAGTGCGTCGGCGACCGATGCGCCACCGAGGGGAGCACCGGCGACGTAGGCCGCCCGGCCGAGTGCGTGGGAGGCGATCGGCGCGGTGAGCGTGAGGAAGGCGACAGCCGCAACAACGGTCAGCATCGCTCCCATGGTGCCGAAGGCGAGCCCCGCACCAAGCAACAGCAATCCAGCGCCAGCCACGCCTGCCTTGGCAGCGGCATGCATCCGGCTGAACGGGTCTGGCAGCCGCGCCACGCCAAGCGCGGCCAGCGCCACCACCGCAGCCCCGCCCACCAGCAGCAGCGCCGCCAGGATCTCGCGCAGCGCGCTCATTCGGCGGGCTCCGCGACAGGCGGTACGCTCGCGCGCTCCATCAGCCGGGCGAAGGCGACGGCGGCGAGGAAGCCGACGAGCGCGATGCCGAGCGCGATGTCGAGGAAGGCCGCATGGCCGGCCAGCAAAGCGGTGACCGCGGCAAGACAGGCCCCGAGCAGCCCCAACATATCCGTCGCGATGGCGCGGTCGGCGGAGGACGGACCGACCAGCAGCCGGACAGCGACAGGGACCAGGCCAAGCGTGACGATGGCCGCCGCAATCGCGGCGGCCCAAGGGATCAGGCCAGGGATCTGACCATCGGTCATGGCAGCACCTCCCGCGCGCGGGCCTCGAGGGTGGATTTCATGCCCGCGATGGCCGCCTCGCGGTCCGGCGCGTCGAGGACATGGACGTAGAGCGTGCTTCCATCCGCCGAGACATCGAGGCTCGTCGTGCCCGGCGTCAGCGTCACCATATCGGCGAACAGCACGATGCCGGCGGGCGACCGGACATCGAGAGGCACGGCGAGGATGGCGGGCCTGAGCCGCTCTGTCGGCCCGAGAACGGCGCGGATCGTCGCCCAGGTGGATTTCGACAGTTCCGCGACGAAGGTGATGCCGACACGGACCCAGCCGAGCACGGACCTCATGGCGCGGCCTCCGCCAGCCGGACGGGATTGGGGCCGAGGACGGCGGCGATATAGGCCTCGCGGTCGAGCAACGCCTCCGCAGCAGCAAGGGAGAAGGCCGCGAAGGGCTCGGTCCAGAGACCGATCATCAGCGTCACCGCGCAGAGCGCCACGATCGGTGCAAAGGTCGCGACGCGATCGGTACGCGTCCACTCCGCCCGCGGCGCGACATCGGGCGCGGCCTTCCAGAAGGCCTCGTTCCAGATCTTGATCATCGAGTAGAGCGTCAGCAACCCGACGGCGAGGGCGACGAAGGCGAGCAGCCACGCCTCCGCCTCGAGGCTGGCGCGGATGACGACGAACTTGCCCCAGAACCCCGAGAGCGGCGGGATGCCGGCCAGCGACAGCGCGGGGATGAGGAACAGGATGCCGAGAAGCGGAGCCGACACCCAAAGCCCGCCAAGGCGTGCAAGCGCGAAGGACCCGCCGACCTGCCGTATCGCCCCGGCGACGAGGAAGAG
>JBIIRI010000080.1:0-16557 GCA_044341625.1 Roseomonas sp.
TCTGGCGCGGGCCGGTAGTCGAAAGCCTGCATCACGGGATCGTCGCGGTGGCCGACACCGCCGGCACCCTCCGCCACGCCTGGGGCGATCCGGGCTGGGCACCCACGCCGCGTTCCGCGCTGAAGCCCTTCCAGGCGGTGGCGCTGGTGGAATCCGGCGCGGCGGACGCGCTCGGCCTGACGGATGAGCACATCGCGCTGGCCTGCGCGTCCCATCACGCGCAGCCCTTCCAGGTGGCGCTGGTCACCGACTGGCTCTCCCGGCTCGGCATGACCGAGGATGCGCTGATCTGCGGCCCGGCGCTGCCGAATGGCGTCGCGGACCAGGGCGCGGCCTGGGCCAGCGGCGGCCCGCGCCGCATCTATCACAATTGCTCGGGCAAGCATTGCGGCTTCCTGAGCATGGCCAAGCACATGGGCGGCGGGCTCGATTACGCGAACCCGGACCATCCGGCGCAGCGTCTGTACCGCGACGTGCTGTCCGAATTCACCGGCATGTCGGCCGATGGCTTCGCCGCCGCCGGCGATGGCTGCGGCCTGCCCGCCCTGTCGCTGCCGATCGGCGTGATGGCGAAGGCGATGGCGCGGCTCGGCGTGGCGCAGGCGGTCTCCCCCGCCCGCCGTGCGGCAGCGCGACGGGTGATGGACGCCATGGCCGCCTATCCGGACCACCTTGCCGGCAAGGACAGCCCGCTCGCCCGCCTGATCCGCTTCTGCGACGGCAACGTCATCGCGAAGAACGGCGCCGAGGGCTATGTCGTCGCCTGCGTGCGCGACAAGGCGATCGGGATCGCGATCAAGGTGGCCGATGGCGATGCCAGCGGCCGGGCGAAGCTTGGCGTGCTGGCGCGTATCCTGGGCCGCATCCACGCCCTGCCGACCGCGCAGGCGGAGCTGATGATCGCCGCCGTCGAACCCGCCATCACCGACAGCAACGGCCGCGAAGTGGGCCGGGTGGAGATCACCATCCAGCGCCCCGAGCCGACCAAGCCGACCAAGGCCGACCTCGACTTCTGGCTGGCGGGCACCCCGGTCGAGGGCATCGGCGCCTACCTGCCTAAGCTCGTCTAGCTCCCCACAAAGCCGCTACGCGGCTTTGCGGGGGCCCCTGCGCAGGCGCTGATCTTCAGCGGCTGCGCCGCGTTGCCGCGGCAAAGCCGCGGCGCCGCCCGAGGCAGGGCGCCGGTTCGATCCGGCGCCTTGAGCCTTTGAAGGCGAGAGGGGCCAAGCCCCTCCCCCCCCTACCCCATCGCCGCCAGGGCGCGCCCACCGGCCAGGCGCAGGATGCGCGTCGGGCGTTCGACGCCGATCAGGCGATGGACGATCAGGATCACGGTGCGGCCCGCCGTTGCCTCGTGCAGCGTCTCCAGGAAGGCGCGTTCGGTGTCGGGGTCGAGCCCGGCCGCCGGCTCATCCAGGATCAGCACCGGCGTATCCGCCAGCAGCGCCCGCGCCAGCACCAGCCGCCGCGCCTGCCCGCCGGAGAAGCGCGCCCCCGCCTCTCCGCAGCGGGTATCGAGGCCATCGGGCAGGGTACGGACCAACTCACCGATCCCGGCCTCGTCCAGCGCGCGCCAAAGCGCCGCCGCATCGGCATCCGGCCGGGCGAGGCGCAGATTGGCCTCGATGCTGTCGTCGAACAGCCGCGCATCCTGGGTCAGGCAGGTGACGCGCGCGCGAACCTCATCGGCGGCCAGCGTCGCGATATCCACGCCGCCCAGCAGGATGCGCCCCGATTGCGGCGCCGCGAGTTTCAGCAGCAGGGAGGTCAGCGTGGACTTGCCCGCACCCGACGGCCCGAGCAGCGCGATCCGCGCGCCTTCCGGCACATCGAGGTCGAGCCCGTCGAAGACCGGCGGGCGGTCCGGCACCCAGGTGAACTGCACCCCCTCCATCCGGATCGCATGGCCCGTGGGCGGGGCGGCCGGGTTGGCGGGTTCCACGACCGGGGGGGCCGCATCGGCGGCCTCGAACAGGCGGCGCGCGCTTGCGGCGGCGGCGGCCAGCGCCGCGCCCGCGCGGGGCAGCAGCCCGAAGGCCTCGGCCGCCGCGGCCGCCAGGAATAGGCCGAGCACCGCGCCGGCCACCGCCGCCTGCCCGCTCGCCAGCCCCCAGGCGATCGCGCCCAGCATCGCCGCCTGGGTCAGCACCTGCCCGGCCGCGCCACCCCAGGCGCCGCGCCAGGCGAGCATCCGCTGCGCCGCCGAAAGCTGCGTCCCTTCCTCCGCCACACGGGTGGCGGCGACGCGCTCGGCGCCGGCGGACAGCGTGTCCTCGATCCCCGTCAGCGGATCGACGGCCGCGGCGCGCAGGCTGCCCTGCGCGGCGGCCACGCGCCGCCCGGCCTCGGCCGCGCCGGGCGCCAGCAACGGCGGCAGCAGCAGCGCGACCGCCAGCGGCAGCGCGACCAGCATCGCAAGCGTGGGGGAGGCCGCGCCGAGCACCACCGCGATCGCCAGCACCACCGCCGCCGCCGAGACCGCCGGCACCAGCACGCCCAGATACAGGCGGTCCAGCGCATCAATGTCGGACACCAGCCGCCCCAGCAGATCCCCGCTGCGCCGGAAGCCGAGGCCCGACGGCAGGCGCTCCGCGAGGCGGCGGAAGAACCAGACCCGCGTATCGGCCAGCGCCCGGAAGGCCGCCGCATGGGCCACCAGCCGATCCAGGTAGCGCGCGACGGGCCGCGCCACGGCGAAGACCCGCATCCACACCAGCGCCGCCGCGCCACCAGTGAACAACGCCGCCCCGGTCAGCCCCTCCGCCACGCCCTGGCCGGCGAAGCCGAGCAGCGCCAGGCCGAACAGCGCCGCGACCGCCGAGACCGCGATGCCCGCCGCCAGCCAGCCGCCACGGCTGCGCCACATGCCAAGGACGCGGAGCAGGTCGCCACTCATGCGCCCGTCACTCCCCGGCCATCCGCGCGCCAGCCGCGCGCCCGGCCTCGATCTCCAGCACCCGGCCCAGGATTCGCTGCGCGGCGCGACTATGCGTGGCCACGATCGCGGTGCGCCCGGCGCAAAGCCGGCGGAGGCTCTCCAGCACATCCGCCTCCGTCCCCGGGTCGAGATGCGCGGTCGGCTCATCGAGCAGGACCAGCGGCGCATCGCGCAGGAAGGCGCGGGCCACGGCCACGCGCTGCGCCTGACCGCCCGAGAGGCCGAAGCCCCCTTCCCCCACCAGCGTGTCGAGCCCCTGGCTCAGCCCGCGGGCGAAGGCCATGACCTGCGCGGCCTCGGCGGCGACCTCGACCTCGGCATCGGTGGCGCCGGGGCGGGCGAGGCGGATATTCTCCCGCAGCGTGCCGCGGAACAGATGCGCCCGCTGCCCGACATAGGCGGACAGGCGCCGCAATTCGGCGGGCGCGAGCAGCGTCGCATCCTGGCCGTTCAGCGCGATGCGCCCCGCATCGGGCTTGCGGAAGCCCATCAGCAGCCGCAGCACGCTGGACTTCCCAGCCCCTGACGCGCCCGTCAGCACCAGCGTCTCCCCCGGCAGCACGCGAAAGGACAGGCCATCGAGCGCCGGCGGCCGGGCGGGATCGTAGCTGAGGCGCACATCCTGGAAGGTGACGACGACCTTGGGCGGCATCTCCTCCAGCACCAGGCCAGGCGGGCCGGCGGGCTCGGCCAGCAGCGGCGCGAGTTCCCCTGCCGCGCCGCGCGCCGAGAGCTTCTCGTGATAGGCCTGGGAAAAGCTGCGGAGCGGCGCGAAGAAAGCCGGCACCAGGAGCAGGCAGAAGATCGCCCCCACCGGATCCGGGTGGCCCGCGCCAAGGATCGCACCGTGGCGGATGGCAAGCACCGCGATGGCGGCCGCCGCCAGCAAATCGAGCGCGGCGGTGGACAGGAAGGCGACGCGCAACACCTTCATCGTGCGGGCGCGCAATTCGGCGGCGGCGGTGGACAGGGCCTCGGCCTCCGCCTCCTGCCGCCGGAACAGGACCAGGGTAGGCAGGCCGCGCATGCGGTCGAGGAAGCGGCCCGAGAGCCGGCCCAGCGCCTCGAATTGCCGCCGGCTGGCCTGGGCGGCGCCGATGCCGGTCAGCGCCATCGCGACCGGCACCAGGATTCCTGCGACGAGCAGGATCACGCCGCTGGTCCTGTCCACCGCGAAGACCGCCACGCCCACCATCAGCGGCCCGGCGATGGCGAGTGCGGCCGCCGGCAGCCAGCGGGTCAGGAAGCCTTCCAGCGCCTCGATCCGGTCCACGATCAGCGCGGCGCGTTCGCCGACCGGGCGCTGGTCGGCGGGGCCTTCGGCCAGCAGCCGGTCGAAGACCGTGGCGCGCAGCCGAGCCTTCGCCGCTTCCCCCGCCGCGACCAGCGCGCGTTCCTGCGCGACGCCAAGCCCGGCCGAAAGCAAGGCCAGCGCCGCCGCCGCGCCCAGCTCCGTCCAGCCCGCCGCGCCGAAGCCGAGCAGGGTGGCGATCAGGGATGCGATGAGCCAAGCCTGGGCAATGCCGGAGGCGACCTGCGCCACGCCGAGCGCAAGCGGCAGGGCGAGGCGCGCGCGCGCCGCCTTCGCTTCGCGCCGGAGAAGCTCCTCCGCGGCGCGGTCCATTCCTGTCGCAGCCCGTGACATCGCGCAGCAACCTTAGGACAGGCCCGCGGGCAGGTCACCCACCCCCGTCACGTTCACCTGACACTTGCGGTGGAGACAGGGCGGGACAAGTTGTCGCTCAGAGACCGTTTGAGAATGCCGGCGGCTGAGGGTCCGCTGGGGATTTTTCGCGCCTGCCAGGAAGCGGACGCGGCCGTTGCTGGTTGCATCGGCAAGTCCGCTGACGCCGCAGGGGCGGAAAAGGCCCGCGGAACCGACCCGTCCGGTGTTCTCAAACGGTCTCTCAGGATGCGCGCCGAGGAGCCCCGATGCTGCCGACCCATGGACGCTACGACTACACGGCCTGGCGGGGGCGCAGGCCATATGCTTGGCCGGGCGGGGCGAAGCTCGCTGTCTACCTCGGCGTCAACCTGGAGCATTTCGCCTTCGGCGAGGGGCTGGGCGCGGAACTGGCCCCCGGCGGGCCGCAGCCGGATGTGCTGAACTTCGCCTGGCGCGACTACGGCAACCGGGTCGGCGGCTGGCGACTGCTCGACCTGTTGGAGGAGGTCGCCATGCCGGCGACCGTGCAGCTCAACAGCGCGATGTACGACTACGCGCCGGATCTGGTGGCGGCGCATCGGGCGCGTGGCGACGAGATGGCCGGCCATGGCCGCACCAATTCCGAACGCCAATCGGTGCTGCCGGAGGCCGAGGAACGCCGCCTGATCGCCGAGTCGACCGAGGCCATCGCCCGGCATGAGGGCGCCGCGCCGCGCGGCTGGCTGTCCCCCTGGATCGCGGAAAGCCGCACCACCCCGGACCTGCTGGCCGAGGCCGGCTATCGCTACACGATGAACTGGTGCGCCGATGACGCCCCGGTCTGGATGCGGACCCGCGGCGGGCCATTGCTGGCCATGCCCTATCCGCAGGAGGTCAACGACATCCCCGCCATCGTCGCCCGCCGCGAATCGGCCGAGGCCTTCGCGCGGATGATCGTGGACGATTTCGAGGAAAGGCTGCGCCAGGTGCGCGCCGATGGCCTTCCGCAGGTGATGGGCATCGCGCTGCACCCCTACATCATCGGCCAGCCGCACCGGCTGCGCGTGCTGCGGCGCGCGCTGTCGGTGGTGGCGCAGGCGCGGGGCGATGTCTGGATCACCACCGCCGGCGCGGTGTTCGACCACGTCGCCGCCCTGCCCGCCGGGGTGGTGCCGGGCTGCCCGAAGGGAACCGAAGCATGAAACGGCTTGCTGTCCTCGCCCTGCTGCTGCTGGGCGCCTGCGCCGCGCCGCCGCCGGAAGGCCCGCCGGTGCGGACCGTGGCTTCGGTCGATCTGCAGCGCTACCTCGGCACCTGGTACGAGATCGCGCGGCTGCCGAATTCCTTCCAGGATGGCGGCAGCCGGCGCTGCGTGGAGACCACGGCGACCTACACGCTGCGCCCGGATGGGCAGGTGGGCGTCACCAATCGCTGCGTCGATGCCGGCGCAGGCAACGCGGAGGCGGTGGCGACCGCGCGGGCCTATGCGGTGGAGGGCAGCGGCAACGCCAGGCTCCGCGTCACCTTCTTCTGGCCCTTCTACGGCGACTACTGGGTGATCGGGCTCGACCCTGATTATCGCTGGGCCGTCGTGGGCACGCCGAGCCGCAACTATCTCTGGGTGCTGTCGCGCACGCCCAGGATGACGGAGGGCGATTACGCCGCCGCCATCGGCACCGCCGCCGCGCAGGGCTTCGACATCGCCCGCCTGCAACCAACCCCGCAACTGGCGCGCTAGAAGCCCGCGGACGCTGGGCTGCTTGGCCCTCTCCCCCCACAGGGGGGAGAGGGTTGGGTGAGGGGGGCATCGAGGTCGGGCTCGGCTTTCCCCGCCTTCGACACCCCCCCCTCACCCTGCCCTCTCCCCCCTGGGGGGGAGAGGGTTCTTAAGGTTCGCCTTCCGCTCTGCGCTGCCCACTGCATCGACCAGGAGGGCCACGGATGAGCTGGGCGATCCCACTTGGCCGGGTTCTCGGCACCGAGATCCGGCTGCACCTCACCTTCCTGCTGCTGCTGGCCTGGATCGGGCTGGCGCATGGGATGCGAGGCGGGACGACGGAAGCGATCCAGGGGGTTGCCTTCATCACCCTGATCTTCGCCTGCGTCCTGCTGCATGAATTCGGCCATGTGCTGGCCGCGCGGCGCTACGGCATCGCAACCCCCGACATCACGCTGCTGCCGATCGGCGGCGTCGCGCGGCTGGACCGCATCCCCGAAAAGCCGGCCGAGGAACTGGTGGTGGCGCTGGCCGGCCCGGCCGTGAACGTGATCATAGCGGCGCTGCTGCTGCTGACGCTCGGCGGCGTGCCGGATGTGGCGGCGATGGCGGGGCTCGAGGATCCGGGCCAGTCGCTGCTGGCACGGCTCTTCTGGGTGAATGTCACGCTGGTGGTGTTCAACCTGATCCCGGCCTTCCCGATGGATGGCGGGCGCGTGCTGCGCGCCCTGCTCGGGATGCGGCTGGGCAACCGGCGCGCGACGGATGTGGCGGCCAGCATCGGCCAGGCGCTGGCCTTCGGGATGGGGTTGCTCGGCCTGCTGGGCGGGGCGCCGCTGCTGGTCTTCGTCGCGCTGTTCGTCTGGCTCGGCGCGGGGGTGGAAAGCCAGGCGATGCAATTGCGGGAACTGTCGCGGGGCATGGTGGCGGCGGATGCGATGGTCACCCGCTTCGAGACGCTGCCCACCGCCGCGCGCATCGCCGATGCGGTGGAGCTGCTGTTGCGGACCACGCAGACCGACTTCCCCGTGCTCGACGCGTCGGGCCGGCTGCGCGGCATCCTGACCCGCGCCGACATGATCCGCGCGTTGCAGGAGACCGGCCCGGAGGGCGCCGTGCTGGGGGCGATGCAGTCGGACGTGGCGGTGGTGCCGCATCGCGCGCCGCTCGAGGATGCGCTGCGGACCATGCAGGACTCGGCCGGCCCGGTCGGGGTCACGGATGGGGCGGGGCGGCTGATCGGGCTGCTGACCCAGGAGAATCTGGGCGAGATGCTGATGGTCGAAGCCGCCAGGCTGCGTCGCCCGGCCCCGCGCGGCGATGCGCCGCGCAGCCCCTGGCCCCGTGGCGGCTGAAACGGCAGCCGGCGGCTGGCTTTCCAGAACATGGACAAGTTGTAATAAGACGCGAAATCACGAGCGCCCCCATGCCCGGCTTCGACCTGCTGATCGTCAATCTCCTCTCCCCCATCGTCCTGGCCTTCGTGCTGGGCGCGGTGGCGGGCTTCATCCGATCCGAGTTGGAATTGCCGGATGCGGTGCTGAAGCTGCTGTCGATCTACCTGCTGTTCTCGATCGGGCTCACGGGCGGGCGGGAATTGGCGAAGGTCAGCTTCGCGGATGTCTCGGCGCTGTTCGCGGTGGCGGGGGTGCTGACGGTGTCGATCCCCGTGCTGACCTATGCGGTGCTGCGCCGGCTCGGTGGCTTCGATGTCGCCAATGCGGCGGCGGTTGCGGCGCATTACGGGTCGGTCTCCACCGTCACCTTCTTCTCCGCCGTCGCCTTCGCGCGCGCCATGGGCACGCCGAGCGAGGGCTACCTGACCGCCGTCGTGGCGCTGATGGAATTCGGCGTCGTGCTGTCGCTGATGATCGCGCGCTGGGGGCTTGGCCAGGCGCGCGGGGGGATCCGGATCGGGGAGCTGCTGCTGGATACGCTGCGCGGGCGCGGCATCCTGCTGCTGTCGGGGGGCATGCTGATCGGCTTCGTCGCGACGGAGGCCGATTGGCAGCGCATCTCGCCCTTCTACGAGACGCTGTTCCGCGGCTTCCTGATGCTGTTCCTGCTGGAGATGGGGATGACCGCCGCGCGGCAGATCCGGCAATTCGCGCAGGTCGGCGTGTTCATGACCGGCTTCGCCATCGTCGCGCCGATCTGCTTCGGCGTGCTCGGCGTCTATGCCGGCTGGGCGGCCGGGCTTTCGATGGGCGGCGCCTTCGTGCTCGGCGCGATCTGCGCCAGCGCGAGCTATATCGACGCGCCGGCCGCCTGCCGCGCGGCGCTGCCGGAAGCGAGCCCGGGCATCTACCTGACGGCCTCGCTCGGCGTGACCTTCCCCTTCAACCTGCTGGTCAACCTACCGCTACTCTACGCGCTGGCGGGGTGGCTGTACGGGTAGGGAAGGCGACGCGCGCTACGCGGCGGCGGCCGGATCTCCGGGCGCGGTCTCTCGCCCAGAGCCGGTGAGCGCCACGATCCACCGCCCCAGCGCATCGGTGCGGCAGACGATGGCGCCCTGCCCTTCCAGCCATTCCAGCAGCCGCCGCGCGCGGCCGGGCGAACGGCTGCCATAGGCGCGCGCGATCGCTTCATCCGACGGGCAGGGCCCCGCCGACAGCGCCGCGCCGGCCAGCAGCAGATAGACGCCCTGCGTATCCTCCGGCAGCGCGGCCGCTTGCGCGGCGACATCGGGCCATTGCGGGTCGGTGGCCAGCGCCGCCTCATCCACCCCGGCGCGGGCCAGGGCCAGCATGCGGCGGAAGGCGACGAGGTCGGGCGGCGCGCCGAGCCGCGCGATCTTCAGCCGCACCAGGAAATCCTGGTACAGCACGGCCGGCTGGCGGAAGGCGGCCTCCGGCTCCGTCATCAATTGCCGCAGCACCTGGGCGAGCTGGGTCGCGCGGGCCGCGCGTTCTTCGTCCGACGGCGCCTCCGCCACCTTCTCATGCACCGCCACCGGGCGCGCGGCGGCCAGCTGGGCGGCAATGTCGGGCGCGGGGGCTACGGGGCGGCGCGGCGGCGGGGTGCGCGGTTCCGGGGCGGCGGCGGCCTTCAGGATCATCTCCCGCGCCTCCTCCGAAGCCGCGCCGGGCGGCGCGACCAGCTTCGGCCCGCCACCGCGCGTGCCCGTCTCCACCTCCCCGATCCGGAGCGGCAGGGGGCGGCGGGAGATGGCCGGGCCGAGCGCCACGAAATGCCCACGCGCCAGGTCGCGGAACATCTCCGCCTGGCGGCGCTCCATCCCCAGCAGGTCGGCGGCGCGGGCCATGTCGATGTCGAGGAAGGTGCGCCCCATCAGGAAGTTCGAGGCCTCGGCCGCGACATTCTTCGCCAGCTTCGCGAGGCGCTGGGTGGCCACGATCCCCGCCAGTCCGCGCTTGCGCCCGCGGCACATCAAATCCGTCATGGCGGCGAGCGAGGTGCGCCGCGCCTCATCCGAGACATCGCTGCCCATGGCGGGGGCGAAGAGCTGCGCCTCATCCACCACGACCAGCATGGGCGACCAGGCGTCGCGTTCGGTGTTGAACAGCCCGTCCAGGAAGGCGGCGGCGTGGCGCAGCTGGCTGTCCACCTCGAGGTTCTCGAGGTTGAGCACGACTGACACGCGATGGCGGCGCACGCCTTCGGCGGCGCGCTTCAGCCCGGCCAGCCCCGATTCGGCCGCGTCCAGCACCAGATGGCCGAATCGGTCGCCGAGGGTGACGAAATCGCCCTCGGGGTCGATCACCGCCTGCTGCACCCAGGGTGCCGATTGTTCCAGCAGGCGCCGCAGCAGATGCGACTTGCCCGAGCCCGAATTGCCCTGGACGAGCAGTCGCGTCGCCAGCAATTCCTCGAGGTCGAGCGTCGCGGGCGCGCCCGCCTGGGTGGCGCCGATCTCGATCCGGATCGTCATGGCGCCCGCTTACCGGGGATGGGCGGGGAAGGCTACCCGCGCCCATCACCCTGGGCGGCGCCGCGGCTTGGCGGGCAGATTCAGTGCATCACGTCGCCGCCATTGGGCGACAGCGTCGCGCCGACGAAAAAATCGCCGCCAGGAGAACTGGCGAGCAGCAGCGCGGCCGCCGCGATCTCCTCCGGCTGGCCGATGCGGCCGAGGGGCAGCGTCGCGCCCGTCTTCTCCGCCCAATCGGGGCCGAGCTGCGCGGTCAGGTCGCTGGCGACCGGACCGGGGGCGATGGCGTTGACCAGGATACCCTTCGGCGCGCCTTCACGCGCCAAGGCGCGGGTCATGCCCACCAGCGCCGCCTTCGCGGTGCAATAGGGGACGATGCCGGCCGCGCCCTTGAAGGCCAGCTGGCTGGCGGTGGTGATGATCCGCCCCCTGCCCCGCGCCGCCATGCCGCCCCAGACCGCCTGCGCGGCGAAGAAACTGGCGCGGACATGCACGCCCATCACGCGGTCGAACATCTCCTCCGTGATCGTCTCGATCGGGCCGCGCAGGTTCAGGCCGGCATTGTTCACCAGCACGTCGCAGGGGCCGAGCGCGGCCTCGGCGCCGGCAATGAAGGCACGCAGCCCCGGGAGGTCGGCGACATCGACATCGGCGGCGAAGGCGCGACGGCCGCGTGCCTCGATGCCGGCCGAGACGTCTGCCGCGCCGGTCGGGTCACGCAGGTGGCAGAAGGCGATATCGGCGCCGTTTTCGGCGAACAGCAGCGCGATGGCGCGCCCGATGCCGCGGCTGCCGCCGGTGATGATCGCGACCTGCCCGGCCAGCGCGCCCGTCTCAGCCATTCGGAAACCTCCGCATCGCCGCACCTTGGCGAAAGGGCCGCCACCCTTCGCCCTGCTGGCGCGAGCCAAGTGTCAGTGCTGGTACACAAGGCCCGCGTCAGGCCGTGGACGTCGCCGGCGGAACGGGACCAAGGCCAGCGACGTCGCGGGGCACGTTCAGACCGGCGCGTATTTGCCGGTCAGCTGGCGCGCGGTGATGCCTGAATCGGGCGGCGTGCCGCCGCGCGCGATGAGCTTCTGGCTTTCCTGCAAGCGGTTCTCGCGCGTCCAGCTCCGCTTCAGGTCGTCGCGGATATGGAAATGCAGGCGGCCCATGCCGGTGACTTCGAGTTCCACCAGGTCGCCATCATGCATCGCGCTGAGGCCGCGATGATTGGTGCCGGTGGCCACGATGTCACCCGGCTCCAGCGTATGGATGCTGCTGAGCCAGGCGATGCAGCGCGGGATGGAATGCGCCATGTCGCTGGTGTTGAAGTCCTGCCGGATCTCGCCATTGACCCGGAGCCGGATATCCAGCGCCTGCGGATCCGCCACCTCATCGGCGGTGACGATCCAGGGTCCCATCGGCGCGAAGGTGTCGCGCGACTTGGCCTGGAAGAACACGTTGCGCTCGGGCGGCATGCCGCGCGCCGAGCCGTCGATGAAGTTCATATAGCCGAAGACGTGGCTCATGGCCTCGGCCTCGCTGACATTGGTCGCGCGCTTGCCGATCACCAGCGCGACCTCGGCCTCGGCCTCGAAGACGGTGGCGGGGATATCGGGCAGGACCATCGTATCGCCCGGCCCGATGACCGAGCTCGGGGATTTGTGGAAGGCGTTGATCGCCGGCGGCTTCGGCAGCGTGCCGCTTTCCATGTAGTTCGTCGCCATGCAGTCGATCTGCCGCGGGCGCGGCAGGGGCGCGCGAAGGCGCACGCCGCTCAACTTCACGCCGGCCGCCGTTGCGATATGCGCTTCGAGCCTCGCGCGATGCGCGGCGAAATCCGCGATCAGGGCGGGCATGAGGTCCTGCGTGTCGCGATGCGGCAAGGCCGTGAGAAGCGGCGTAAGGTCGATGATCGCATCGCCCTTCACGGCCCCGAGCCTGAAATCGTCGAAATAGGCGAGCTTCATGTCTTCCTCACGGCTGTGCCGGCGGCGCTTCGTCAATGGGGATCTCGCCCTCGGCGCGACCTCGACGGCGCGCCGGCGTCCCACTTCGGGGTCTGACGCCTCGATTGGTGGGAGCGTAGGTGGAGGCTCTCGAGAGCGTCAAGGCGGCCAAGACATTCGCTGCAATCAACGCGCAGGACGGCAGGCACTACGCGCGGCGGCGCAGTTTCCGAAAAGTCGCAGCGGCCGAATTTAGGTCTTGCTGGGCGGCGAAGCTGCGATAAGCTTTCACGATAAAATAAATCAGGAGGAAGCAGAATCCATGTCAGCCAGCATCACACGCGTGTCGCGTCGCCTTGCGCTTGGCCTCGTCGCCGCACCTTTCCTGGCCAGCGGAGCGCGGAGCCAGACGCGTGCCCTGCGCAACATCGTTTTCGTCCAGCCGAGCCCGTCCGCGATCAACTCCTACCCCATCTACGTCGCCGCGGGTGAGGGCTACTTCCGCGAGGAAGGCTTGAACGTCCGCGCGGAATCGGTGAACGGCTCCGGCCCGGTGCTGCAGGCGCTGGCCTCCGGGCAGGCACAGTTCGGTCGCCCTGGCCCAGGGCCGGTGCTGCGCGCGCGGGCGCGCGGGACGGATGTCGTCTTCCTCTACAACTCGCTGCCCCGCAGTTCCTTCGGCATTCTCGTCAGGCGCGACAGCGCGTACCGCACCCCGGGCGATCTGCGCGGGAAGGTCATCGGCGTCGGCACGGCCGACGGGGCCGAGGTCGGCTTCGCGCGCGCGATCCTGAACGATATCGGGATGCAGGAACCGCGCGACTACCGCTTCATCCCGGTGGGGGATGGCGGGCCTGCGGTGGCCGGCTTCCTGCGCGGCGACATCGAGGCCTATGTCGGCGCCGCCGCCGACGCCGCGATCCTCAACCATCGCGGCATGCATGTGCGCGACATCACGCCGGACAAGTTCCAGACCTTCTTCGGCAACGGCTATGTGGCGATGGGGCCCTTCATCAACGCCAATCCGCAGGTGGTGGAAGGCTTCGGTCGCGCGCTGGTGCGGGCCACGCGCTTCACCAACGTCGCCGCCAACCGCGAACGCGTGCTGCGCCATCTCTCGGCCGGCAACCCGCAGGAGATCGAGGATCGGCGCTTCGCGAATTCGCTGCTCGATGTCGTGCTGCAGAAGGGGCAGCCGCATGACCCCTCCAAGGGCTGGGGCTACCAGGATCCGCAGCATTGGGCCGCGTGGCACCAGAGCCTGGTCGAGAGCAAGGAGCTGGATGCGCCGCTGCCGAACCTGGAGGCGGCCTACACCAACCGCTTCGTCGAGGCGTGGAACCGTAACTGAGATGAGCGTCTCGGCGTTGGAGGCCTTCGTACCGGCCGGGCAAAAGGCCCGGCCGGTGTATGAACTGCGCAGGGTCAGCAAGACCTATGCGCGACGCAACATCCAGGCGCTCGGCAGCGTGGACCTGACCCTGACGGAGGGAAGCTTCTCCTCCGTCATCGGCGCTTCGGGCTGCGGCAAATCCACGCTTTTGAAGATCATGGCGGGGCTGGTTCCGCCCAGCTCGGGCAGCGTGATGCTGGCCGGCAAGCCCGTGACCGGCCCGCGGCGCGACATCGGCATGATGTTCCAGCAGGCGACGCTGTTTCCCTGGAAGACCGCGCTCGAGAATATCGTCCTTCCGATCGAGATCCGCGACGGCAAGGCCGCGGCGCGCGCGCGGCATGACGAGGCGCGGGCACTGCTGGAACTGGTGGGCCTGAAGGGCTTCGACAGCGTCTATCCGAGCGAGTTGTCCGGCGGCATGGCGCAGCGCGCGGCGATCTGCCGGATGCTGATCACCGAGCCGGAAGTGCTGCTGCTCGATGAGCCCTTCAGCGCGCTGGATGAGCTGACGCGCGACTACATGAACATGGAGCTGCAACGCATATGCCTGGCACGTAAGGCGACCGCCTTTCTGGTCACGCATTCGATCTCCGAAGCGGTCATCCTGTCCGACACGGTCTATGTCATGTCGCCGCGGCCCGGCCGCTTCGTGGAGACGGTCGAAATCGATCTGCCGCGTCCCCGGACACTCGACATGGTGACCACCCCGCGGTTCGGCGCCCTCGTCGACCGCATACGCGGCCACCTCGACAAGGGGTCATTCCTGTGAGCCAAGCAACGCTTCCCGCTGCGACTTCACAGACCGACACCGTCTGGGTCGAGCAGGTGTCCTGGTTCGACCGCATTCCGCGCTCCGTGGCGATGGCGGGTCTCGCGGTCGTCTTCATCGGCATCTGGCAGATGGTGTCGTCCGTCGGCCTCGTATCCCCGATCATCCTGCCGTCACCGTCGGAGACGCTTCGGCACATCATCTTCGTGGGGAACAACCTGCTCTCTGGCGGCTACATGCTGCCGGCGCTCTGGCTGACCCTGCAGGAGCTGGTGATCTCCTTCGCCCTCGCGATCCTGATCGGCTTCACGCTCGGGGTGCTGGTGGGCGAGACGGTGTTCGGCGAGCGTGCCGTGATGCCCTATCTGGTGGCACTCGACACGATGCCGAAAGTCGCCTTCGCGCCGATCTTCATCGCATGGCTCGGCTTCGGCATCGAGAGCAAGGTGGCCTTGGCCACCTTCATCGCGACCTTCCCGATCGTGGTGGGCACCGCCGCCGGGCTTCATGCGGCGGATGAGAACGCGCGCATGGCGTTCAAGACCATGGGCGCCACGCGCTGGCAGACTCTGGTGAAGATGAAGCTGCCAACAGGCATGCCGCAGTTCTTCACCGGCCTCAAAATCGCGTCGGTCGGCGTCATGGCCGGCGTGATCACCGGCGAGTTCCTCGGCGGCGGCAAGGGCTTCGGCGAACTGATCCGCGTGGCGTCCACCAATCTCGACACCGGCCGCGTCTTCGCCTTGATCCTGTATCTCAGCCTTCTCGGCCTCGGCACCTACGGCTTGGTCATCTGGCTGGAACGAAAGATCGTGTTCTGGCAGCGCTCCAGCGCGCGCATCGCCAGCTAGAGCAGCGCGCGATCGGGTGGAACCGCTCGTCGGTTCCACCCGATCGGGCAGGTGAAGGAGCGGCTCCCCACGGTCTTCGGCGTGATGCGGAACGCGTCCGTCCGCACCCTTGCCGGCATCTCCCTCCAGCCGCCCAAAGGCCAACCCGGCGCGAACCGGCGCGCCAGAAGGCCGATCAGCCGGACGTCGCGTGCCCCGGCAATGCCAGCCCATAGCGCGCGGCGAGCTTGTCCAGCGCCGGGGGGATCGCGGCGTGCAGCACGACGCCCTCGGCCAGCGCCTTGGCGCGGCGGGCCATCGCCCGGTCGCCGGGCAGCCGCGCCTGGTCGAAGCCGGGACGCGGAGGGTTGCCGCGCACGGCCTCGGCCATCCAGCCGCTCTCGGCCAGGAAGCGCTCCGCACCGCCGAATTTCGCCGGGTCCAGCACCAGCACGAAGACCGAGGCACCCCAGCCCTTCGGTGCCACCGCCCGACCGGTGCCCGAAAGCCCGCTGGTCAGCGCTTCCACCAGCAGGCCAAGCGCGAAGCCCTTGTGCCCCGCCTCCACCCCACCCAGCGGCAGCAGCGTGCCGGCGGGCTCGCCCCAGAAGGCGTTGGGGTCGTCGGTCGGGTTGCCCGCGCCATCCAGCAGCCAGTTGCCCGGAAAGCGCGTGCCCTCCGCCCGGCGGCGGGCGGTCATGCCGTTGGTGGTGATGGACATCGACACGTCGAGGATCACCGGCCCATCCGGCGTCGGCCAGGCGGCCGCCAGCGGGTTGGGGGTGATCACCCGCCGCGTCCCGCCCCAGGGCGCGACGGACGCAGTCGCCGGGTCCGAGCAGGTCAGCACCAGCATCCGCCCGCGCGCGGCCACCGCCGGGCCATAGGCCGCCAGCGCCGCGATGTGGTGGCTCTGCGCGATGGACACGGCGCCGAGGCCGAACACCGCGGCGGCCTGGTCCGCCGCCTCGATCGCCCGGCGCACCAGCCAGGGGCCGGGCAGCTTCCGCCCATCCCACGCCTGCACCACGGGGGTGGCGGAGATCACCTCCGGCTCGCCTTCCGCCGCCATGTCGCCGGCGGCAAGGCTGTCGAGATAGGGGGTGAGCAGCGCGAGCCCATGCGTGTCATGGCCCATCAGGTCGCCATCGAGCAGCACCTCCGCGACATCGCGGGCCTTGTCGGCATCGAGGCCCGCCGCGCGGCAGGCAGCTGTCGCGAAGCGCAGCAGCGCCCCCGCGTCGAAACGGCCGGTCATTCTCATCCCCCCGAAAGCGTGCGGATCAGCCCCGCCAGGAACAGGCCGAGCGCGAGATCCAGCCCGACCAGCGCGGCCGCCTTGCCGCCAGCCACGCCCAGCGCATGGCGCGCGACGAACCATTCCAGCCAGAAGACGTAACCGATGCCGCACAACGTCAGCGCCTGGGTCACCA
>JBIIRI010000081.1:0-16397 GCA_044341625.1 Roseomonas sp.
GCGCGCACTGCGCTGTTCGAGATGGCGCTGCGCCCGCCCGAGGGCCTGGAGGCCTGGACGCTGCACCGCCCCGCGATCTGGAGCCCCGGCCTCGAAGGCCTGTCGCTGCTGCAGGCGCCCGACTCGCAGGCCGAAGCCGCCGCGATCGCGCTGACGTTGCGTGAGGCGCTGGAAGTGCCGGGCGCGCGCGCCGCCCTGGTCACGCCGGATCGCGACCTCGCGCGCCGCGTGGCTGCGGAGCTGATCCGCCACGGCATCGTCGCCGATGACAGCGCCGGCGAGCCGCTCGGCACCACGCCAGCCGGCGCCTTCCTGCGCCTGCTCGCGCGGATGGTGGCGGAGGATATGGCCCCCGTGCCGCTGCTCGCGACGCTCAAGCATCCGCTGTGTGCCGCCGGGATGGATCGCGCGGCGTGGCTTTCGGCGGTGCGGCTGTTGGAGCGGCGCGTGCTGCGCGGGCCAAGGCCTCAGGGCGGGCTGGATGGGCTGCGCGCCGCCACGCGCGCGGCGCTGGCCGAGGATCCGGACCGCCTCGCGCGCCTCGGCGCCGCGCTCGATGCGCTGGAGATGGCGCTGGGTGCATTCGGCGCCGGTGATGGCGCCGCGATGCCGCCGGCGAAGCTGCTCGCGGCCCATCTCGCCGCCGCCGAGGCTTTGGCGACGGCGCCCGACGCGCCCGGTGGCCTCCGTCTTTATGCCGGTGAGGAAGGAGAGGTGCTCGCGAGCCACCTGGCCGATCTCGCCCCGGCGATGGAGGCGCTGCCGCCGGTCGATCCGCGCGCCTGGCCCGCGCTGTTCGACGCGGTGCTGGAAGGCCCCGCCGCGCGCACGCGGCGCACGGGGCGCGGGCGCGACATCGGGGCGCATCCGCGTGTGGAAATCCTCGGCCTTCTGGAAGCGCGGTTGCTGTCTTTCGACCGTATCGTGCTCGGCGCGCTGGACGAGACGGTGTGGCCGCTCGCGACCGATCCGGGCCCGTGGATGAGCCGGCCGATGCGCGCGGCCTTCGGCCTGCCGGAGCCCGAGGCCCGGATCGGGCGCGTCTGCACGGACTTTCTTCTGTCGGCCTGCGCGGCGCCGGAAGCGGTGCTGTCGCGCGCGGCGCGGCGCGGCGGTGCGCCGACGGTGCAGGCGCGCTGGCTGACGCGGCTCGAGACCTTTCTCGGCGGGCAGCAGCTGGAATTGGCACGCAGCGCCGCGCCGCGCTGGGCGGCGGCGCTCGACCGGCCGGATGAACCGCGCCCCATCGGCCGCCCCGCGCCCGCGCCGGCCGCCGCGCTGCGCCCGCGCGAGATCAGCGTGACCGAGGTCTCGGAGCTTCTCGCCGACCCTTACGGCTTCTACGCGAAGCGCGTGCTGCGGCTGCGTCCGCTCGATGCGCTCGATGCTGATGTCGGTGCCATCGACTACGGGCAGATCGTGCATGCCGCGCTGGCGCGCTTCGTCACCGGTATCGCCGCCGCGCCGGGCGGCTGGCCGGGGACGGCGGATGCGCGAGGGATCTGGGATCACGCGGCGGCGGCCGCACTCGCCGCGCAGGGGCCGCGCCCTGGCCTCGCGGCCTTCTGGCGGCCGCGCCTCGCGCGCATCGGCGGCTTCGTGGTGGAGCTGGAGGAGAGCCTCCGCAAGGATGGCGGCATCGCCGCGAGCCACACGGAAAGCGACGCGCGCTTCACGTTGCGGCGCCCGGGCGGCGATGTGGTGCTGAAGGCGCGCGCGGACCGGCTGGACCGGCTGGGCGACGGGTCACTCGCCATTCTCGACTACAAGACAGGCGATCCACCGAAGCCGGCCGATCTGCGCGACGGCACCGCGCCGCAATTGCCGCTGGAAGCCGCGCTGGCGCTGCAAGGCGCCTTCGACGGGCTGGCGGATGTCATGCAGGTGCGCGCGCTGACCTATTGGAAGCTGACCGGCGGCCAGGACCCGGGCGAGGTGCGCCACATGCTGGATGAGGCGGCGGAGATCGGTGAACTCGCAGCCTCGTCGCTCGACCGGCTCGGCCTGCTGGTGGATCGCTTCCTGCTGGGCGATGCGCCCTTCATCGCGCGGCCGCATCCGGCGCGCGCGCCGAAGGGCCGCGATTACGACCATCTCTCGCGCATCGCGGAATGGGCGGATGCGGAGGATGACGCGGAATGATATTCAGCGCACGAAGGTCCGGCCTGCGGCCCGAAGGGCGTCGCGCGAACAGCGCGCCTTCGGCGCGACGCGGCCGAATGGCCGCCGCCTATGCGGCGAAGCCAAGGGCCGCGGATGCGGCCCGCCCGGCGTCTGAGGGGCACGAAGGTAAAACCTTCGTGCGCTTGGTATGAACCTCCCGCTCTCTCCGCGCGATGAGGCGCAGTTCGAACAGGGGCGCGGCTCCGATCCCGCGGCCTCGGCCTGGGTCACGGCGTCTGCCGGGTCGGGCAAGACCAAGGTGCTGACGGATCGCGTGCTGCGGCTGCTGCTGGCGCCGGGCACGCGGCCGAATGCGATCCTCTGCCTGACCTTCACCAAGGCGGCGGCGGCGGAGATGGCGACGCGGCTGGCGCGCGACCTGGGCGCTTGGGCGGTGGCACCGGAAGCGGAACTGGCCGAGCGCCTGGCGAAGCTGCTCGGCCGCGCGCCGATGCGGGACGACCTCGATGCCGCGCGGCGGTTGTTCTGCCGCGTGCTGGAACTGCCGGGCGGCATGCGGATCAGCACCATCCACGCCTTCTGCCAGTCGCTGCTGCGCGCCTTCCCGCTGGAAGCGGGCCTGTCGCCGCAATTCGGCGTGGTGGAGGATGCCGAGGCCGCCGCCCTTCTGGCCGACGCGCAGGAAGCCGTGCTGGCCGGCCCGCGCACCCCGCGTGAGGCGCTGGAGGCGCTCGCCAGCCTGGTGCCGCCTTCGGCCTTCGGGGAGCTGGTCTCGACACTGACGCGCGACCGCGAAAGGCTTGCGTTGGCGCTGCGCGGGGCGGGGTCGCTGGACCTGCTCTGTGGCGCGGTCGCGCGGCATCTCGGGCTTGGGGACGCGGTGCAGGACCAGGCGCTGCTGGCCGGCGCTGTGGGCGCGGCGGGGCCGGACCTCGTTATCGCTGCGCGGCTGCTGCAAGGCAGTAAGACCGAGCGGGACCGGAAGCGAGGCGACAAGATCCTGGACTGGCTCGCGCTGGACGAAGCGCAGCGCGCCGCGCGGTGGGAGGATTGGGCGGATATCTTCCTGACCGGCGAGGGCACGGTGCGCGTGCATCTCGCGACCCAGGGCGTCGGCGCACGCCAGGCCGAATGCCTCGCCACGATGCGGATGGAAGGCGCGCGCGTGGAGGCGGTGGAAGCCAGCCGCTGTGCCGCGCGGCTGCTGGCGGCGACGCGCGCGCTGCTCGCGCTCGGCGCGCCGGTGCTGGAAGGCTTCGCGGCCCGCAAGCGCGCACGCGGGCTGATGGATTACGACGACCTGATCCTGGCGGCGCAGCGCGTGCTGCAGGATCCGGGCAGCGCCTGGGTGCTGTATAAGCTCGATGGCGGGCTCGATCACCTGCTGCTGGATGAGGCGCAGGACAGCAACCCCGCCCAATGGGGCATCGCCGCCGCGCTGACCGAGGAATTCTTCGCTGGCCAGGGCGTGGAGCGCACCGCGCGCGGGGCGGCGGCGGAACAGCCAGACGCGCCGCGCACCATCTTCGCGGTCGGCGACGTCAAGCAATCCATCTACGGCTTCCAGGGCGCGGATGCGTCCGGCTTCGGGCGCTGGAAGCGGCATTTCGCGGAACGCTGCGACGCCATCGACGCGCAGCTGCGGGACGTACAGCTCAAGGTCTCCTTCCGCTCCACCGCGCCGGTCCTGCAACTGGTGGACGCTGTCTTCGCGGAAGGCGCGGCGCGCGCGGGCGTGGTGGAGCCGGACGCGGTGCTGGAACATCGCCCCGATCGCGTCGGCCAGGCCGGCATCGTCGAGCTCTGGCCGATGGTGGAGGCCGAGGACACCGCGCCCCCCCCGCCCTGGGACGTGCCCGAACAACCCGGTCGCGCGGCGGGCGCCGAGGCGATGCTCGCCGAGGCGCTGGCCGCGCGCATCCGCCATTGGATCGACAGCGGCGAGAGGCTGGAATCCCGCGGCCGCGCGATCCGCCCCGGCGATATCCTGATCCTGGTGCGCCGCCGCACCGGCGGCTTCGTGCAGCGGCTGCTGCGTGCGCTGAAGGAACATGGCGTGCCGGTGGGTGGCGCGGACCGGCTGCGGCTGGCGGAGCAGATCGCGGTGCAGGATGTGCTGGCGCTGTGCGACGTGCTGCTGCTGCCGGATGACGACCTGCAACTGGCGGCGGTGCTGAAATCCCCCCTGATCGGGCTGGATGAGGCGCAGCTGTTCAACTTGGCCCATGGCCGCGCGGGCAGCCTGTGGTCGCGGCTGGCGGAGATGCGGGGGGCGGAGACACCGGAAGGCCGCGCGGCGGACCTGCTCGCGCGGCTGATGAACCGCGCCGACCTCGTCACGCCCCATGCGCTGCTGGCGGAAATCCTCGGCGAGCATCGCGGGCGCGAAAGGCTGCTGGCGCGGCTCGGCCCCGACGCCGCCGATCCGCTGGATGAGATGCTGAACGCCGCGCTGGATCACGAACGGCGCCACCCGCCCAGCCTGCAGGGCTTCGTGCAATGGGTCCGGCGGGGCGGGGCTGAGATCAAGCGCGAACAGGACAGCGGCAGCGACGCGGTGCGCGTGATGACGGTGCACAACGCCAAGGGCCTGCAATCCCCCATCGTCATCCTGCCCGACACGGTGGGCGCCGGGCGCGGCAAGCAGGGCGTGCGCTGGGCGATGGAGCCCGACGGGCCGCACCCGATCCCTATCCCCATCCCCCTTTGGGCCCCGCGCAAGGACGCCCACGCCCCCGCCTTCACCGATTTGCTGGACGCCGAGAAACGCGCGCGGGAGGAGGAGGAGCACCGGCTTCTCTACGTCGCGCTGACCCGGGCGGAGGACCGGCTGCTGGTTTGCGGCTGGCAGAAGACGCGCCCGAAGACGCGCGATTGGCCGGAAGGCTGCTGGTACGATCTGGTCGCGCAGGGCTTCGCCCGCGCCGGGGCGGCGCCGGTGCCGCTGGCGCCCGAAGGGTTCGGCGCGCCTCCCGAATGCCGCTTCGCGGCGCCCACGCTGCTGCGGCTGGACTGCCCGCAGGACGCCAAGGTCCGCGACGACGACCGCGACACGCCGGCCCCTACGGCCGCGGGCCTGCCCGAATGGGCGCGCCGGCCGGCGGCGGCGGAAGCGGCGCCGGAGGTGCTGGCCCCCTCCGCCATCCCGGCGGAGAACGAGACGCCGGCGGCCGCCCCCCATGGCAAGGCCGATCCCGGCGGGCGGCGCTTCCGGCGCGGGCGGATCCTGCACGCGCTGTTGCAGCATCTGCCCGACCGCCCGGCGACGGAGCGGGAAGCGGCGGCGCGGGCTTTCCTGGCCCGGCCCGGCCATGGGCTGTCGGCGCCAGAGCAGGCGGAGACGCTGGCGGAGGTGCTGGCGCTCTTCGCCGACCCCACCCTGGTCGCCGCCTTCGGCCCCGGCAGCTTGGCGGAAGCGCCCATCGCGGGCCGGCTGGGGGACAGGTTGGTCAGCGGCCAGGTGGATCGGCTGCTGGTGACGCCCGATCGGGTGCTGGTGCTGGACTACAAGACCAACCGCCCTCCGCCCGCGGGGCTGGAGGATGTCTCGGCGCTGTATCTGCGCCAGATGGCGGCCTATCGGGCGGTGCTACGCCTGGCCTTCCCCGGGCGGGCGGTGGGCTGCGCGCTGGTCTGGACCTATGAAGCGCGGGTGATGCACCTGCCGGATTCGCTGCTGGACCAGCACGCGCCTCCGGTCTGAGGGTGGACGAACAGGCGCCGGATGCCCGAGGGCCCACACCCCCCAAGGGGCACCTTGCTTGACCGGGGCGCGCCCCGACACGATGTTGCCGGCCAAGGCCAGGGCCTTCCCCCGGCGAAGGAGAGGCAAGGATGAGCGAACTGACCAAGGCGGTGACGGATGACAGCTTCCGGCAGGATGTGCTGGAGGCGCCCGGGCCGGTGCTGGTGGATTTCTGGGCCGAATGGTGCGGCCCCTGCCGGATGGTCGGCCCGATCCTGGACGAGATCGCGAAGGATTATGCCGGCAAGCTGACGGTCGCGAAGGTGAACATCGACGACAACCCGATGACGCCGAACGATTTCGCGGTGCGCGGCATCCCGACGATGATCCTGTTCAAGGACGGCAAGCCGGTGGACACCAAGGTGGGCGCGCTGCCCCGCCAGGCGATGAAGGACTGGATCGCCTCCAAGCTCGACTGAGCCCACAGGGCTTTCCCGGCGGGCGCCTTTACCCCCTCTCTCCCACTTAATGGGGGAGAGGGCAGGGGTGAGGGGGACGCGCAAGCTGTTGAACAGGCTTGCCCAATGCGTCGCCCCGTCCCCTACCGCGCCCCGAGATGCCCGAAGGCGCGGACCAGCTCCGCATAGATCTCGCGCTTGAAGCTCACCGCCAGCGCCGGCAGTTCCTCGATCCGGGCCCAGCGCCAGGCGTCGAATTCGGGGTGGTCGTCGGCATCCAGGCGGATATCGGCATCCGTCCCCCGGAACCGCAGCGCGAACCATTTCTGCTGCTGGCCCCGATATTTCGCGGCGATCCGGAAGCCGCGCGCGGCCAAGTCGGGCGGGAAGTCATAGGTCAGCCAGCCGGGATGTTCGGCGATGATCTCGGCCTTGTCGGTGCCGATCTCCTCGGCCAATTCGCGCAACACCGCCGCGCGCAGATCCTCGCCGGGATCGACGCCGCCCTGGGGCAATTGCCAGCCCCCGGCCGCGCCTTCGGCATTCGGCATATCCGCACGCCGCGCGACCAGCACCAGCCCGGCCGCGTTGAACAGCACCGCGCCGACATTGGCGCGATAGGGTTTTTCGGTCACGGCCAGCGCGCCTTGATCTCGGCGGCCATCGCCGCCGTGGCGGGGCAGCGCAGCGGGGCCGGGCCGGCCAGCGCGGGCAGGATGCCGCCGGCCAGTTGCTTGCCCAGCTCCACCCCCCATTGGTCGAAGGGGTTGATCCCCCACAACGCGCCCAGGCACGCCACCTTGTGCTCGTACAGCGCGACCAGCGCACCCAGCGCTTCCGGCGTCAGCTGCGGCAGCAGGATGGAGACGCTCGGGCGGTCGCCGGGGAAGACGCGATGGGGGGCGAGGCGGTCGCGCTCGGCCGGCGGCAGGCCGGCGGCTTCCATCTCGGCGCGGGCTTCGTCCTCTGTCTTCCCGCGCGCCAGCGCCTCCGCCTGGGCCAGGGCGTGCGCCAGCAGGATCCGGTGGCTTCCGGCATGGGCGTGGTCGGGGCGGGCGACGATCACGAAATCCACCGGCACGGGCGTCGGGCTCTGGTGGATCAGCTGCATGAAGGAATGCTGCGCGTTCGTCCCCGGCTCCCCGAACACCACCGGGCCGGTCGGCATGGGCACCGGCGCGCCTTCCGCCGTCACGCGCTTGCCGAGGGATTCCATCTCCACCTGCTGCAGATGCGCGGGCAGGCGGGCGAGGCGCTCGTCATAGGGCAGCACGGCGCGGGCGGGGTAGCCGAGCGCGTCCACATGCCAGAGCTCCGCCAGTGCCAGCAGTAAAGGCAGGTTCTCGGAATCGGGCGCCGCCAGGAAATGCTCATCCATCGCGCGGGCGCCGGCCAGCAGCCGGGTGAAGACATCCCAGCCGCAGGCGAGCGCGACCGAAAGCCCGATGGCGGACCACAGGCTGAACCGCCCGCCCACCCAGTCCCGGAAGCCGAAGACGCGATCGGGCGCGATGCCGAAGGCCGCCGTGGCCGGAAGGTTGGTGGACAGCGCCGCCAGATGCGTCCCCGCCTGCCCATCCCCCACCGCCGCCGCCAGCCAGGACCGGGCGAGGGCGGCATTCGCCATCGTCTCCTGCGTCGTGAAGGTCTTGGAGGCAATCAGGACCAGCGTGGTCCGGGGATCGAGCGTGGCGCTCAGCGCTTCCCAGGCATGGGCGTCCACATTCGCCAGGTAATGCGCGCGCATCGGGCTGCCCTGGTGCCACAGCGCCCGCGTCGCCATGGCGGGGCCGAGGTCGGAGCCGCCGATGCCGATATTCACCACGTCCAGGAACCGCTCCCCGGTCGCGCTCCGCAGCGTCCCCTGGTGAACGGCGCGGGTGAAGCGCTCCATGGCGGCGAGCGTGGCGTGGACTTCGGCGGAGGCGTCCTCGGCGCCCGTGCGGAAGCGGCCGGGTGGGGCGCGGAGGGCGAGGTGCAGCGCGGCGCGGCGTTCGGTGGCGTTCACCGGCTCCCCGCGCGCCATCGCGTCGCGGAAGGCGGCGACGCCGCGGGCGCGGGCGAAGTTCAGCAGCGCATCCAGCGTCACCTCGTCCAGCGCGGTGCGGGAGAGGTCGAGCAGCAGTCCCCCGCCCTGGCGGGACAGGCGGGCGAAGCGATCCGGCTTTGCCTCCAGCCGCGCGCGAATGGCGGTCGCGCCGGGCGCGGCGGCAAGGCGCCGCACCGCATCCCAGGCGGTCTGGGGGTCGGTGCGGGTGGCGGCCTTCTCTGCCATGCGGCCTGTCTCCTCTCGCCCGTGATACTGCCCGTGGTTGCCAGAATGATCGGGCGGCGCGCCGGGCGCCAGGGGGCGGGCGCTACACGCCTTCGGGTTGGCCGGCGATGGCGACCGCCAGGGCGTCCGGCTGCAACACGCGCCGCGCGACCTCTGCCACGCGGGCGGGGGTCAGGGCGCGCAGGCGCCCCGCGCGTTCGTTCAGCCAGCCGATCGGGCGGTCATTGCGGCGCAGCGCCAGCAGCGTGCCGGCGATACGGCGGCTGTCGGTGAATTGCAGCGGCAGGTTGCCGGTCAGGAAGGCGACCGCATCCTCCAGTTCCGCCGGCGTCGGCCCGTCTGCGGCCATGCGCGCCCATTCCGCGCGCGTCACCGCCAGCGTCTCCGCCACCCGCGCATTGTCGGTGGAGGTGGAGCCGACGATCACGCCCTGGCCGAACAGCGAATCCAGCCCGACGCCGATGCCATAGGTCAGGCCACGCTGCACCCGCACCGCTTCCATGAGGCGAGAGGAAAAGCCGCCCCCGCCCAGCACCCGCAGCACCACCTGCGCCGCTTCCCAATCGGGGTCCGTGACCGCAAGCCCCGGCTGGCCGAACAGCACCGCCGATTGCGGGGACGGCACCTGCACCACGCGCTGGCCGAAGGCCGCGAAGGGGGGCAGGGGCGGGGCCTCGGGCGGCGTGCCATCCGGCAGCCCGTCGAACAGGGTGGGCAGCAGGCGGGCGAGGTCCTCGGCGGTGATGGCGCCGGCGGCGGCGACGATCAGCCCATCGGCGCGCAGCTGGCGCGACAGCGCGGCGCGGATCGCATCCTCCGGCAGAGCGGAGAGCGTCTCGGCCGTGCCGCCGGTCGGGCGGCCGGCGGGGTGGCCGGGGAAGGCGGCGGCCCAGAAGGCACGGCCCACCTGGCCGCGCGGGGTCTCGAGGCTGGCGCGGGCGCCGGCCACCGCCCGCGCCCGCACCCGCGCGATGGCGGCGGGGTCGAGCCGTGGGCTTCGCATGGCGAGGTTCGCCAGCCGAACCGCCTCGGCCAGCGAGGGACGCAGGGCGCGGAAGGATCCCTCGAATCCGTCGCGCTGGGCGTCGAAGCCGAGCCCGATGGCCTCATCCCGCAGCGCATCGGCGAAGGCGAGGTTGTCGAGCGGCCCCGCGCCTTCCATCAGCAGCGCCGCGCCCATGGACAGCGCCCCGGCATGGGCGTCCGCGTCCAGCGCCGCGCCGCCGCGCCAGGCCCAGGCGATGGAGACGACGGGAACGGATTGGTCCTCGATCAGCCAGGCGGAGCGGGTGCCGGCGATGACCTGCTGGATGTCCAGCCTAAACGGCGTGCTCACAGCGTCACCTCGCGTGGCGCGGTGGCGCCTTCGGGCAGCAGCCATCCGCTGCCGGAGGGCGCGCGGCCCAGCACGGTGGCGGCGGCCTCCGCCACCTGGTCGCGCGTGACGGCGCGCATCCGGGCGGGCCAGAATTCCACCACATCGATCGGCAGGCCGACCGCCAACGCGTTGCCGATCATGCGCGGCGCGGCGCCCAGCCCATCGAGGGCGAGCAGCGCGCCCGCCGTCATCTGGCGGATCGACCGCGCGACCTCCGCCTCCGTCGGGCCGCCTTCGTCCAGCAGGCGCTTGACCACGGCGATGGCCGCTTCCTCCACGCGCTCCGGCGCGACATCCCGGCGCGGGACGGCGGAGATGTCGAAATCGGTCCAGGAGGCGACATCGGCGTCGTAGGACGCGCCGGCCGAAACGGCGAGGCCGCTCTCCACCAGCGCGCGATGCAGGCGAGACCCGGGGCCGCCGCCGAGCACATGGCGCAGCACCTCCAGCGGTTCGCCGTGGCGGGCTTCCCCGGCCGTCAGCGTGGGCGCCTGCCAGGACCGGAGGAACACCGCCTCCCCCCGCAGCCGCGCATCGGTGCGGGTGTAGCGCGGGATGGGTGGGGCGGGCGGCGGGGCGCCACGGTCGCGTGGCACGGCGGGGCCGGGGGGCAGGGCGGCCCAATGCTCCTCCACGCTGCGCCAGAAGGCGCCGGGCTCGACGGCGCCGGTCACCACCAGCACGGCGTTGCCGGGCGCGTAGCGGGCGCGGAAGAAGCCCAGCAGGTCAGCATGGGTGATGGCGCGGATCTCATCTTCCCAGCCGATGATCGGGCGGCCGCGCCAATGCTGCGGGCCCCACATGGCGGCGTCGAAGGCTTCGAAGAACAGGGCGCGGGGGGAGCTGTCGGTGCGCTGCTGGCGTTCTTCCAGGATCACGCGGCGCTCGGGCTCCAGCTCGGCCTCGGGTACCACGGCGGCGGCGAAGCGGTCGGCTTCCATCATCGCCACGAGATCGAGGCGGCTGGCTTCCACATGCTGGAAATAGCCGGTGACGTCGCGGGAGGTGAAGGCGTTGTCCGTCCCGCCTTCCCGCGCCACGCGGCGGGAGAATTCGCCGGAGGCGACGCGCGGGCTGCCCTTGAACAGCATGTGTTCGAGGAAGTGGGCAACGCCCGACCGGCCCTGCGGGTCCTCGGCGCCGCCCGCGCTGACATAGGCGTATTGCGCGACGACGGGCGCCCGGCGGCTTTCGACGAAGGCGACGCGCAGCCCGTTGGGCAGGGTGCGGAGCGTGGCGCCGAAGAGCGGGCGTTCGGCGGCGGCCAGGGGGGCGGTCTGGGCCTGGGCGGCGGCGGGCAGCGCGCCGGAAGCGGCCGCGCAGGCGGCGGCCTGGAGCGCCGCGCGTCGGGTGATCGGGGTCATGGGATCAAGGTGGCCCCGCCCGGCGGGCGGGCCAAGCCCCCGCTCCGCCGCCCCCCCCCAAACAGCCGGTATCAGGCCGCGCGCAGCCGCCCGGCGAAGGCGGCGACTTCCTGGCGGATCGCCGCACCCTGGGTGCCGACCTCGCCGCAGGCTTCCCGCACTCTGGCGATGCCCGCCGCGCCGGAGGCCACCTCCTCCGTCAGGTAGGCGATGTCGGTCGCGGCTTCCTCCGTGCCGGCGGCCGCTTCCGCGGCGTTGCGCGCGATCTCCCGCGTCGCGGCGCCCTGCTGTTCGACGGCGGCCGCGATGGCGCTGGTCACTTCCTCCATCCGGCTCACGGCGCCGGCGATGCCGCGCACCGCGCCCACCGCATTGTCCGTCGCGCCGCGCATCGCATTGATCTGGGCGGCGATCTCCTCGGTGGCCTGGGCGGTCTGGGCGGCGAGCGACTTCACCTCCCCGGCGACGACCGCGAAGCCCTTGCCCGCTTCGCCCGCGCGCGCCGCCTCGATCGTCGCGTTGAGCGCGAGCAGGTTGGTCTGGCCGGCGATGTCGCTGATCAGCCGCACCACATCGCCGATCCGCGCGGCCGCTTCCGACAGGCTGGTGACGGTGCCGTCGGAGGCGCGCGCGGCGGTCGCTGCTTCCTGCGCGCTGCGGGCGCTTTCGGCGACCTGACGCGTGATTTCCGCGACGCTCGCGGCCAGTTCCTCGGCGGCGGCGGCGACGGCCTGGACGTTGCTGGTGGCGCCGGCGACGCGGGCGGCGCTTTCCCGGGCGCGGACCGAGCTGCGATCGGCGGCGGTGCCGGCGGTCTCGGCGGCGCTGCGGAGTTCCTCGGCGGCGCTGGCGATGCGGGCGGCGATCCGGCCGACGCTTTCCTCCAGCCGGTCGGCGCTGGCAAGGCGGTCGGTGGCGCGTTCGCGCTGGACGGACAGGCGGGCGGCTTCGGCCTCGGCCTGCGCGGTGCGGGCCGCCAGCGCGCCTCCGCGCAGCGCCTCCACCTCGCGGCCGATGGTGCCGAGCTCATCGCTGCGCCTGGTGCAGGGGACTTCGGTATCGAGCTTGCCGGCCCCGATTTCGCGCAGCGCGCCGGCCAGCCCGCGAAGCGGGCGCAGCAGCCGCCCGACCAGGACCCAGCAGGCCAGCCCCGCGACCAGGACACAGACGCCCCCGATCGCCAGGGCGCGCTGGAGCAGCGCTTCCGCGCGGGCATCCGCTTCGGTCAGCGGCACCGCGACGCCGATCAGGCCGATCACCTGCCCGGATGCGTTACGCAGCGGTTCATAGGCGCCCAGATGGGGCACGCCGAGGATCTGCACCCGACCTTCGTAGCGACGGCCGGCGCCGAACAGCGTGTCGCGCGCTTCGCCCGGCCCGAGCGGGGCGCCGACGGCGCGGCTTCCGTCGGGGCGCTGGACATTGGTGGCAACGCGGATCTCTCCGGCAAACAGCGTGGCGACGGCGCCGGTCACGCGGCGCACCGTGTCCACCACCTCGTGCCGGCCGTTCATCGGATGGCCGCCGAGCATCAGCACGCCGTCGCGAAGTTCCCAGCCGGTGCCGAAGGGCTTCAGCTGTTCCTGGAGCAAGGCGAGGCTCGCGCGGATGTCCGACTGCTGCTCGTCGCGCGCATGCTCGCGATTGCCGTGCAACATGATCGCCATCGAGACGCACTGCGCCAGAACGAGGGTGACGACCAGGAAGGCGACGATCACGGTCTTGAGGCTGGCGGTCCGCAGGGGTTGGAGCCGGCCGGAAAGCTGTGGCGACATGGGTGTCTCCGTCTATCGAGACGGCGCAATAGGCCACAACAGGTCAAGCCAGCGTAAACGAGGCCGCCCATCTCATCTCGCCCGTCCCGCGCAGGGCCGCGCGGGGACAGCGGATCGGTGCCGGCCTCAGCCGGCGCCCAGCGCCCAGAGCAGCACGCCCTTCTGGGCGTGCAGGCGGTTTTCCGCCTCGTCGAACACCACGCTTTGCGGGCCGTCCATCACCTCGTCCGTGATCTCCTCCCCGCGATGGGCGGGCAGGCAATGCATGACGATCGCGTCCGGCGCGGCATGGCGCAGCAGCGCGGCGTTCAGCTGGTAGGGTGCGAGCAGATTGTGGCGGCTGATCGTCGCCGCATCCGGCTTCTCGTCCGACATCGAGACCCAGGTGTCCGTGACCACGCAGCGCGCGCCGCGCACGGCGGCCGCGGGGTCGGCGGTCAGTTCGATCTCCGCGCCTTCGCGCCGCGCCCAGTCCACCAGCGCGGCAGGCGGCGCGAGGTCGGGCGGGGTGGCGAGCCTGAGCTTGAATCCGAAGCGCGCGGCGGCTTGCAGAAAACTCTGTGCCACGTTGTTGCCGTCGCCGGTCCAGGCCACGGTCTGCCCGGCGATCGGGCCGCGATGTTCTTCGAAGGTCATCACATCGGCCATGATCTGGCAGGGATGCGACACGTCGGTCAGCCCGTTGATGACGGGCACCGTGGCGTGCTGCGCCAGTTCACGGATCTTCGCGACATTGTCCGTCCGTAGCATGATCGCGTCCACATAGCGGCTCAGCACGCGCGCCGTGTCCGCCGGCGTCTCCCCGCGGCCGAGCTGCATGTCGCGGGAGGACAGCACGATCGCATGCCCGCCGAGCTGCCTGATCCCGACCTCGAAGGACACGCGGGTGCGGGTGGAAGGCTTCTCGAAGATCAGCGCCACGGTCTTGCCGGCCAGCGGCTGGCCCGCGATGGCGCCGCGCTTGGCCGCTGCGCCGAGGTCGAGCATCCGGCGCAGCGTCGCCGCGTCGTGGTCCATGATCTCAAGGAAATGGCGGGGGGCCACCGCCTCGGCGCCCCCCCTGACCTTGAGAACAGCACTCATTGGGCGGCGACCGGCACCGCGCCGGGCGCGAGGCGCAGGCAGGCGCGGTCGAGCAGCGCGATCGCCTCATCCGCATCCGCTTCCGTGATGATCAGCGGTGGGGCGAGGCGGAGCACATTCATCCCCGCCGCGACCGTCAGCAGCCCTTCGCGCACCGCCGCTTCCTGCATCGCGCCGTTGTTCACGGCGTCATGCAGCTTGAGGCCGAGCAGCAGGCCGGCGCCGCGCACGCCCTCGATCACCGTCGGGTGGCGGCTGGCGAGGCCCAGAAGGCCGCGCCACAGGTGGCGCGCCACGCGGTCCACGCCGTCCAGGAAGCCGGGTGCCAGGATCACGTCCAGCACCGCATTGCCGGCGGCGCAGGCCAGCGGGCCGCCGCCATAGGTCGTGCCATGCGTGCCGGGCTTCAGGTGCTTCGCCACATGTTCCTTGGCGAAGACCGCGCCCAGCGGGAAGCCGCCGCCGATGCCCTTGGCCGACGACATCACATCCGGCTCGATCCCCGCCCATTGATGCGCCCAGAGCTTCCCCGAGCGCCCCATGCCGGTCTGGACCTCGTCCAGCGCCAGCAGCAGGCCGTATTCGTCGCAGGTGGCGCGCAGGTCGCGCAGGAATTGCAGATCGGCCGGGCGCACGCCGCCTTCGCCCTGCACGGGCTCGATCAGGATGCCCGCCGTCTGTGGCGTGATGGCGTCGCGCACGGCGTTCATGTTGCCGAAGGGCACATGGTCGAAGCCGTCCACCGGCGGGCCGAAGCCGGCGAGGTATTTCGCATTGCCCGTCGCGGCGATCATGCCGAGGGTGCGGCCATGGAAGGCGCCCTCGAAGCAGATCACGCGGTAGCGCTCGGGGTGGCCGTTCTCGGCGTGGTATTTCCGCACCGCCTTGACCACGCCTTCATTCGCCTCGGCGCCCGAATTGCAGAAGAAGACGCTGTCGGCGAAGGACTGCGCCACATGGCGCGCGGCCAGTTCCTCGGCCTGCGGCACGCGATACAGGTTCGAGACGTGGATCACCCGCGCCGCCTGCTCCGCGATGGCCTGGACCAGATGGGGGTGGCCATGGCCGAGGCTGGAAGTCGCGATGCCAGCTCCGAAGTCGAGGTATCGTCGCCCATCCGAAGCCCAGAGACGCGCGCCCTCGCCCTTCTCGAAGGCAAGGTCGGCACGGGCGTAGTTCGGCATCAGGGCGGGGATCACGATAGGCCTCGCTTCCTCCTGGCCCGCGCGGCCCTGCGGCGAGATGCCCCGGACGACGCGGAAGCGCGCGAAAATGCATGAAACATCGCCTGGGGTCAAAGCGGGCGCCCCTGCGGTAGGGTCCTGCGGCATGGCGGGACGCCGCCCTGCGCCGGAAGCGGGTCGTCAGCCGGCCTCCTGGCGTGGCACAAGGCGACCATGTCACCCGAACGGGGCCGCCCCGGCGGCAAGGCACCGCGCCCGGCCGGCCACCCCCCCAGCGCCGCCCGCCTGGCGGAGGCGGCTTCGGCCCATCTCGCCCGCTTCGCCGCGACCGAGGCGGGGCTGAAGCGCGTGCTCGCCCGCCGCATCGACCGCTGGGCCCGCGCCGCGGAGGCCGAGGGGCAGCCGGATGTTGCGCGCCGCGCCGCCGAGGCCAAGGCCGCGATCGCGGAGGTCGCGCAAAGGCTGGTCGTGGGCGGGGCGGTGGATGACGCCGCCTTCGCCGAAAGCCGCGCGCGGCGGCTGCTGCGGACCGGGCGATCCCGCCGCGCCACCCTCGCGCATCTGCGGGAGAAGGGGGTGGATGCGACGACCGCCGCCGCCGCGCTGCCGGAGGGGGAGGCGGTGGAGATCGCCGCCGCGCTCGCCTTCTGCCGCCGCCGCCGCATCGGCCCCTTCGGCCCGCCGGATCCCCCGCCGGAGGCGCGGCTGAAGGCGCTGGGCGCCCTTGCGCGGGCGGGGTTCGGGCGGGATGTCGCGGGCCGCGCGCTGCGGATGGCGTCTGAAGAAGCCGAGGCGCGGCTGATCGCGGCGCGGCAGGCATGATGGCCGAGGCACGAGGCTCCGAATTGCGGCACGAAGGGCGTCGCGCGAACAGCGCGCCTTCGGCGCGACGCGGCCGAATGGCCGCCGCCGCGAGTGCGGCGAAGCCAAGCCGCGCGGATGCGCGGCGCCCGGCGTCTGAGGGGCACGACGGTGAAACCGTCGTGCGCGGGATATGACGGGGCCGGTGGTCTTCACCCTCGATGGCATCCGTCGTGGCGCGGTGGCCAGCCTGCCGCTCTGGCTCGGCAT
>JBIIRI010000198.1:0-5348 GCA_044341625.1 Roseomonas sp.
ACACCGCCGCCTGACCGGTGCCAGCCACGCGCAGCAGGCAGAAGTGATCGGTGACCCGGGCGAGCCACCAGCCATGGGGCAGCCCGTCCCGCACCGCGCGGCACAGCGTCGGGCGGCCCCGCACCGGGCGCGGCACCACCGCGATGCCGAGATGCGCCAGCGCCGCCAGCAGGTCGCGCCACCAGGTTGTGACGATCTCCTCCCCCGGCGGGTAGCGGTCCGGGGCGATGCGGACCAGCAGCGCGCAGGCGCCGGCATAGCTAAGCCCCGCCGCGGTCGCGACGGCCGCCGGGCCGCACCAGGGCGTGTGCCCGCCGCGCTCACCGGCGAAATCCTCCGGCCGAGGCAGCCGGCGCAAGGGGGAATCAGGGGCGGCAAGCGGCATGGCGGGGCCTTCGCGAGACGGCGGCGACGGCCCTCAATTTAGCGTGACGTATACTATCATACAATCGTGAAGACTGCAGTCCCCCGCGACGCGGGCGCCAGCCTTGCATCCGGCCCCCTCTGGCGGCCGGAGCGATGATGCGTGACACCGGCGCGCCACTGCAACGGATGACGTTCTTGCAACCTAGCGCGCGACTCAACCCGCTCCGCCTCCTTGCGCGGCTGCACCATTGGCTCACCCGGCCAAGCCCAGTGCGCTATGTGGCCTTCGGCTACCTCGCCTATATGGCGCTAGGCTGGGCGCTGCTGTCGCTGCCGGCCGCGCAGCAGGTTCCCGTCGCGGCGGTGGATGCGCTGTTCATCGCGGTCTCGGCGGTGTCCACCACGGGGCTGGTTCGGTGGACCCGGCCGCGTCCTTCACCTTCGTCGGCGAGTTCGTGATCCTCGCACTGATCCAGCTCGGCGGGCTGGGCTTCATGACGATCAGTTCCTTCGCCTGGGCCGCCCTGTCGCAACCCGTCGGCCCGCTGCGAGAGCGCGTCGCGCGCATGGTCTTCTCGGTCTCGGCGACCGAGGACATACGCCGCGTCCTGCGCCGCAGCGTGATCTTCACCCTGCTCGTCGAGGCGGCCGGCGCGGCGGCGCTCTATCCGATGTTCGTCGTACGCGGCGTCGCAGACCCGGCCTGGTCGGCGATCTTCCATAGCGTCTCGGCCTTCTGCACGGCGGGCTTCGCGCTGTTCCCCGACAGTCTGGAGCGCTTCGCCGCCGATCCGGTGGTGCTCGGCGTCTTCGGCGCGATCAGCCTGTTGGGGGCGCTCGGCTTCCTGGTCGTGTCGGAGCTATGGGATCGGTTACGCGGCCGACGGGCGGGTTTCAGCGTTACCGCGCGCCTGGTTCTGCACGCCCTGCCGTTGCTGATCCTGGGCGGTGCGATGCTGCTGCTCGTGCTCGAGCCGGAAATCCACCGTCGCCCTTGGCCGGACGCATTGCTGGCCGCCCTGTTCCAGGCCCTGTCCGCGACGACGACGGTCGGCTTCAACTCGATCCCGACCACAGGGCTCCTGCCTGCCGCTGTGATGACCTTCTACGTGCTGATGCTGATCGGCGCCTCTCCATCCGGCACCGGCGGCGGCCTGAAGGTGACCACGGTCGCGGTGCTGCTGGCGCTTGTGCGGGCCAGTGCGCGCGGCGGGCCGGTGCTGCTGTTCGGCCAGCCGGTGCGCGAGGAGAGTGTGCGCCAGGCGGCCAGCGTCCTGACTGTCTCGGTGCTGGTGCTGGCGGCGGCGCTGTTTCTCTTGACGCTGTCCGAGCGCATCGCCTTCGACCGGCTACTGTTCAAGGCGCTGTCCGCGCTCGGCACGGTCGGGCTGTCGCTTGGCGCGACCGGCGAACTGACCGAGGCGGGCAAGCTGGTCATCGCGGCGCTGATGGCGATCGGGCGGATCGGGGTGCTGGGCTTCGCCGTGGCGCTGGCCATGCAGACCCGCCAGCCAGAGGTGCAGCGGGCCGAGCCGGCCGAGATTGCGCTCCGACTTAACGCCGCGCGAAGGTCCAGTAGATCGGGGAACGGCCCTCGCGCAGCGCCTTCGCCTCGTACCGCGTGCCCGGCCAGCCGGGCGGGCGGGTGTGTTCGCGCGCCACCAGCGCGAAATCGGTGGCGTTGGCCATCACCTCCTCCACCCAGCCCTGGTAGGTCGGGTCGTCGGAGGCGATGCGCCATTCGCCGCCTGTCCGCAGCGCGCGGGCGACGAGCGGCAGCAGGGACGGGTGGACGAAGCGGCGCTTGGCATGGCGCGACTTCGGCCAGGGGTCGGGGAACATCAGGAACAGCCGGTCCAGCGCGCCTTCGGGCAGCGCCGTCAGCAGGTGCCGCGCATCCTGCGGCCACAGGCGCAAATTCCCCGGCAGCGCGCCGGTGGCTTCCTCACCCTCCGCGACCAGGCGGGTCAGCAGGGAACAGAGCCCGTTCTCGAATACCTCGGAGGCGATGTAGGCGACATCCCGGTGCGCCTCGATCTGCGCGAGGGTGTGTTCGCCGCCACCGAAGCCGATCTCGACCCACAGCGGCGCGCCCGGCATGGCAAAGGCGCCGCGCGGGTCGCGCGCCTGATCGGCGGTGATGCGAAGGCGCGGCAGCGTCGCATCCAGCAGAAGCTGCTGGCGCGGCCGCAACGGATGGCCGCGGCGGCGGCCATAGAGGCGATCGGGGACACCCTCGGCGAGGGGCGGGCGGTCGGCGGTCATCGGATATTCCAACGAGAAAGGGCGGCAGGCTCGCGCCCGCCGCCCAGAGGTTCGTCCGGCGCGCGAAGCGCGCCCGCGCGCAGACCATCAGAGGAGCCGGGCGCGCCAGTGCGTCGGCGCGAAACCAAGGCCGCGAATGCGGCCGCCCGGCGTCTGAGGGCTAACGTCCAAACGCGCGCTTCAGCTCATCCACTAGGTCGGTCTTCTCCCAGGTGAAGGTGCCCTTTTCAGCGTCCGGCGTCCGGCCGAAATGGCCATAGGCGCTGGTCGGCACGTAGATCGGGCGGTTCAGGTGCAGGTGTTCGCGGATGCCGCGCGGGGAGAGGTTCACCAGCCCGTCGATCACCTTGGCCAGCTTCACCTCATCGATGTCGCGGCCCGTGCCGTGCAGGTCGAAATAGACCGACAGCGGCTTGGAGACGCCGATGGCGTAGCTGACCTGGATGGTGCAGCGATCCGCGAGGCCGGCGGCCACCACGTTCTTCGCCACGTAGCGCGCCGCATAGGCCGCCGAGCGGTCCACCTTGGTCGGATCCTTGCCGGAGAACGCGCCGCCGCCATGCGGGGCCGCGCCGCCATAGGTGTCCACGATGATCTTGCGCCCCGTCAGGCCGCAATCGCCATCCGGGCCGCCGATCACGAACTTGCCGGTCGGGTTCACGTAGAATTCGGCATCCGGGCACATCCAGCCCTTCGGCAGGGTGCTTTCGACGATCGGGCGCAGCAGGCGCTTGATGTCCGCCTGCTCCAGCCCCTCGGCATGCTGGGTGGAGACGACGACGGAGGTCGCACCCACCGGCTTGCCGTCCACATAGCGCAGCGTCACCTGGGACTTGGCGTCGGGCAGCAGCCCTTCCACTGCCTTGTCCTTGTTCCGGCGCATCTCGCTGACGCGGCGCAGGATCATGTGCGCGTAGTAGAGCGGCGCCGGCATGAGGTCCGGCGTCTCGCGGCAGGCATAGCCGAACATGATGCCCTGGTCGCCGGCGCCTTCATCCTTGTTGCCGGCGGCATCCACGCCCTGGGCGATGTGCGCGGACTGGGCGTGCAGGTGGCATTCGACGCTGGCGTTCTGCCAGTGGAAGCCATCCTGCTCGTAGCCGATGTCCTGGATCGCCATGCGGGTCAGGTGCTGCAGCAGGTCGGGGGTCACGCTGCCGGGGCCGCGCACTTCGCCGGCCAGGACCACGCGGTTCGTGGTCACCAGCGTCTCGCAGGCGACGCGCGAATAGGGATCCGCGGTCAGGAACGCATCCAGCACCGTGTCGGAGATACGGTCGGCCACCTTGTCCGGATGGCCCTCGGAGACGCTCTCCGAGGTGAACAGATACTCGCCAGTGTCGCGCATGGCGTGGTTCGGCCTCTTGTCGCGGAAGGCCGGAAGCCCCGGCCGGGAAGGCCCCGGGGCGTCCGGGACGGGGCCGTATCGCAGCCGAGTTGGGCAGGGTCAAGGCAGGCGGGGGATGGCGATGGCCGCGCGGGGCCGGCCGGCCGTCACCCCATGCCGAGCACATGCTTCATGCCGTATAGCCCCGGCACGCGACCCTGCAGCCAGAGCGCGGCGCGGACCGCGCCCGTCGCATAGGCGCGGCGGTCGAAGCTGCGATGGGTCAGCGCGATATGCTCGTTAGCGCCCGCGAACAGCAGCGTGTGGTCGCCGATCACCTGGCCGCCGCGCAGCGTCGCGAAGCCGATGGTACCTGTGCCGCGCGCGCCGGTATGGCCGTGGCGGCCGCTTTCCATCCCGGCGGCGTCGAGCGTGGTTCCCCGCCCGGCCGCGACCGCGCGCCCGAGCGCGATGGCGGTGCCCGATGGCGCATCCACCTTCTGGCGGTGATGCATCTCCACGATCTCGGCGTCGTATTGCGCGCCGGGCAAGGCGGCGGCCATGCGTTCCGCGATGGCGAGGACGATGTTCACGCCGGGGGAGAAATTGGCAGCATAGACGATCGGCACGCGCTGCGCCGCCGCAGCCACCGCGGCCTCCTGCGCGGCCGAGAGGCCGGAGGAGCCGAGCACGAGGGGCTTGCCGGACGCGACCGCGGCCTCCGCATGGGGCACGGCGTTGTCGGCATGGGTGAAGTCGATGACGACATCGGCGGCGGCGAACAGGGCGGCGGCATCCGGCAGCAGCGCGGCGCCCTCGGGGAGCGGCTTGGCGGAGCCGGGGCGGATGGTGCCGCCGGCCAGCGTCGCGCCGGCAGCGAGGATCTCCTCGGCCAACAGACGACCCATGCGGCCGGCGATGCCGGTGATGCCGATACGCATGTCTGATCCCCCGTGTGAGCGGGTCAGGCTTTCGCGCGCGCCGGGAAAGGGGTCAAGGCGGGGGGGCGGGCGGCGGCACGGGTGGGACCGTCACCGCACCGCCGCCCGCCGGGGCCGCCGCTGGGGGGATGCGACGGTTGCAGGCCCAACGCGAGCAGCTGGCGGCGGTTTCCGGCGATGGCAAGACACCCGGTGGGCGGGGCTCCGTCACATCCGCGCCAGGGTCCAAACCCAACCAGCCCCGAGGCGGATGGCCGAGGACCGCGGGGCAGGCCGCAAGAAAGGTCGCGCCGCCGATGCTGGTTGCATCGGCAAGCGGCCTGACGCCGCGGATGCCACGCCGGACCGGCCAGGCGCCCGGTGGATGATTGGGTTTGGACCCTAGGTTCTGTGGACACTTATCTGAGCCACAGGACGGTGGCGGCGAGAGTGACGACGGCGAGGTAGTT
>JBIIRI010000199.1:0-5344 GCA_044341625.1 Roseomonas sp.
GCAGATCGGGGAATGCTGGTCGGTCGATGCCGGGATGCTCGGGCTGCAGGACATCGTGGTCGAACTGCGCGTGCAGCTCGACGGGCAGGGCAATGTCCGCAATGTGGTCCCTGGCGACCGCGGCGTCCCGAATGACGCACGCAGTCGTGCGGTCTATGAATCGGCGCGCCGTGCGCTCTTGTCGCCCCAGTGCAACCCCCTCAGGGTGCCGACCGACAAGCATCGCACCGTCATGGAATCCACCTTCCGCTTCAACCCGAGAGGGCTTGTCCCGCGATGAACCCCCTGACCTCTCCGGCGCTCCTGACGCGCCGCGCCGCGCTGTTCGGCGCCGGCGCCGCGATGGTGGCGCCCGGCATCATGTCGTGGTCGCTGATGCCGAAGGCGGCGATGGCGCAGGGCGCGGTGATCGACATCACCCGCGCCCGCACCGACCCGATCCCGATCGCCATCCCCGCCATGGCGGGCGGCACGCCGGACGCGCAGCGCTTCGGGCGCGAGATCGCGGGCGTCATCCAGAACAACCTCCGTAATTCGGGCCTGTTCCGGCCGGTGGAGCGGCAGGCCTTCATCCAGTCGCCCGAAGCCGCGGCGGCGACGCCCCGCTGGCAGGATTGGCGCGTCATCGGCAGCCAGGCCCTGACCACGGGCCGCGTGGATATCCAGGGCGACCGGATGCGGGTGGAGTTCCGCCTGTTCGACGTGCTGGCGGAACAGCAGATCCAGGGCACCGCCTTCACCGCCCCCGCCGCGCAATGGCGGCGGATCGGCCACCTGATCTCGGACGTGATCTACACCCGCATGCTGGGCGAGACGGGCTATTTCGACACCCGCATCGTCTACATCGCCGAAAGCGGCCCGCGCGACCGGCGCACCCGCCGCCTGTCCATCATGGACCAGGATGGCGAGAACCACGCCTTCCTGACCGACGGTGCCTTCCAGGCGCTGACGCCGCGCTTCCACCCGGATGCGCGCCAGATCGCCTTCATGAGCTATTTCCGCAACCAGCCGCGGGTCTATCTGTTCAACCTCGACACCCGCCAGCAATCGGTGCTGGGCAATTTCGGCGGCATGACCTTCAGTCCGCGCTTCGCCCCCGATGGCCGCAGCGTGATCCTGGCCGCGGCGCGCGGCGGTGATTCCAACATCTATGTCGTGGACCTCGCGACCCGGCGTGAGCGGCAGCTGACATCCGGCGGCGCGCTGGATGTCTCGCCCTGCTACTCGCCGGACGGGCAGCAGATCGTGTTCAATTCGGATCGCGGAGGCGACCAGCAGCTGTATGTCATGGCCGCGGATGGCTCGAATGTCCGGCGCATCTCCTTTGGCAATGGCCGCTATGCGACGCCGGTCTGGTCGCCGCGCGGCGACCTGATCGCCTTCACCCGGATCAGCCGCGGGCAATTCGCGATCGGCGTGATGCGCCCCGATGGTAGTGGGGAACGCATCCTGTCCGAGGGCTGGCACATGGAAAGCCCGAGCTTCGCGCCGAATGGCCGGGTGCTGACCTTCTATCGGGAGACCCAGGCGCGGGATTCGCGGGGCTCCGGCGCCACGGCGCGGCTGGCCCAGATCGATATCGCCGGCTTCAACGAACGCCAGATGCTGACCCCGACCGACGCCACCGATCCGGCCTGGTCGCCCCTGTTGGCCTGAGTTCCACCCTCTGCCCGCCGGGCCGACCCTGCTCAAGGGGTCGGCTGGCGTTGCCTTTCGGTCGCGATGGCGACCAATCTGCGATCATTGTTGGAAATCAACGCCGCATCGGCTTGCATCTGACCACGCATCTCGCGATCTGTGCTACACGCAAGCTTGACGTTCGCGAGTCGGGCTTGTAACGGCCCCCGCGACCCCAGAACCGGATCGCACCGGAAGACCCCGGAAGGAAAACTGGCATCATGAAGATCAAGCTCCTCGGCGCCCTCGCCGCTGTCTCCCTCCTCGCCGCCTGCTCCAGCGGCGACCAGACCGCCGCCGCCACCGGCGCTGGCGCCACCGGCCCCCGCCCGGGCAGCCAGGAAGACCTGGTGGCCAATGTCGGCGACCGGATCTTCTTCGACACCGATCGCAGCAACGTCCGCGCCGACCAGCGCGCGACGCTCGAGCGCCAGGCTGCCTGGATGGGCCGCTTCCCGACCGTGCAGGTGATGGTCGAAGGCCATGCGGACGAGCGCGGCACGCGCGAGTACAACCTGGCCCTCGGCCAGCGCCGCGCCAACGCCGCCCGTGACGTGCTGGTGGCCGGTGGCGTCGCCCAGGCGCGCATCTCCACGATCTCCTACGGCAAGGACCGCCCGGCTTCGCTCGGCTCGAACGAGCAGGCCTGGTCGCAGAACCGTCGCGCGGTGACCGTCGTCCGCTGATCCGGCGCCGCGATCTCTCCTGAAAAGGGGGGGATCGCGGAAGCTCGAATCGCGCTATGTGGCAACGCCCGGGCCGGCATCAGCCGGGCCGGGCGTTGTCCATTTCCGGGAGGTTCTCCATGCGTCGGATCGGCGTCCTCCTCGCCGCGCTGCTGATCGCCGCGCCGGGCCTCGCCCTGGCGCAGATCGAGAGCCGCGAAGGAATCGCGCTCCAGAACCAGCTCCTGCAACTGCGCCAGGAACTGGATGCCTTGCGCCGCGCCGGCGCCGCGACCAGCGCCCTGCCGGCGCCGCAGCAGGCGGCCGCACCCCGCCCCGCCGGTGCCTCGGGAGACCTCGTTCAGGGCCTTCTCGAGCGCGTCCAGCGCATGGAGGAGGAGCTGCGTGCCGCCCGCGGCGCGGCCGAGCAATCCGAGTTCCGCGAGCGGCAATTGCGCGAGCGGGTGCAGAAGCTTGAGGGCGACCTCGATTTCCGCCTGCAACAGCTGGAGACGCAGCGCCAGGGCGCGGCGCCCTCCCAGCCGGCGCGCCAGCCCGCCGCCCCCGCCGCTGCCGGGCCGCGGCCGCCGCAACGCGCCATCGCCGATGGGCAGGCGGCTCTTGGCCGTCGCGACTTCGCCGCCGCCGAAGCTGCGGCGCGGGAAGTCATCGCCTCTCGCGAGGCGTCGCAGCAGGTCAATGCCCAGATGCTGCTCGGCGACGCGCTGATGGGGCGGCGCGAATTCTCCAACGCTGCCCTCGCCTATGACGATGCGCGCAAGCGTAGCCCGAACGGCAGCCGCGCGCCGGATGCCAATGTGGGCCTCGCCAATGCCTTCATCGCGCTGAACAGCAACCGCGAGGCTTGCGAGGTTCTGAACGCGCTCCGCAGCGCCCGCCCCGACCTCACCGGCCCGGCGGCCGAGCGCGCGGCCGATGCGCGACGCCGCGCCCAGTGCCGTTGATCTGTTTCCTGGTGACCCCGCCGGGGATTGGCTGAGGGCCATCCCCGCGGATCGCTTCGCCGCGCTGATGGCCCCGCTCGGGCCATTCGGGCCGGCGCCTTCCCTTGTCGTCGGCGTCTCGGGCGGGCCGCACAGCCTGGCGCTCGCGCTGCTGGCGCGGGATTGGGCGCGGACGCGGGGCGGACGGCTGATGGCCGCGATCTGCGATCATGGGCTTCGGCCGGAGAGCGGCGCGGAAGCCGCCTCGGTCGCCGCGATGCTGGCGGGGCAGGGGATTGCCGCGCGGATCCTGGCGCTAGGCGTCGCCCCTGGCCCTGCGATGCAGGACCGCGCCCGGCAGGCCCGGCTTGGCGCCTTGCTGGCGCTTTGCGAGGAACTCGGCGCGCCCTGGCTGCTGCTTGGCCATCACAGCGCCGACCAGGCGGAGACGGTGCTGCTGCGTGCCCTGGCCGGTAGCGGACCGATGGGGCTGGCGGGCATGGGGCCGGCGCGGCCTGCCCATGCGGCGCTGCTGCTGCGCCCGCTGCTCGGCGTATCGCCAGCGCGGCTCGAGGCGGTGGTGGCGGCGGCCGGGCTCGCCCCGGTGCGCGATCCGTCCAACGCCGATCCCCGCTTCACCCGCGCCCGGCTGCGCGCCGCCCTGGCCGACCCGGGCGGGGAGGGGGCTGGAACATCCGCGCTGGCCGAGGCGGCGCAGCGTTTCGCCGGGCGCCGGAACGCGATGGCGGGGGCGGTGGCCGACCGGCTGTCCGCTTCGGCACAACTGCATGAGGCCGGCTTCGCGCGGATCGACCTGGCCGCGCTCGGCCGGGATGGGGTGGCGCGGGCGGCGCTGGCCGCGTTGGTGCGCGCGCTGGGTGGCGCGGCCTTCGCCCCGGCCGAGGCGGCGATCGCCCGCTTGCTGGAAGCCGGCCACGGCACGCTGGGCGGGGCGGTGCTGCGGCGGGATGGGCTGCTGCTGCGGGAAGAAGCGGCCCTCGGCCCCCCGGTCGCGGCGCGGCCCGGCGCGGCCTGGGATGGGCGTTTCAGGCTGGTGGGGGCGGGTGGTGACGGCTTCGTCATTGGGCCGGCGGGCCCGGTCGCGCGTCGCCTGCCGCGCCCGGCCGGGATCCCGGCCGCGGTGGTGCCGACCCTGCCGGCGCTGCATGTCAATGGGGTGCTGGCGGTGCTTCCCGCCCTGGCCTATCCTTCCCCGCACGTGGCTAGCCGGCATGGGTTCGTCTTCGCCCCCATCGCCGGACCGGTCGCGGAGGCGTGAGGCGCACCGCATGGGGATGCGGTGGCCCGGCGCCGTCGTCGCGTGGCCTCCGGCCGCGTTGCCGGCGGGTGGTGCCGGGCTGCAAGTCGTGTGACCGGTCCACATGGACGTCGGGCCACGGCGCACTATCTATGTGAAGGCGCGGCCCAGTCGGGGCGCGAGGCATGGGAATCCCGAAGTGAACAATTTCGGCCGCAATCTGGCGCTCTGGGTGATCGTGGCGCTGCTTCTGGTGGCGTTGTTCAACCTGTTCCAGCCTTCATCCGGGCCGGGGCGCACGACGCAGCAGGTCGCCTATTCCGACTTCCTGAACGAGGTGAATGCGGGCCATGTCCGCGACGTCACCATCCAGGGCCGGACCGTGACCGGCCAGCTGTCGGACGGCCGCAGCTTCCAGACCTTCACGCCCGAGGATCCGACCCTCGTCTCGCGCCTGACCGATCGCGGCGTGCGCGTGGTGGCGCGGGCGGAGGAAAGCGACGTCAACCCGCTGTTCCACTACCTGCTCAGCTGGTTCCCGATGCTGCTGCTGATCGGCGTCTGGGTGTTCTTCATGCGCCAGATGCAGGGCGGCGGCGGGCGCGCCATGGGCTTCGGCAAGTCCAAGGCCAAGCTGCTGACCGAAAAGCAGGGCCGCATCACCTTCGAGGACGTGGCCGGCATCGAGGAAGCGAAGAGCGAGCTGGAGGAGATCGTGGAATTCCTCCGCGATCCCCAGAAGTTCCAGCGCTTGGGCGGCAAGATCCCGAAGGGCGTGCTGCTGGTCGGCCCGCCCGGCA
>JBIIRI010000200.1:0-5341 GCA_044341625.1 Roseomonas sp.
CTGCCTCTACCTGGATGGGGCCTTGGTGCCGGCGCGCCTGCTGGTGAATGGCCGCAGCGTGGTGGCGGAGATCGGGATGGCCGAGGTCACCTGGTACCATGTGGAGCTTGAGACGCATGAGGTGCTGGTGGCTGATGGCGCGGCGGCGGAAAGCTGGCTGGATTGCGGCAACCGGTCGTGGTTCGAGAACGCGCCGGTGACGCTGCTGAACGTGCCGGGCAACCTGGACACGGTGGGCACGGGCTGGGATGCGTCCCGCGCCTGCGCGCCGCTGGTGCATGGCGGCGAGAAGCTCGCGGCCATCCGCGCCAGCCTCGACACAAGCGCCGAGGCGTTGGCAGTGCCTCAGCCGGCCCGCCTGACGGTGTAGCGTGATCTCCGACCGGATGGACCCATCCGGTCGGAGCTTCCCCGATCAGGGCAGTTCCAGCGCATCCCCCACCGCGACGCGGCCGCCTTCCAGGACCTCGGCATAGATGCCGAGATCCGCATGGCCATAATGCTCCAGCAGCCATTTCGGTGGCTTCGCGTCGCGCTCGGCTGTGGCCGGGTTCACCTCCGTCGCCGCGCAGCGCCGGGTGCGCCGGAAGACCCGCAGCCGCGCGCCGCCCAGCAGCAGCTCGCGCCCCATCCAATCGAGTTCCGCGAAGGGCGCGGCGCCGGAGAACAGGATGTTGGCGCGGAAGCGAACCGGGTCCAGCGCCATCCCGCTCCGCGCCCCCAGCTCCGTCACCGATCCCAGCCCGATCAGGGAAATCGCCTTGTCGGGGATGTCGGTGAAGGCATGGCCCGGCACCTCGGACAGACGCAGCGCCCCGCGCGCTTCCTCACCCATGAAGGCGGTGATCCAGGCCTCGGCTGCGGCGCGGCCCGCCGGATCCGACAGATCGGCCAGAAGCGGCGCATGCCCCTCCGCCCGCAGCGACAGCGCATTGGCGTGGGGATCGTAGGCCGAGCGGATGCCCGCCACCTTCGCATTCGCCATCAGGCAGGCGAAGTTGCGCTTCGGCAGCCAGCTGGGCTGGGCGGGATCGAAGGGGCTGTCGCCCTGCACGAAGGCGAAGCGCCGGTCGTGCGGCAGGCCGCCGCCGGCGGTCAATTCCACATCATCCATGTGTTCCGGCGAAAGACCCTTCACCGGGTAACGGGTGATCGCTTCGACGCGCATGCGCCAATCCCTTGAATCCATCCGGGTCCGCATACCACTATTCCGGGCCTAGGTGATCCTTCCGTCGCCCATCCGGGGGCGGAGGGCCCTGGTCAGGGAGCCTGCTTTGGATTCGTTCCGCAGCAGGCTCTGAGACGACCGCGTCCGCTCAAGGAGAGGGACTGAGGAATGGACATCGAGAAATTCACCGACCGCGCCCGGGGCTTCATCCAGGCCGCGCAGACCATCGCGATCCGCGACTACCACCAGCGCATCACGCCCGAGCACCTGCTGAAGGCGCTGCTCGATGACGAGCAGGGCGCGGCCGCCGGGCTGATCCGCGCCGCCGGCGGCGATCCCGCCCGCGCGAAATCCGCCATCGATGCGGAGATCGCGAAGCAGCCCAGGGTTTCGGGCGGCGGCGCCGGCCAGCCGCAGCTGACGCCGGAACTGGTGCGCGCGCTGGATGCCGCGCAGCAGATCGGCCAGAAGGCGGGCGACGCCTTCATCGCACAGGACCGGCTGCTGCAGGGCCTGGCGGCCGGTGCCGGCACGCCCGCCGCGGGCGCGCTGCGCCTGGCGGGGGTGGACCAGGCCAAGCTCGAAGCCGCGGTCGCGCAGCTTCGCAAGGGCCGGACCGTGGACAGCCAGAACGCCGAGGACCAGTTCGACGCGCTGAAGAAATACGCCCGCGACATCACCGACGCCGCGCGGAACGGCAAGCTCGACCCGGTGATCGGCCGCGACGAGGAGATCCGCCGCACGATCCAGGTCCTCGCCCGCCGCACCAAGAACAACCCGGTGCTGATCGGCGAACCCGGCGTGGGCAAGACCGCCATCGTGGAAGGCCTCGCGCTGCGTATCGTGAAGGGCGACGTGCCGGAGGCGCTGAAGAACAAGCGCGTCATGGCCCTCGATCTCGGCGCGATGGTGGCTGGCGCGAAGTATCGCGGGGAATTCGAGGAACGTCTGAAGGGCGTGCTGAAGGAGGTGGAGGAAGCCGCCGGCGAGATCATCCTCTTTATCGATGAGATGCACACCCTGGTCGGCGCTGGCAAGGCGGATGGCGCGATGGATGCGTCGAACCTGATCAAGCCCGCGCTCGCCCGCGGCGAGCTGCATTGCGTCGGCGCGACCACCCTCGATGAATACCGCAAGCATGTGGAGAAGGACGCGGCGCTGGCCCGACGCTTCCAGCCGGTACTGGTGGGCGAGCCTTCGGTCGAGGACACGATCAGCATCCTGCGGGGCATCAAGGAGAAGTACGAGCTGCACCACGGCGTGCGGATCGCCGATGCCGCGCTGGTGGCGGCGGCAACACTCTCCAACCGCTACATCACCGACCGCTTCCTGCCCGACAAGGCGATCGACCTGATGGATGAGGCCTCGTCGCGCCTCAGGATGCAGGTGGACAGCAAGCCGGAGGAACTCGACGCCGTCGACCGCGACCTCATGCGCCTTCGGATCGAGCGGGAGGCGCTGAAGAAGGAGGAAGACGCGGCATCCCGCGACCGCCTCGTGCGGCTTGAGAAGGAACTGGCGGAACTCGAGGAACGCTCGCAGGAGATGACGGCGCGCTGGGAGGCGGAGAAGGCGAAGGTCGTCACCACCCAGAAGGCGAAGGAGGAACTCGACAAGGCGCGGACGGAGCTGGAGCTGGCTGAGCGCAAGGGCGACTTCGCGCGGGCGGGGGAGCTGAAATACGGTGTCATCCCGGGCCTCGAGAAGCAGATTGCCTCCACCGGCGACGGCGACGGGCGCCTGGTGAATGAGGCGGTGACGGAAGAAGGCATCGCCGCCGTCGTCTCCCGCTGGACCGGCATCCCGGTGGAGAAGATGCTGGAAGGGGAGCGCGCCAAGCTGCTCCGGATGGAAGACCAGCTCCGCCAGCGGGTGGTGGGGCAGGAGGAGGCGTTGGAAGCCGTCTCCAAGGCCGTCCGCCGTGCTCGCGCCGGCCTGCAGGACCCGAACCGCCCGATCGGGTCGTTCCTGTTCCTCGGCCCGACCGGGGTGGGCAAGACCGAGCTGGTGAAGACACTCGGGTCCTTCCTGTTCGACGACGAGCGGGCGATGACGCGGATCGACATGTCAGAATACATGGAGAAGCACTCCGTCGCCCGCCTGATCGGCGCCCCGCCCGGCTATGTCGGCTATGATGAGGGTGGCGCGCTGACCGAGGCGGTCCGCCGCCGTCCCTATCAGGTGCTGCTGTTCGATGAGGTGGAGAAGGCACATGACGACGTCTTCAACATCCTGCTGCAGGTGCTGGACGACGGGCGGCTGACGGACGGGCAGGGGCGGACGGTCGATTTCCGCAACACGATCATCGTGCTGACCTCAAACCTCGGTTCGACGGCCATCGCGGAACTGCCCGAGGCCGCGGATATCGAGGCCGCGCGGCCGGCGGTGATGCGTGCGGTGCGCGACCGCTTCCGCCCGGAATTCCTGAACCGGCTGGATGAGGTGGTCCTGTTCCGGCGCCTGGCGCGCGGCGACATGGCGGCGATCGTGGACATCCAGCTCGCGCGGCTGCGGAAGCTTTTGGCGGACAAGCAGATCGCGGTGGAGCTGGATGCCAGCGCGCGGGACTGGTTGGCCGAGGCCGGCTACGACCCCGCCTATGGGGCGCGCCCCCTGAAGCGGGTGATTCAGCGCAGCCTGCAGGACAAGCTGGCCGGGCTGCTGCTGGAAGGCCGGGTGAAGGAGGGCGACCGGCTTGCCGTGACGGCGGGCACAGACGGGCTGGAGGTGACGACGGCTGTGGAGGACTCGCGCGCGGCGGCGTGAGGGTTTCCGGCCTTGAGCGGGAGTGGGTGCGTCAACCATGCGGAACCGGATGGCAGCTATGACGCGTTCCGCATGACAGCGCGTTGACAGGTTTACGTGCTGCTCGTAGAAGCCCGCTCACCGACGGACCTGACGGTCTGGCTGGTTCGCTGAGAAGGCGGGGTTTGACATTGGCGGTTTATCCCGCTATGTTCGTTGCCCTCGCTGCGGAATCGGCGGTGACCTCATCACCTTATGAAGGTGGTGCCCCGGATTGGGTGACTGGCCCGGGGTTGGGTTTTTGTTCTTTCAAGCTGTGTATCTGTGAGGGAAGTAGTTAGGTCTGGTTGATCCTGACTTGGCTGATCGGTGTCCTGGGTAACTGGGGTGCATGGTTGGTGGGAAGGGTGGCCGGACGGAATGTTGGTGTTTTGTTTGAGTTAGGGATGGGTCTTCGAGGATTTCGGTGCGGTGGCTTAGGCTGCTGTGCTGGGGTCTGATGAACCTGAGAGTTTGATCCTGGCTCAGAGCGAACGCTGGCGGCATGCTTAACACATGCAAGTCGCACGGTCGGCAACGGCAGTGGCGGACGGGTGAGGAACGCGTAGGAACGTGTCCTGAGGTGGGGAATAACCCTGGGAAACTGGGGCTAATACCGCATGGGAGCTGAGGCTCAAAGCCGAAAGGCGCCTTAGGAGCGGCCTGCGTCCGATTAGGTAGTTGGTGGGGTAATGGCCTACCAAGCCTGCGATCGGTAGCTGGTCTGAGAGGACGACCAGCCACACTGGGACTGAGACACGGCCCAGACTCCTACGGGAGGCAGCAGTGGGGAATATTGGACAATGGGCGCAAGCCTGATCCAGCAATGCCGCGTGTGTGAAGAAGGTCTTCGGATTGTAAAGCACTTTCGGCGGGGACGATGATGACGGTACCCGCAGAAGAAGCCCCGGCTAACTTCGTGCCAGCAGCCGCGGTAATACGAAGGGGGCTAGCGTTGCTCGGAATTACTGGGCGTAAAGGGCGCGTAGGCGGCGCTACAAGTCAGGCGTGAAATTCCTGGGCTTAACCTGGGGGCTGCGCTTGAGACTGTGGTGCTAGAGGATGGAAGAGGGTCGTGGAATTCCCAGTGTAGAGGTGAAATTCGTAGATATTGGGAAGAACACCGGTGGCGAAGGCGGCGACCTGGTCCATTACTGACGCTGAGGCGCGACAGCGTGGGGAGCAAACAGGATTAGATACCCTGGTAGTCCACGCCGTAAACGATGTGCGCTGAATGTTGGGGCTCTTAGAGCTTCAGTGTTGTAGCTAACGCGGTAAGCGCACCGCCTGGGGAGTACGGCCGCAAGGTTGAAACTCAAAGGAATTGACGGGGGCCCGCACAAGCGGTGGAGCATGTGGTTTAATTCGAAGCAACGCGCAGAACCTTAC
>JBIIRI010000082.1:0-16252 GCA_044341625.1 Roseomonas sp.
CACCGGGGCCTATGCGGACCTGCTGGCGCAGCGCTTCCGGCTGGCGCTCAGCCGCTTCGGCCTGGACGGGCGGGGCCGGATGAGCGCCGCGCTGGATTGCAGCCAGTTCCGCGCGCCGGAAACGGCGCCTCGGCAATTGGCGCTGCTGTAGGTGGCGCGGGCGGGCGCATTTGTCCGAATCCGCCGCCCCGTCTGCAGCGCCCCGTGCATTTGTCCGAAATTCGGCGGCGCCTTTTCGGTCAACTTGGTCGCGCCCCCTCCCCGACCCTCCCCCGCAAGGCGGGGGAGGGAGAAGACTGCGCCAGGTTTCCCTCTCCCGCGCAGCGGGGGGCAGCGGCATTGCCGCTGCGCCGCAGGCTGGTGGCCTCGCGGAGCGAGGCCGGGTGGGGGCGCGACTGCCCTCCACGCTTCTGCGCGATGCGATTGCCCAGGCGATGGCGGCCGGGCGCGCGACGCGTCGCAACGTCGTGGGGAGCTACATCCCGCCGATATAGTTCGGCCCGCCACCACCTTCCGGCGTGCGCCAGTCGATGTTCTGGGTCGGGTCCTTGATGTCGCAGGTTTTGCAGTGGACGCAGTTCTGCGCGTTGATGACGAGCCGCATCTCGCCTTCCCCATTCCCCGCCGCCGCGCCCACCGCCTCATACACCCCGGCGGGGCAGTAGCGGCTTTCGGGGGACGCGAAGCGGTCCCAGTTCACGCCCTGCCAACGGCCCGGATCCTTCAGCACCAGGTGCGAAGGCTGGTCTTCCTCATGGTTGGTGTTGGCCAGGTAGACCGAGGACAGGCGGTCGAAGCTCAAGACGCCATCCGGCTTCGGATAGGCGATCTTCGGCGCGCTGGACGCGTCCTTCAGCGTCTCGTGGTCGGCATGGTGGCCGAGCGTCCAGGGCGCCTTGCCCCGGAAGACATAGGTGTCGAGCGCGGCGTTCACCATGCCGCCCCAGAAGCCATACTTGGCGAAGCCGGGGCGGATGTTCCGCACCGCCTGCAGCTCCTCCCACGCCCAGCTCGCGCGGATGCCGGCTTCGTAGGCGTCGAGGACGGCCGGGCGGTCGCCGGCCAGCGCGGCCGCGATCGCCTCCGCCGCCGCCATGCCGGACTTCATCGAGGTGTGCGTGCCCTTGATCTTCGGCACGTTCAGGAAGCTCGCCGCGTCGCCGACGATCATGCCGCCAGGGAAGACCAGCTTCGGCATCGCCTGGATGCCGCCCTCGTTCAACGCGCGGGCCCCATACGCCACGCGCTTGCCCCCTTCCAGGAAGCCGCGCACGGCGGGGTGCGTCTTGAAGCGCTGGAATTCCTCGAAGGGCGACAGCCAGGGGTTGGGATAGTCCAGCCCGACGACAAAGCCGATCGAGACCAAATTCTCCCCGAACATATAGAGCCACGACCCGCCATAGGTGTCGGTCGGCAGCGGCCAGCCGGTGGAATGCCACACCAGGCCGGGGGTGTGCTTGTCCTTCGGGATCTCCCACAGCTCCTTCATCCCCAGCGCATAGGTCTGCGGCGCGGCATCGCGGCGAAGGTCGAAGGTCTCGAACAGCCGCTTCGTCAGGCTGCCGCGGCAGCCTTCGGCGAAGACGGTGTAGGTGGCGCGGAGCTCCATCCCCGGCTGGTAGTTGGGGCCCTTCTCGCCGTCCCGGGTGATGCCCATCACGCCGGCGACGACACCCTTGACCTGACCATCCTCGATGATGGTCTCGGAGGCGGCGAAGCCCGGATAGATCTCGACCCCCAGCGCCTCGGCCTTGGCGCCGAGCCAGCGGCACACATTGCCGAGGGAGACGATGTAGTTCCCCTCATTGTGCATCTGCGGGGGGGTCGGGAGCTTCAGCGCGCGGGTCTCGGTCAGGAACATGAACCGGTCGTCGCGGACAGGCGTGGCCAGCGCCGGCGGGTCATCCCGCCAATCGGGGATCAGCTCATCGAGCGCGCGGGGCTCCAGCACCGCGCCCGACAGGATATGGGCGCCGATCTCGCTGCCTTTCTCCACCAGGCAGATGGCGGCGTCGGGGTTCAGCTGCTTCAGGCGGATCGCGCAGGCGAGCCCCGCCGGGCCGCCGCCGACCACCAGCACGTCGAATTCCATGGCTTCGCGCGCGTCGCTGTCCGACATGCTTGTTCCTCCGCCGTCCCCGATCTTCGCGGATGTAGCGTCGCGGGGCATTGCGCGGAACCCTGTGTCGCGCCGATATCGCGTCCCATGGAAGCTCAGGCCATGGACAGGGCGGCGCTGCTGGCCGCGCTGCGGCTGCAGATCGAATGGGGGGCCGACGAGGCGCTGGCGGAGACGCCGGTGGACCGCGCCGCGACCACCCTGCCACGAGGGGACGCCGAGGGCGGGGTGGCAGCGCCGCCCGCCCGGCCGGCCGCGCCCGCGATCCTCCGCGCGCCCGTCGCCCCGCTGCCCGCCGGCCCCGCCGCCGCGGCGCGGCTCGCGGCGGGCGCGCAGGACCTCGCCGGCCTCAAGGCCGCCATCGCGGCGGTGGACAGCCCGCTGAAGGACACCGCCACCAACCTGGTCTTCGCCGATGGCGCGCCCGGATCCGGCCTGATGCTGGTGGGGGAGGCGCCGGAGGCGGATGAGGATCGGCTCGGCAAGCCCTTCGTGGGCGCATCGGGCCAGTTGCTCGACCGGATGTTCGCCTCGATCGGGCTCGACCGGTCGCGGGATCTCTACGTCACCAACATCCTGCCCTGGCGGCCGCCCGGCAACCGGACGCCGACGGAGGCCGAGGTGAACCTGTTCCTGCCCTTCGTGCTGCGCCACATCGCGCTGGTTCGCCCGCGGCATGTGGTCCTGCTGGGCGGCGTGGCCGCCAAAGCCCTGCTGCGCGCCAGGGACGGCATCACAAGGCTGCGCGGCCGCTGGCACGCGATGGAGGGCGAGGACGGCGCCCGCCTGCCGGCCCTGCCGACGCTGCATCCGGCCTATCTGCTCCGCACGCCCGCCGCCAAGCGGGAGGCCTGGGCCGACCTGGTGCTGCTCCGGCGGACCCTGGACGGGCAGGTCGCGACGGATTGACTCAAAAAAGTCGGCCAAGAACGATCCGCAACAGCCTGATTCGCTAAAGGTCGTCTCAAAAAACGAGAAAATCTCAATTCGGGGGGTTGCGCGGCCGTTGGAACCGCCTGTAGGGGAAGCGCGCCATGCGAGCGATCTGCCCCATGGCCCGGCGCCCCCGGCCGGTCAGCATGCTTCGCCACCTAGCGATCGTGTTCGGCCTTGGGGTGACGATGACCGTGGGGGTTCAGGCTCCCGCGGTCGGGCAACGGGCCGACCAGACCGCCATGAGCGTTCCTCGCCCGATGCTTCAGGGTGGGATCGCCGGGTTCCCGCAACCCCTAGCGCCGTCCGACGCGGCGCGGCTTCGTCGTATCTTCGACCTCCAGTCGCGGGGTGAGATCACGGCGGCGTCGCGCGAGGTCGAACGGCTCGATGACCGTCGCCTGCTCGGCCATGTGCTGGCCGACCGCTGGCTCCGTGGCCATGAGCCCACCACCGCCGAGATGATCGGCTGGCTGGCGGAACATGGCGACCACCCGGATGCGGCGGTGATCCATGCCATGCTCGTCCGCAGGGCCCCGCCCGGCGCGGCGCTGCCGCCTGCGCCCGCGCAGGACGCGCTAGACGACAATACGGATGTGGTGCCGGAGGAGCGCGAGCCGCAGAGCCGCCCGGTGATCCGCAACGCCGCGCTCGACCGCGCGGTGCGCGACCGCGCCCGCGATGGCAATGCCGGGGCTGCCCTGGCCACGATCGCGCGCGCCCGGCCACAGCCCGCCTATGCCGCCCTGCTGCGTGGCGAGGTGGCGCAAATCATGTTCCAGCTGGGCCGCGACGAGGACGCGCTGCGGATCGGCACGGAGGCATCGCGCGCGATGCCGCAATCGGCCTTCCCCGCCTTCATCGCCGGCCTCGCCGCCTGGCGGCTGGAGCGGCACGAGCTGGCCTTCGAGCTGTTCGAAACCGCGGCGCGGGCCGAGATCGCCTCCCCCGCCACGCGCTCGGCGGCGGCGTTCTGGACCGCGCGCGCGGCCGTGCGGGCGCGCCGCCCGTATCTCTATGTGCCCTGGATGATGCAGGCCGGGCAGGAACAGCGGACCTTCTACGGGCTGGTCGCGCGGCGCACCCTCGGCCTGCCATTCGGCTTCGCCTTCGAGAACGAGCTGGCCGGGGAGAGCGAGGCCGCGGCGGTCGCTGAAACCGCGGCCGGCTGGCGGGCCCTCGCTTTGGTGCAGATCGGCCAGCAGGACAGGGCGGAGGCCGAACTCCGCGCGCTCTGGCCACGGGTGCAGGGCAATCCGGGTGTGATGCGCGCGATGCTCGCGGTGGCGGCGGCGGCGGGGATGACCGACCTCGGCGCCCAGCTCGCCAGCCTGCAGCAGAGCGCGGATGGGCGGCCGCGCGATTTCGCGCGCTTCCCCGTGCCGCAGCTCCGTCCCTCCCACGGCTTCCGCACCGATCCAGCGCTGGTCTACGCGCTGGTGCGGCAGGAATCGAACTTCAACGCGGGCGCCGTCTCCCCAGCCGGGGCGCGGGGGCTGATGCAGATCATGCCGGCCACTGCCAGCTACGTGACGGGCGACGCTTCGCTCCGCGGGTCGAGGGTAAGGCGGCTGCACGACCCGTCCTTCTCGCTCGAGGTCGGGCAGCGCTACCTTCACTACCTGGCCCGGCACGACCAGGTGGGCGGCGACCTGATCCGACTGCTCGCGGCCTACAACAACGGGCCGGGCAACCTGGCGCGGTGGCAGCCGGCGGTGCGCCATGATGGCGACCCCTTCCTGTTCATCGAGAGCATCCCGGTGATCGAGACCCGCAGCTTCGTGCACCGCGTGCTGGCCTATTCCTGGATCTACGCCGCGCGGCTCGGCCTGCCGGCACCCAGCCTCGACACGCTGGTGGCCGGCGAGTTCCCCCGCTTCGCCGGGGTCGAGGAGGTGGCGCAATGGATGCCGCCTGGGCCGATCCGACGCTAGACCATGCTCGGCGCCGATAGAAGCGCCGAGCATGGTCTAGCTTCTTGTTCGGTCGCGTGATTCACGCCTTCGACCGTTCCAGTCTACGGCGACCACGCTCTAAGGAGCCCACCATGCCGATCGATGAAAGCCGCAGCTTCCTGCCCGTGAACATCGCGGTGCTGACCGTGTCCGACACCCGCGACCTGGCGAGCGACCGTAGCGGCGACACGCTGGCGGAGCGGATCGGCAAGGCCGGCCACCGCCTGGCCGCGCGGGAGATCTGCAAGGACGAGGCTGCGCTGATCGAGGCGATCCTGCGCCGCTGGATCGCGGATCCGGAGGTCGATTGCGTGATCACCACCGGCGGCACCGGCATCACCGGCCGTGATGTGACGCCGGAGGCCTTCGCCCGGGTGCTGGAGAAGGAAATCACCGGCTTCGGCGAGCTGTTCCGGATGCTCAGCTACCAGAAGATCGGCACCTCCACGATCCAGTCGCGGGCGATCGGTGGGGTGGCGGGGGGGACCTATCTGTTCGCCTTGCCGGGCTCGACCGGGGCCTGCAAGGATGCGTGGGACGACATCCTGCTGTGGCAGCTCGACAGCCGCCACCGGCCCTGCAATCTGGTGGAGCTGATGCCCCGCCTGCAGGAACACCTGAAGAAGGCCTGAGTCCCCGCCGACCGGGCGGGCTCAGCCCAGCTTCATCAGGCCCTGCCCGCCCAGCAGCCCGGCGAGCCCGGGCCGCATGCCCATCGCGCGCTCGGCGAAGGCGCGCTTCAGCGCCGGGATACGGTCCACCGCGGCGATGCCGAGGCGGCGGGCCACCCGCACGGGGCCGAAATCATTGCCGAACAGCTTCTCGAGCACATGGGTCGCGCCCAGCATCAGCATGGCGTCGGGCCGTGCGCGGGCCTGGTAGCGCGCCAGCACGGCGGCACTGCCGGGATCCTCGCCGGCGGCCACCGCCTCCACCAGCGCCTCGGCCAGGGCGGCGACGTCGCGGAAGCCGAGGTTCAGCCCCTGCCCCGCGATGGGATGGATGCCATGTGCGGCATCGCCGACCAGCGCCAGCCGCTCGGCCGTGAAGCGCTCGGCCCAGAGCGCCGAAAGCGGATAGGACCAGCGCCGCCCGATGGGGCGGATCGTGCCGAGGTGATCGCCGAGCCGCCGCTGCAATTCGCGCCCGAAGGCGGCATCGTCCATCGCCAGGAAGCGCCGCGCCAGCGCGGTCCGCTCGGACCAGACATAGGCGGAAGCGTGGGGCAGCCCGGCCGCGCCGAAGCCGCCAGGGGCGGCCAGCGGCAGCTGCGCGAAGGGGCCGTTCGGCAGGAACATCTCAAGCGCTGTGCCGTCATGCGGGCGCTCATGCGCGAAGGCGCCGACCATGCCGACCTGGCCGTAATCCCAGCGCGTCACGCCGATGCCGGCCTGGGCGCGAAGTGGGCTTTCGCGCCCCTCCGCGCCGATCACGAGCTTGGCGCGGATCAGGGGACCGCCCTCGATCCGGATCTCGGCGCGGTCGGGGTGGCGCGCCACGGTGGCGTGGGCTGGGGCGAAGGCGTGCAGATTGGGCAGCGCCGGCAGGCAGGCATTGAGCGCGACGCGCAGCGCCCTGGCCTCGACCATCCAGCCGAAGGGGGCGCCTTCGGCCACCTCCTCCGCATCGAAATCGAGCTTGAGGGAGGAAGGGCGTTCCCCGGGGCGGCCATCGGCGACGCGGATCCGGCGGATCGGCTGGGGGGTGCTGGGCAGGCGGTCCCAGATGCCGGCGGCGGCCAGCAGGCGCTGGCTGGTCGACGCGATCGCATAGGCGCGGCCGTCGAATTCCGGCAGCTCCATCGGCGGCAGGGGCGCGCGATCCACCACCGCGGTGGGCAGGCCGGCGGCGGCCAGCGTCGCGGCCAGGGTGGCGCCGACCGGGCCGGCGCCGATGACGCAGGCGGTGACATCGAGGGGGGCGGGGTCCGTCATGGGCGAAAGGTCGCTGCGCCAATGGGTTTCGGCAAGGGTCGGGCAATTGCCTAAAATTTAGGCGCGAAAGGCAGGTGGCGATGCGGTGAGTCCCGCGCGCCACGCTGTTGCACGGCGGCAAAGGGCATTCCCGGCACTTGGCACGGCGCTTGGATAGGGAAGCGCATACCGCCCAAGGCAGAAAAGGGGATAGCGGCGCGATGAAGCTTGTGATGGCGATCATCAAGCCCTTCAAGTTGGACGAGGTGCGCGATGCGCTCACCCCGCTCGGCGTGCAGGGCCTCACGGTGACCGAGGTGAAGGGGTTCGGCCGGCAGAAGGGCCAGACCGAAATCTACCGCGGTGCCGAATACCATGTGAGCTTCCTTCCGAAGCTGAAGATCGAGGTCGCGGTGCCCGCCGAGATGGTGGACGCCGTGGTCGAGGCGATCGCGGGTGCGGCGCGCACCGGCAAGATCGGCGACGGGAAGATCTTCGTGCTGGACATGGAGCGCGCGCTCCGCATCCGCACCGGCGAAACAGACGACTCGGCGCTGTGAAGCGCGCGATCCTCGACACGAAGAAAAAGGGATGACGGGAATGAGGATGCTTGCGCGCGCCGCGCTGATGGCGATGCCTGCGATGCTGGCGGCGGGTGTCGCCTTCGCCGGGGATGAACCCAAGATCGACACCGGCGACACCGCCTGGATGCTGACCAGCGTCGCGCTGGTGCTGATGATGACGGTGCCGGGTGTTGCGCTGTTCTACGCCGGCATGGTGCGGAAGAAGTCCGTGCTGGCCACCATGGCGCAGTCCTTCGCGATCTGCGCCATCGTCTCCATCGTCTGGATGGTGATCGGCTACTCGCTGGCCTTCGGCAATGGCGGGCTGTGGCTCGGCGACTTCTCCAAGGTGTTCCTGAGCGGCATCGCCTGGGACAAGCCCTTCGTGCTGGGCGCTGGCCTGGGCGAGGCCAGCGAGGTCGCCTTCACGATCCCGGAGACGGTGTTCGTCATCTTCCAGATGACCTTCGCCATCATCACCGCGGCGCTGATCACCGGCGCGGTGGCGGACCGGATGAAGTTCTCCGCGCTCTGCCTGTTCATCGTGTTGTGGACGGTGCTGATCTACAGCCCGGTCGCGCATTGGGTGTGGCACCCGGCCGGCATCATCTGGGCCTGGGGCGCGCTGGACTTCGCGGGCGGCACGGTGGTGCACATCAATGCCGGCGTGGCGGGTCTCGTCGCGGCGGTGGTGATCGGCAAGCGCATCGGGTACGGCACCGAGAACATGGCGCCGCACAATCTCGGCCTCGCGGTCATCGGCGCGGCGCTGCTGTGGGTGGGCTGGTTCGGCTTCAACGCGGGCTCGGCCGGCGGCGCGGGTGCGCGCGCGGGCATGGCCATGCTGGTCACGCAGATCGCCTGCGCGGCCGGTGCGGTCGCCTGGATGCTCGCGGAGTGGATGAGCAAGGGCAAGCCGAGCGTGCTCGGCCTGATCTCCGGCGCGGTGGCGGGCCTGGTTGCCATCACGCCGGCCTCGGGCTGGGTGTTCCCCGGCGCGGCGCTGGCCATCGGCCTGCTGGCGGGCGTGATCTGCTTCTGGGGCGCGACGGGCCTCAAGAAGATGCTCGGCATCGATGACAGCCTGGACGTGTTCTACGTGCACGGCCTGGGCGGCATCGTGGGCGCGATCCTCACCGGCGTCTTCGCCTATGGCATGCTCTACAAGACAGACGATGCCGAGGCCGCGATCGCCTATTCGGGCCTGCTCTACGGCAACCCAGGCATGGTCTGGATCCAGATCAAGTCCATCCTGCTGACCATGGCCTATACCGGTGTCGGCACCTGGGTGCTGCTGAAGATCGTGGATGTGGTCGTCGGCCTGCGCGTGACCGAGGAGGAAGAGCGCGAGGGCCTCGACGTCGCCCAGCATGGCGAGCGCATCGGCTGACGCCTGCGCCTGACCGCCCGGCGGCGCGCGAAAGGCGCCGCCGGGCCAGAATGGGACAGGGCGCCGGGAGAGATCCCGGCGCCCTTCCTGCATCCGGCCTCTCGCCACCGCATGCGGCGCTGGACCCGGCACGGCCGGGGCGCGTAAGGGCTGCGCCATGCCGGCCATCCCCGAGATCCCCGAAGCCGCGCTGGAGGAGCAGTTCACCCGCGCCTCCGGTCCCGGCGGGCAGCATGTGAACAAGGTGGAGACGGCGGTGCTGCTGCGCCTGCACCTGGCACGCGCCGAATTACCGGAGGCGCTGCTGGCGCGCCTGCTGCGCCTGGCCGGTCGGAAGGTGAACGCCGAGGGCGTTCTGACCATCGAGGCCAGCCGCCATCGCAGCCAGCAACTCAACCGCGTCGAGGCGCGGGAGAAGCTGATGGAGCTGATCGCGCGCGCCGCGGCCCCCCCGCCGCCGCCGCGCCGGCCCACCAAGCCAGGCCGCGCCGCGAAGGAACGCCGCCTGGACAGCAAGGCACGCCGCAGCGGCGTGAAGCGGCTGCGGACGGACAAGCCGCGGTTGGACTGACAGCCGGACCACAGACGCTTGAACAGCGCCCGCCGGGCCTCATCCGCCCCCGGATCGCGGAAAGCTGCGCGACTTCACGGAGATTGCAGGTCCGGCCCGATTGCATCGCCCATTGTGTATACGGAATACTATTCCTCCACGGCGCGGACGCCGACGCAGGCTACCCGGCAAGGCCGGCAGCCCAGACAGGAGGGATCCTCATGCACCGCCAAGCCTCTGCCCTGACGGGCCTCACCCTGGCCGCCGGCCTCGCGGCCGCGCTGGCCCTGCCGGGCGCCGCCCTGGCGCAGCAGCGCAACTGCATCGACACCCTGGCCGGGATGCCGGAATACTCGCGCATGGTGAACGCGGTGACGCACAGCCACATGGTGAACGACCTGCGAATGATGCAGAACATCACCATCTTCGCCCCCACCAACGCGGCCATCGACCAGGTCAACCCGCAACTCGTCGACCGGCTCTTTCCGCGGGAAGCGGCCGGGGGCGGGCGCACGGCCGATCCCCTGCTCGCAACGGCGGCGATCCAGGCTCATATCGTCAATGGACGCATCCCGGCCGCGGCCCTCACCCAGGGTGTGCAGCTGACGACACTTGCCGGAACGCCGCTCAGCATCGCGGCGGCCGGCGGGGATAGGGCAGCCACCATCAACGCGGCCGGCGGCGTCACCGCCCGGGTCGTCCAGGGCGACATCGCCTGCACCAACGGCGTGATCCACGGGATAGACCACGCCCTGATCCGCTGAGCTCGAACGCGGGGGGGGTACCCCCCGCGAAAGCAGATCGTGCATCCTGAATGACTTCCGGTGTAGAACTGCCACCGTGCTTCAGGATGGACCACCCGATGTCGCGCGCCTTTGACGGTCGCAGCGCGGGGCCGGGCGCGGTGGGCGATCGCCTTGCCGCGGCCGGGCGCCGCTTCGCCTCCCCCGCCGTCAAGGCGGCGATCCGCCGGCGCGTGTCGGAACTGGTGGCGCTGGTGCTGGTCGCTGCCGGGCTGTTCGGGATTGTCGCCTTCGCCAGCTACAACCCGGCCGATCCCTCCTGGTCCACCGCCACGGCGCGGGCGACGACGAACCTCGCCGGGTCTGTCGGCGCGCATCTGGCCGATGTGGCCCTGCAGGCGCTGGGCTACGCCGCCTGGCTGCCGGTGGCCTGCCTGATGACCTGGGCCTGGCGCCTGGCCACGCATCGCGGGCTCTCGCCCTTCGCCCTCCGCCTCGCCTGCCTGCTGGCCGCGCTGCCGCTGACGGCCGCCGCGCTGGCCCTGCTGCCGCTGCCGCCGGCGCAGCCCGCCCCGGCGGGCGCCGCGGGTGCGGCCGGCCCGCCGCTGGCCGATGGCGTGCTGACGCTGCTGGAATCGATCCTGGGGCCGATCGGCACCTTTCTGACGCATGTGATCCTGTGGGGGATCATCGCGCTGCTGGCCTTCGTGGCGCTCGGCCTCTCCTTGGGCGACTGGCGCCGGGCGGGGCGGGCGGCGGGCTCTGCCGCCGCCGCGGCCGCATCCGGCGCGGGGCGGGCGGCGGCGACCGGGGCCGGCTATGTCTCCTCCGCCGCCACCGAGGGCGCGCGGCATTCCGGCCTGCTCGCGCGCGGTGCGGCCGCGGCCGGGCGCGGCCTTGCCTGGCCGTTCCGCGCCATGACCGGCGCCCTGCGCCGCCGCCGCGAAGCGCCGGTGCCGCTGGCCGAGGTGCTGCGCCGCGCCGATGCGGCCGCCGGCGAGCCTCCGCCGCCGGCCACCACCTTCCGCAAGGAACCCTCCTTCGGCGTGGCGATCGTCACGCGCGAGCCACCGCCGGAGGCAGACGAAGCCTCCCCCACGCCCGCACCGGCGGCGCGCAAGACCGCTGCCCCGCGCGTGGCCGAACGCAGCGCCCCGCCGCGTGCCGCCGCCGAGGCGCGCCAGACCAGCCTGCCGCTGGCCGAGAATGTCTGGCGCTTCCCCCCGCTCGACCTGCTCACCGGCCCGCCGGTGAAGCGCGTCGCGGGGCCGAGCGAGGAAGCGTTGCAGGGCAATGCCCGGATGCTGGAGACGGTGCTCGAGGATTACGGCGTGCGGGGCCGGATCGTGGAGATCAGGCCCGGCCCCGTCGTGACGCTGTATGAGCTGGAACCGGCGCCGGGGACGAAATCCGCGCGCGTCATCGGGCTGGCCGACGACATCGCGCGCAGCATGAGCGTGACCGCCGTCCGTATCGCCACCGTCCCGGGCCGCAACGTGATCGGCATCGAATTGCCGAATGCGCGGCGAGAGACGGTGCTGCTCTCGGAACTTCTAGCGGCCGAGGATTGGGTGAAGCATCCGGGCCGGCTCAACCTCGCGCTCGGCAAGGATATCGGCGGCGCGCCGGTCATCGCCGACCTCGCGCGCATGCCGCATCTGCTGATCGCGGGCACCACGGGCTCGGGCAAGTCGGTGGCGATCAACACGATGATCCTGTCGCTGCTCTATCGCCTCAGCCCCGACGACTGCCGCTTCATCATGATCGACCCGAAGATGCTGGAATTGTCGGTCTATGACCGCATCCCGCATCTGCTCGCCCCGGTCGTGACCGATCCGCGCAAGGCGATCGGCGCGCTGAAATGGACGGTGCGAGAGATGGAGCGCCGCTACAAGGCGATGAGCCAGCTCGGCGTCCGCAACATCGGCGGCTATAACGACAAGGTCCAGGCGGCGCGCGCGAAGGGCGAGGTGATGACGCGCCGCGTGCAGGTCGGCTTCGACCCCGACACCAACCGCCCGCTGTTCGAGGACCAGCCGCTCGCCCTCGAACCCCTGCCCATGATCGTCGTTGTGATCGACGAGATGGCGGACCTGATGATCGTCGCCGGCAAGGAGATCGAGGCGGCGGTGCAGCGCCTGGCGCAGATGGCGCGCGCGGCGGGCATCCATGTGATCATGGCCACCCAGCGGCCTTCGGTGGATGTCATCACCGGCACCATCAAGGCGAATTTCCCGACGCGCATCTCCTTCCAGGTGACGTCGAAGATCGACAGCCGCACCATCCTCGGCGAACAGGGCGCCGAACAGCTGCTGGGCCAGGGCGACATGCTGCACATGGCCGGCGGCGGGCGGATCAGCCGCGTGCACGGCCCCTTCGTCTCGGACCTCGAGGTGGAAGAAATCGTGGCCTTCCTGCGAAGCCAGGGCGAGCCGTCCTACATCGAAGAAGTCACCGAGACCGAGGACGATGATGGCGACGCCGCCGCAATCGCCGGCATGCTCGGCGGCAACACGGATGGCGAAGCCTCGCTCTACGACCAGGCGGTGGAGCTGGTGACGCGGGAAGGCAAGGCGAGCACCAGCTTCGTGCAGCGCCATCTCGGCATCGGCTACAACAAGGCCGCGAAGCTGATCGAGCAGATGGAAAAGCAGGGCGTGGTCGGCGCCGCGAACCATGTGGGCAAGCGCGAGGTGCTGGCGCCAGGGCCGCGAGACCGGGAGTGACGTGCCCATCCTCGGCGCCGCGCTCGGTCTTGTCGTGACGCTGGGCGGGCTCGGCGCCGCGCTCTGGGCGTTCCAGGACCGGCTGATCTACTTCCCCGATCCAACGCCCCCGCCGCCCCCCGCCCTGCTCGGCCTGGAGCGCGTGGCGGAGACGCGGCTGCGAACGGCGGATGGGCTCGACATCCTCGCCTGGCGCCTGCCGGCCGGACGCGCGGATGCGCCGGTGCTGCTCTATCTGCACGGCAATGGCGGATCGCTGGCCTATCGCGCCGATCGGCTGCGGCGCTTCGAACAGTTGGGATGGGGCGCGCTGGTCGTGCAGTGGCGCGGCTATGGCGGCAATCCGGGCCAGCCGAGCGAAGCGGGGCTGGCGGAGGATGCGCGGGCGGGGCTCCGCAGCTTGCAGGAGGCCGGGGTGCCGGCGGCGCGGATCGTGCTGTGGGGCGAATCGCTCGGCACCGGGCCCGCGATCCGGCTGGCGGCGGAACAGCCCAGCGCGCTGGCGGCCGTGATCCTGGAATCGCCCTACACGAGCCTGCTGGCGCTGGCGCGGCAGCACTACCCGGTGCTGCCCTCGACCCTGCTGCTGCGGGACCGCTACGACAGCCTGGCGCTGATGCCGCAGGTCGAGGCGCCGGTACTGGTCCTGCAGGGCTCGCGCGATGTGCTGGTGCCGCCCACGATGGGCCGCGAACTTGCCGCCGCGGCGCGCGTGCCGGTGCAACTATGGGAGGCGCCGCTGGCCGGCCACAACGAACTTGGCCAGGCGGGCGCCTTCGAGGAAGCCGCGCGCTTCCTGGCGCAGCACCTACCCGGCCGCTGACGCCGGGCGCAGGCAGGCTTCAGACCGTCGTCGCCAGCAGCACCACGCCAAGGCTGATCAAGCCGATCGCCAGCATCTTCTGCATGCCGAGCGCCTCGCCGAAGACGGCCCAGCCGATCACCGCGATCACCACATAGCTCGCGGCGGTGCAGGGCAGCGCGATGCTCATCGGGATCTTCCGCAGCGCGACGATATACAAGAGCGCCGCGCCGCCATAGCAGCCGAGGCCGATGATGGTCTGCCAGCGGAACAGCTGGTCGATGAACCCGGCCGAGGCCGCGACCGAGCCCGAGGCGCCCGCCTTCAGCAGGATCTGCCCGACCAGCGACGTGACGATCGCGGCGGCCAGTACGATCCAGGCGATGGTCATTCGACGGCCTGCGGCTGGGGCTGCGGCCGCACCGGGGCCGGGACGGTCGCATCCCGCGCGGCCGGGCCATGCGCTTCCCGCACCACGCCCTGCGGCTTGCCGTTGGCCGAGAGGAAGGCGCGGCCGACATATTCGCCGAGCACGCCGAGGATCAGGAACTGCACGCCCGCGATCAGCAGCGTCACCGTCATCATCGACGCCCAGCCGGATGGCGTGACGCCGATCAGCGCCTCCACGATCACCAGCAGCGCGCCGAGGATGCCGAGGATGCCCATCGCGACGCCGGCCACGATCGCCAGGCGCAGCGGCAGGACAGAGAAATTGGTCGCGAGGTTGAGCCACAGCAGAACCAGCCGCTTCAGCGTGTAGTTGCTGCGCCCCTCGGCGCGCGGCAGGTGCTTCACCTCGATGCTGTCGAGCCGCTGGGTCACCTGCATCAGCAGCCCGTCCACATACGGGTAGGGGCCGCGATAGTTGGTGACCTGCCGCACCGCCAGCGCCGACATGCAGCGGAAGGACGACAAATAGAGGCCCTTCGGCTTGTCCAGCAGCAGATCGGCGACGCCGTTGGCGAAGCGGCTGCCGAGGTTGCGCCAGCCTTCATGTTCCTTCTTGGCGTAGCGCGTATAGACCACGTCCCAGCCGCCCTTGCGGGCATGGTCGTAGAGCTTCACGACCTCCTCCGGCGGGTTCTGGAGGTCGTCGTCCATCGTGATGACATAGGCCCCGCGCGCATGGCGCAGCCCGGTCATCACTGCATTGTGCTCGCCGAAGTTGCGCGCGTGCTCGATATAGGTCAGCGGCACGGTAGCTGTCGGCAGCAGGGCGCGGCAGACATCGCCCGAATTGTCGGGGCTGCCATCATTCACCAGCACGATCTCGATCCCGCCTTCCGGCCGCAGCGCGGACAGGGCGGCGACGAGCGCGCCGACGGTCGCGGCGCCGCGATAGACCGGCACCACGATGGACAGGCCGACCGCGTCTTGGGGCGGGCCTTGGATCTCGGTCACGTTGGGCGTCTCCATCACGGGCGCGTCGCCAGCATCAGCACGGATCCGCCGGCCGGCACCTTCAGGCCGAGGCGCGCGAGGCGCCGTTCGGCGTCCGACACGCCATGCAGCACCGCATCGACCCAGGGCGGGAATTCAGCCACGTCGGAAGGCGCGTCCGGCCCGCGGCTGAGCACCTTCCGCTGCAGCGCCATCAGCGGCAGCAACAGGCCGTTCCAGTAGCGCCCATCGATGGCGGCGAAGCCCGCTGCCTCCAGCAGCCTGGCGGCGCCGCCGCGGGTGAAGCGGCGGGCATTGTGCACGCGGACGTCATGCGCGCTCCGCATCCATTCATAGGCGGGCAGGTTCAGCACCAGCGTCCCGCCGGGCCTCAGCACGCGATGCAGCTCCGCCAGCGCCCGTTCGGGCGTGACGCTGGCGTGGCAGATCACATCGATGCTGATCGCAGCGCCGAAGCTGGCATCGGCGAAGGGCAGGCCATTCGCATCGCCCGCCGTCACCGGCCGGCCCGATTTCGCCGCCGCCCGCCGCGCCGCATCGGCCAGGTAATCGAGCCCCACCGCGTCAAGCTCCGGCATCTCGGCGCGCAGCCGCCGCAGCAGCCCGCCCGTGCCACAGCCGGCATCGAGCAGCTTCCCGCCCGGGCCTGGCCGCTCCCGCAGCGCATCGAGGATCCGGGCATGGGCGGCGCGATACCACCACATGCCGTCCTCGGCCGCATCCATCAGGTCGTATTCGGCGCGTTCCACAGGCGTCTTGTGCCGTCCGGCCATGGCAAGGGCAAGGCAGGGACGCGGCGGGGGCGCGGCAGGCATGCCGCCTTCCGCCCCCTGCCGGCGCTTTCCCTGGCGCCCCTGCCCTTGCCGCCGCCGCCGCGCGCCCCGAGGATACGGGGGTTGCCGTCACGCCCAGGATGAAACCGCCGCACCCCCTTCCCGCGCCCGGGGACGCCGAGCCGCCAGCGGCCCAGGCCGCCGCGGCGCTCCCCCTGCCCCAGGCCGCCGCCACGCTGGCGCCGCCGGGCCTGCGCACGCGCGTGCTGCGGCTGCTGGCCCTGGCGCCGGCGGCGGCCTTCGCGCTGATGGTGCTCGCCCCGCCGCTCAACCACGATGTCGCGGCGATCCTGAACTTCGCCGAGCGCTGGATCGCGGGCGACC
>JBIIRI010000201.1:0-5330 GCA_044341625.1 Roseomonas sp.
ATCAGCAAGTCGAAGGGCAACGGCCTTTCGATCGAGGAATGGCTGCACTACGCCCCGCCCGAAAGCCTCGCGCAGTTCATGTACAACCAGCCGCAGCGCGCGAAGCGGCTGTTCTTCGACGTCATCCCGCGCGCGACCGACGAATATGTGCAGAACCTCGACCGTCTGCGCACGGTGCCAAGCCCCGACAATCCGGCCTGGCACATCCATGGCGGGGCAACGAACGATCCGGGCTCGCCGATTTCGTTCACGATGCTGCTGAACCTCGCCAGCGTCATCAACGCCGACAATCCGGAGATGCTGTGGGGTTTCCTGCAGCGCTACGCGCCGGGCGTCACGCCGGACAGCCACCCGCTGGTCGCGCGGCTGATCGAGCGCGCGGTCGCCTATTACCGCGACCGCGTCGTGCCGGAGAAGAAGCACCGCGCCGCGACGCCGGCGGAGGCCGAGGCGATGCACGCGCTGGCGGGGATGCTGCGCGACCGCGTGCAGGAGCTGGAAGCCTTGCCGGCGGATGATCGCGCCAAGGCGATCCAGGACCTGGTCTATGATGCGGGCCGGCGCGAACCCTTCCTGGAGCCCGCCAAGGATGGGGGCCGCCCCGGCGTGTCCCGCGCCTGGTTCAACGCGCTCTACCAGGTGCTGCTGGGCCAGCCGGAAGGGCCGCGCTTCGGCGGCTTCGTCGCGCTCTACGGCATTGCCGGCACGATCGGGCTGATCGAGACCGCGCTCGCCCGCGATCCCGCCGGCACATGACGGTCCGCACCGCATGAAGGGCTGGCTGCCCGTGTTGAAGCGGCATGGCATGACGGTCTTCGGGCTGATCCTGCTGGCGGTCGCGATCTATGTCGCGCAGCAGGAATTCCGCGACCTGTCGGTGGCGCAGATCCGCGCCGCGCTGCATGCGATCCCGAACACGACGCTGTGGATCGCGGCGGGCTGGACCGTGCTCGCCTTCGCGGTGCTGACCATCTACGACCGGCTTGGCAGCGTCTATGCCGGGCATCCGGTGAGCTATGCGCGCACCTCGCTGGCCTCCTTCTGCGCCTATACGCTGGCGCATAATCTGGGCTTCGCGGCGGTGTCCGGCGCGGCGGTACGGTATCGCTTCTACGCCGCCTGGGGGCTGCCGCCGCTGGCGATCGCCAAGGTGGTCGCCTTCACCAGCCTCACCTTCGGCCTCGGCGGCTTCGCGCTGGGCGGCCTGGTGCTGGTGATCGAGCCGGAGGTGCTGCCCGGCCTCGGCAACCATGTGCCGCATTGGATCATGCAGGCGGTCGGCCTCGGCATGTGGGGGCTCGTTATTGCCTACATCACCATGTCGCGCATCCGCAGCCATGTGACGCTGTTCGGCCATCGCGTGGACCTGCCCGGCTTCCGCATGGCGCTGGCGCAGACCACGCTGGCCAGCGTCGATGTCGCGGTGACGGCGATGATCTTCTACGCGCTGCTGCCGGCCGCGGAGGGGCTCACCTTCCTGCATTTCCTCGGCATCTACATCGCCGCCTATATCGCCGGCATCGCGGCGAGCCTGCCGGGCGGGATCGGCGTGTTCGACCTGGCCATCGTGATCGGCCTGCGCCCCTGGATGCCGGAGGCGGAGGTGGTCGGCGCGCTGCTGGTCTTCCGCCTTTACTACTACATCGTGCCGCTGTTCCTGGCCGGGCTGATGTTCGCGGGCTTCGAGGTGGCACAGCGTCGGCACATGTTCGCGAAGCTGGTGGCGGAACAGCGCGTGGCGGATGCGCTGGAAGTGCCGGTGATCGCCGGGCTCGTCGGGCTCGGCGGCACGGTGCTGATCTTCCTCGGCGCGCTGCCCACGCGGTCGTCTGGCCTGCCGGACTGGGCGGGGTATGAGGCCGCCGTCGCGTCCCATTTCGCGGCCTCCGTCGTGGGGTCGCTGCTGCTGGTGATGGCCTATGGGCTGCTGCGGCGGCTGCGGATCGCCTGGGGGATGAGCATCCTGCTGCTGCTGAACGGCGCGCTGATCTGCTGGCTTCGGGAAGACGGGGCCTTGCTGTGGGGTGCCTTCCTGCTGGTCGCGCTGCTGGTCGGCGCGATGCGCGGCGGCTTCTACCGCGACGCGCGGCTGATGCGCGAACCGCTGCAGCCGGCGACGCTGGCCGCACTTGGCGTGGTCAGCGTCTGCGCCATCCTGCTCGCGCTGGTGTCCTATGGCGGGAAGGTGGGAGACGACAGCTGGCTGGAGGTGGTGGTCTCCCCCCTCGCGCCGGACAGCCTGCGCTTCACGGTGGGGCTTGCCGCGGTGCTGCTGCTGGTCGGCATGGCGCGGCTGCTGCGCCCGGTGAAGCAGCGGCCCGTGCCCTGGACGTCGGAGGTCCGCGCGCGGTTGCGCGGCTTCGGCGGCGCCGCGCCCGAGGTCGCGGATGGCGCCATCTTCGGCGATGCGGGGCGCGCGGGGCTCGCCTTCGTCAAGCGTGACGGCGTCTGGCTGGCCATCGGCGACCCGGTGGGGGAGGAGCGCGACCGCATCTCCGCGATCTGGCGCTTCCGCGACATCTGCGAACGCACGGGCGTGGAGCCCGCCTTCTGGCAGGTGACGCCGGCGCTGCTGCGCATCTATGGCGATATCGGCCTGACCGCCTTTCCCCTGGCGCCGCCCAAGGCCGGGGAGCCGCAGCGCTACCTGGCCTGCCGGGCGGAGAAGGACCTCGAGAAGCTGATGGCGCTGCTGCCGGGCGCAGAGTCGATCAGCGCGCCGTCGCGCTAGCTCGGCCTGCCCCCACAGCCTATTGGCTGGCCCAGACGATGCGATGCATGAAGGCCAGCTCGTCCAGGCCGAATGAATAGCCCGGATGGGCGGGGTTGAGGCTGGCGAGTTCGACGCGCCGGGCCGATTGGCGCAGCAATTCCTTCGCCATCACCTCCCCCTTCCGGGTCCGGACCACCACCCGGTCGCCCCGCCGCACCGGCGCGGAGGGGCTGACGATCACCACATCCCCGTCGCGGAACACCGGCTCCATGCTGTCGCCGCTGATCTCGAGCGCATAGGCGGTGGGATCGGGCACGTCGGGGACAGAGATCTCGTCCCAGCCAGCGCCCACCGGATAGCCGCCATCGTCGAAGAACCCGTCCGAGCCCGCCTGCGCCAGCCCGATCAGGGGAATCCGGCGCCCCGGCGCGGCGCGGCCGCGCGGCAAGGCCGGCGCGCCGCTGACCAGGGACGCGAAGGCATCGATCCCCGTCCCCGTCGCCATCAGCACCTTCGCCACGCTTTCCGTGGACGGCCAGCGTGAACGGCCATCCGGCCCGGTTCGCTTCGAAGGGTTGAAGGCCGTGGGGTCGAGCCCCGCCTTGCGCGCCAGGCCAGATGCCGAAAGCCCATGCTCGGCCGCGAGCGCGTCGATCGCCCGCCAGACATCCTCGTGCCGCATCGCTGCCGATCCCCTGCTGCGCGCATGGGCGGAGGCCACCCGAATCGAGCCTCGCCCCGCTGCCGCGTGTGGGCATCACATCCTAGGTTTCGAATCGGGACGCAATAGGAACTTCTGCCTTGCTACCATAGGTAGAAACCACTAGCTTGGCGATGTTCTGGTTGTGTTCTTGTCTTGGAGGAAAAGACCCCCATGCCCATCGCCCCCAGCCGCACCCCCATCCTGGCCAGCCTGGCCAAGGCCGAGCCCTTCGCCACCGCCGAGGAAGCCTGGTTCTGGACCATGGCCGCCCTGATCGCGCGGCAGGACGGCGCGCGGCTGTCGGCCGGGCGGGGCGGCACCATCCGCCCCTGCGAGCCGGACGACGTGGTGAAATGCCTCGACCGGCTCTACCGCCAGCGGCGGATCGAGTTGCAGCACGCCCGCATCCTGCGGATCTGGGGCGAACGCGGCACCGCCCCCAATCCGCGCATCCCGGCGGAACGCGGCGATCTGCGCCTATGGCGGGAAGCGATGGAACGGCTCGACTTCCCCCTGCGGCAGAAGGGCATCGTTGGCGGTCCGCCGCGCGGCATGAGCCCCCCGCCCGAAGGCGCCGAGGTGATCGCCTTCCCCAAGCCGCGCCAGGATGCGCGGGCGTGACGCGGCTGTCGCATCGCCGGCTGGCGGCGGAAGGGCCGGGCCAGCAGGTCTGGGTGGTCTTCGGCGGAGAAGCCGACCAGCCCTGGCTGCGCCTGCTGCGCCCCGGCTTCCGGCACTGCTTCGCCGCAATCGGGGACGACGCGGGCTGGACGGTGCTGGAACCGCTGTCGGGGCGGCTTCTGGTGGCCAGGCTGCCGGTGCCGGCGGGGTTCCACCTGCCGGATTTCTACCGCCGCGCCGGGCTGGCGGTGCTCGGCCCCTTCGCGCCGGGCGAGCCTCGCGCCCGTCACCTGCCGCCGCTCGGCCCGCTGAGCTGCGTCGGGCTGTGCCGCGCGCTGCTGGGGCCGGACGCCCCCTTCGCGCTGACGCCCTATGGGCTGTTCCGCGCGCTGGGCGGCACGGCACGCTGCATGTCAGATTTTAGGAAATAATTCTTGACACCGGCACGAGCCCGGGTCTATCACCGCTTTGCCACGGGGCGAATTGCGCCTCTGGGCTTCCTCCTCCCCACCTCCCCACTCCGAAGGCCCGCCCGGCATCGCCAGGCGGGCCTTCGTCTTTTCGGGGGCGGGGCATTCCGTTTCCTCCCTTCGAAGGATCCGCGCATGGGTGGCCTGTTCAGCGCGCCGAAGCCGGTCGAGATCGCGACATCCCCGCAAGAGCAGCAGCAGGCGGTGGCGCAGGCCCAGGCCCAAGCGGCCGCCGCCGCCGAAGCCGAGGCCGCAGAAGCGCGCCGCGCCGCGGCCGCCCGCGCCCGCCGCGGCCTCAGCGGCACCATCGTGACGAGCGCGCGCGGCGTGCTTGCACCGCTGCCGACCGCGGCCGCCCGCAAGACGCTGCTCGGGGAGTGAGGCCGATGGAGCCGGAACAAATCCTGGCGCGCCACGCCCGCGCCGCCGAACGCCGCCGCCCGCTCGAAGCCACCTGGCAGGCCTGTTACGATCATGCACTGCCCGCGCATGGCGCGGCGCCGCTGTTCGATGCGACCGCGGCCGATGCGGCGGAACAACTCGCCGCCTCGCTGCTGGCCGAACTCGCGCCCCCCTGGTCGCGCTGGTTCGCGCTGGCCCCGGCGCGCGGGATCAGGGACGAGGCGGAACAGGCCCTCGCCGCGACGCTGGCCGAGGTGGCGGACACGCTGCAGGGCCATCTGGACCGGTCCAATCTGGCGCTGGAACTGCATCAGGCCTTCCTCGACCTCGTGGTCGCCGGCACCGGCGTTCTGAGCATCGAGGAAGCGCCGCCCGGCGAGATCTCCGCGCTGCGCTTCCGCGCCGTGCCGCTGCGCGAAGC
>JBIIRI010000083.1:0-16129 GCA_044341625.1 Roseomonas sp.
CTGCATCGGCTGCGGCCTGTGTGCCTGGGCCTGCCCCTATGGTGCGCGGGAGATGGATGAGGATGAGGGGGTGATGAAGAAATGCACCCTCTGCGTCGACCGCATCTACAACGAGACGATCCCCGAGCCGCAGCGCCAGCCGGCCTGCGTCATCACCTGCCCCGTCGGCGCGCGCCACTTCGGCGATCTCGGCGATCCGGACAGCAAGGTGAGCCAGCTCGTCGCGCAGCGCGGCGGCTACGACCTGATGCCGGAGATGGGCTACAGCCCCGTCAACAAATACCTCCCGCCGCGCGAGAAGCCGGCGATGAAGCCGCACAGCCTGGAGGAAGCGGCGCCGACGCCGCTGGATATCAAGAACCCGCTGTTGCGCTGGCTGGACAGGGCGTTGAGCCGGTGAGGCTGCCGCACACCTCCATCCTTCACGCGCCGTCGCGCCCCCACCCCAACCCTCCCCCGCTACGCGGGAGAGGGAGCAGGTTGCGCCTCCGTTCCCTCTCCCGCGCTGCGGGGGGCAGCGGCACTGCCGCTGCGCCGCAGGCTGGTGGCCGCGCAGCGGCCGGGTGGGGGCGCGACCGGACCAAAGCCGCCGGAGCCCCATGAACCCCGCACCCTCGATCATCTTCTTCACGACCGCATCCGGCGCCGGCTACGGGCTGCTGTTCTGGCTCGGCCTGCTGCGCGCCTTCGGGCTGGTGCCGCAGGCGCCGGGCTTCGGCCTGATGGCGCTGGCCTTGGCACTGCTGTTGATCACGGCGGGGCTGCTGTCGTCCCTGAAGCATCTCGGCCGGCCGGAGCGCGCCTGGCGGGCGCTGTCGCAATGGCGGTCTTCCTGGCTGTCCCGCGAAGGTGTTGCGGCGGTCGCGACCTACATCCCGGCGCTGCTTTTCGGGCTGGCGCTGACCACCGGCAACCAGGGGCTGGCGCTTGTCGCCGGCCTGCTGGCGGCGGCAGGCGCGGTCGCGACGACTTGGGCGACGGGGATGATCTATGCCTCGCTGAAGCCCGTGCGGCAGTGGCACCACCCGATGGTCCCCTGGGGCTACCTGGTCTTCGGCGCCTTCTGCGGCGCCGCCATCCTGGCCGCCCTCGCCGCCTTCTGGGGGGATGCGCGGATCGCCGGCATGGTAGCCGCCCTGCTCGGCGGGGCCGCGATGGGGCTCAAGCGGGCCTATTGGGACAGCATCGACGCGCCGAAGCCCGCCGACGCCCCCACCATCGAAACCGCCACCGGCCTCGGCCGGATCGGCGCGACGCGGCCGCTCGATCCGCCGCACACCGAGCAGAACTGGCTGCTGCGGGAGATGGGGTTCCGCGTCGCCCGCGCGCATCGCGTGAAGCTGCGGCGCATCGCGCTGGCGGGATTCGGCCTGGCGACCGCGCTGGCCGTGCTGGCCCTGGCACTGCCGGGGACGCTCGCCGCCCTGGTCCTGCTGCCGGCGGCAGGGCTCGCCTGCGGCGCCGTGCTGGTGGAGCGCTGGCTGATGTTCGCGGAGGCCACGCACACCGTGACCCTGTTCTACACCGGGCAGGCCTGAGGCGGGGGCCTGACGCCCGCCCCGCGCTTTCCCGGATCCCCAGTTCCGCGCTTGACGCCCCGCCCCGGCTGGGGCTTAGGGAGGGCCAACACCCCAACAACAATATGGGTCGTCGCATGCCCTTCGCCGACCACCGGCCGGATCCGGCCGACCTTGCGCGTTTTCGCGCCCTCTGTGGGGACCGCCGATGGGCGGCCCGCCTTGCCGAGATCGGCCGCCGAACCGCGGCCGCGTCGCTTGCCGGTCGCGCGGCGCAGCAGCGCCATGCCCTCGAACTCGTCCTCGGCCGCCTTGCCGAACCCACGGCGCTCGCCAAGGCGAGCCCGGCGGAACGCCGCGTCGGCGCCTTCGCGCGCGAAGCCGTGCGGCTGGCCGCCACCCTGCCCGCCGGGCCGCGCAAGCGCCTGCGGGACCTGATCGAGGCCGGGCTGACGGGGGAAGCGACCCTCGTCCCGCTGTTCCACATGCTCCGCACCGCCGCGCTGCACCGCACGCGCGGCTTCACGGTTGCCTTCACCGGCCTCGCCGAGGAAACCCCCTGGGACCTGACCATCACCCGCGACGGCGAGACCGCCGAAGTGGTCTGCGAAGCAGCCTCCGCCGAGGAAGGCCGCCAGGTGCATCGGGGCGATTGGTGCGCGCTGGTGGACCGGATCAATCCCGAATTGCAGACCTGGCTTGCCGCACATCCGGGCCGCTACCTGCTGAAGATGACGCTGCCGGGCGGCATGGCGACCGATACACAGGTGGCGGACCTCCACCGCCGCATCTCGACCCTGCTGGCAGAGGAGAAGCGCCAGGATTCCGGCGCCGATGCCGTCCTCAAGCTCGACCCCCTGGTGCTGGCCGGCGCCCAGGCGGCGATGCGCGGCCTGCCCGGCCAGCTCCGCGCCCAATTCGGGGAGGAAGCGCACCTCGCCGTGACCGCGACCGCCGATAGCGGCTCGGTCTTCGTCATGGCCGCCCGGGCGGGGCGGGAGAACACCATCGCCAGCGCCGTCTGCGCCCGCATGGGCGAAGCCGCGGCGGCGCGCCTGTCCGGCCAACATCCCGGCATCCTCGCCATCTTCCTCGACGACCTCGACCGTGGCGAATGGCGTTCGCTGCGGGAACGGATGGAACTGGAAGGCGCGACACGGCGCTGGATGACGGAGCCCTCTGCCCGCCGCGTCGTCGCGGTCACCTGCTCGACACGGATGGAGCTGTTCGGCGCCGCGCCGCCGGACGCGGCACCGGGGGGTGAGCTGCGCTTCCGCAACCCGTCCCACCCGGCGGCGAAATCCGCCGCCCTGGCGCCCGCCATACTCTCCTCGCCTTGATCACGATCAAGGCACGCAACCGCCACGCTGTGTCCACGTTCCCGGATCCATGATCCGCAGCGGCCGCCCCGTGCGGGCGGCTGCTTCTGTCCCAACCGACCGCGGGAACGCCAGATGACCGAGCGCGAGACCGAGACGAAGCTGGCTGAACTCGATCGCCTGCTGAACGATCCTGACACCCGCATGGACCCGCATCGCGTCTGGTCCCTGCTGGCGGAGCTGCGCGCCACCCCGAGCCACGCCGAAGCCGCCCCACACGCACGGCGTGGTTAAGGAATCGCTTGGAGACTCAACGAGTCGCTGAAAGCGTGCCTCTGCGAAATGCCTTGAATCCGACACGACCACGGGCCACCATCCTGTCATTGCCCGCGTCGGCGGAGATCGATGGCGCCGGCAGGGACGGATATGGAACGAGGAGGGCGTGATGCGTACGGTCCTGCCGGGCCTTTCCCCGATGGCATCGCCACTGGGCCATTCCCTGATGGGGCGGCTGGATGAACGCCAGGCCGATCTCGAACGGCAGATCACCGCCGAACGCGCCCGCGCAACACCGGATGAGATGCTGATCCGCCGCCTGACGCGCGAAAGGTTGCTCGCGCGGGATCGCATGGCCGCGCTGACGGGCTGCGGCATGCCGCGCTGGGCCCGCCCGGACCTGCCCGCCGCCGAATAGGTCGGACCGCCCGGCTCAGCCCGACCTTCGGCCGGTGAAGACCACCGCCACCAGCATCCCGCCGACCGCCAGCGTCACGCCAGCCAGCTTCGCGCCGCCCAGCGGCTCGGCCAGCACGATGACCGAGAGCATCACGGCCATGACCGGCACCAGCGCCGTCAGGCAGGCGGTCCGCGTCGCCCCCAGCAACTCCCCGGCCCTGGCATAGAGCGTGGTCGCGAGCGCCGAGGCGATCAGCCCCTGCGCGACCATCTGCAACAGCGTCATCCCGATCGGCTGCCCCGGCACCGATCCCATGCCGAGCATCAGCCAGACCGGCACCAACATCAGCGCCGACAGACAACAGACCGCCGCATTCCCCGCCAGCGCCGGCACCCGCCAGCGCCGCAGCAGCAGGGTAAAGGCCGCCCAGCTCGTCCCCGCGCAGAGCAGGATCAGGTCGCCCCGCCAGGCACCCGGATGTTCGCCGCCGATGCCATCCCAGCCGATCAGCGCCACGCCGAGGACGATGACGCCTATGGCAACCACCCGCCCCCGCGTCGGCCATTCGCGAAGCAGCGGAATGCCCAGCACCGCGCCCATGATCGCTGCCGTGATCGGCGCGATGGTGCCGCCATGGCTGGCCGGCGCATGCACCAGCCCCCAGGAAAACAGCAGCGCATTCCCCGCCCCGCCGGCGATGGCGATGACGACCAGCCGCTTCAGGCCAATGGCGGCCAGGGCCTGCCGCGCCCGCCACGCGAAGGGCGCCAGCACCAGCCCCGCCGCGATGTAGCGCAGCGCCGCGAGGTCGAGCGGCGTGTAGCCCGCCACCGTGCCACTCCGCGCGACCACGGCCTGCGCCCCCCAGGCGAAGGCGGCGGCGAGCCCGAAGGCGAGGCCGATGGAAACGTCGCGGGTCTGACTCACCGGGCGAGGCTAGATCAGATCGGATGCGGGCGCGAACGCCCGCCCGCGTGACCCTGCCCCGCAAGCAGGGGTTGGCACGCTCAGTCGCTGAGAACCAGGTTCACATCCGCGCCGAAGCGCTCAAAGGCCACGCCATAGCAATGGATGGAAATGGCGCTGCGGCAGGAAAGGTTCGCCAGACGGTGGATCTGCCCCGGATCGGCCGGACCGCTGCCGGTCCCGCCGGGCGCCAGCAGCCGCGTCGCGCGCGGCACCGGCGGGTCGCCGGCTTCGTAGAAGGTCTCCGTCAACACGCCCTGATGGACCCCGAAGGCGCACCAGGTGCGATGCGCGTGGACGGGCGACATCTGCCCCGGCCGCCAGACCAGCGCCACCACCGCATAGCCGCAATCTGGGTCGGCATGCAGCAGATGGCGGATGTAGCGATCCGGGCAACAGGGAAGCTCCAACCCCTCCAGCAGTTCGGGCCTTGGCAGGAAGGCCGCGATAGCGGCGGCCACGGCGGCGGGGCGATCCGCGAGCGGACGGCGCGCGCCCTCCGCGATGGAGGCCAGCATCGTCTGCAGCGCGGGGTGCGGGCGAATATGGGTCATGGCCTCGGGAGGCGTTCGGGACAAAGAGAGTATGTCGAACCGAATTCTCCCACGCAATCGAAATTAAGCAATTCTTGCTGTATTTTAGTCTGATCTTGGCAGTTCCATCTCCTGCAGCCGATCCTGGCAAAACTCCATTCCCACTTCGCCCAAGGTTGCCCGGCTGGACCCGGTGCCGCGCCTTGGGCAGGGTGGCGCGAACGCCTTCGGAGACGTCCCATGCAACGCCGCACGCTGCTGCCTGCCCTGCTGTTCGCCCCCCTCGCCGCGCCCGCCCTGGCCCAGGCGCCCGCAGCGCGCCCGATCCGCCTGGTCGTCCCCTTCCCCCCCGGCGGCACCGCCGACCTGCTCGGCCGCATCGCGGCGCGCGAGATGGAAACCCGCCTCGGCCAGCCCGTCGTGGTCGAGAACCGCGCCGGCGCCGGCGGGGCGGTGGGCTCGGAAGCCGTGGCCCGTAGCCCGGCCGACGGCACCACCCTGGTCCTGTCGAACATCGCGAGCCAGGCCATCGGGCCGGCGGTGAACCGCAACATCACCTATGACAGCGTGCGGGACTTCACCCATGTCGGGCTGATCGCCGCCGTGCCGAGCGCCATCGCGGTCTCCGCCGCTTCGCCCTTCCGGACCCTGGCCGAGCTGCTGACCCGGGCCCGCGCCCAGGCGGGGGCGGTGCGCTTCGGCTCGACCGGTGTCGGCACCTCCTCCCATGTGAAGCTCGAATTGCTGAAGCGCGCGGCGGGTGCGGACATCACCCATGTCCCGTATCGCGGCAGCGCGCCGGCCGTCGCCGATGTCATCGGCGGGCAGGTGGAGGGGCTGATCGCCGCCGTCCCCGATATCGGCAACAACGACCGCCTGCGGCTGCTGGCCGTGACGACGCCGGACCGCGCGACGCGCTGGCCGGATGTGCCGAGCGTCGCCGAGCTCGGCTTCCCGACGCTGGTCGCCTCCAACTGGTTCGGCCTGTCCGGCCCCGCCGGCATGCCGCCCGAAGTCGCGCTGCGGCTGAACCAGGCGCTGGTGGCCGGGCTGAACGCGCAGGAGACGACGGAACGGCTGGCGCTGCTCGGCGCCGCGCCGAACCGCATGACCCCGCAGGACTACGCCGCCCTGGTGGCGAGCGAAGTGCCCCGCTGGGCCGAGATCGCCCGCGCGGCGGACATCAAGGCCGAATGAGCACCGCTGACGAGACGACGGAGGCGCTGGAAGCGCGGCTGGCCGAGGTACGCGCCAAGCGGGGCTACCTGCTGGCGCATCATGGCCTGATGGCGCTGGCCTTCCCGAAGCTGCTGGCGGGCTATGACGCGGCCTATACCGCGCTCGCGCTGGATGACCGGGTGTTGTCGCATCACGACCGGGAATTCGTCTGGCTGGCGGTGCTGGCCGCGACGGATGAGCGGGTCGCGACGCACCACATCGCGAAGTTCCGCGCCGCCGGGGGCACCGATGCCGGCCTGGGCGCGGCCTTCGCCGCGGCGGCGCTGGCGATGGGGGCAGCGGCCTTCGACTTCGCGGCCCGGGACTGGGCGCGGCAGCTCGCCCCCTTCGACCCGCGCGGCGCCTACCTGGACGCGCTGCGGCGCGTCGCGCCCGACGCCCCGATCCGGCTGGTGCATCTGGCGGGGCTTGCCGTGCAGGTCTGCCGCGCACGCTGGCGCCCCTTCGGCTGGCACCTGGAAGCGGCCTATGCCGATGGCGTGCCGGAAGACGAGATGGCGGAAGCGATCAGCCTCGCGATGTTTCCGGGCTCCGTGCCCTATTTCGTGGAGGCCTGCGCCGAATGGCGCCGCCTGATCCTGGACGGCACCCTGCCCGCCAGCTCGCGCTACCAGTCCTGGGCCCGGCTGACCGGCCAGGGCGGCCATGACGAGGCGCGCGGCGCGCGCTGACACCCCCCTTCCCCGGCGGCGCGCGGGCCGTCATGCTGCGCGTCAATCGAGCCGCCCGGCCAAGCGGGCGGCGCATAGGGAGCCAAGACGCATGACGTCCCGCATCACGCGCCGTACGGCGCTGCTCGCCACCGCCGGCCTCGGCACGCTCGCCATCCCGCAGCGGGTGCGCGCGCAGCAGCAATACCGCCCCGAATACAAGCTCTCGGTCGTCGGCAACCGGCCGATCCCGCTGTCGGAAGGTGCCTTCCAATGGGCGGATCTGGTGACGCAGCGCTCCGGCGGGCGGATCAACCTGAAGGTCTATCCGGGCAGCCAGCTGGTGGGCGGCGACCAGACGCGCGAGCTGGTGGCGATGCGCCAGGGCGTGGTGGATTTCGCGGTCTTCTCCACCATCAACATCTCCCCCCAGATCCGGGAGATGAACCTGTTCTCGCTGCCCTGGCTGCTGAACGACCATCGCGGCTTCGACGCCATCATCAACGGCCCGATCGGGGAGGAGCTGTTCCGCACCCTGACGGCGCGCGAGGTGGTGCCCGTGGCCTGGGGCGAGAACGGCTTCCGCGAGATCTCCAATTCCCGCCGCGCCATCCGGACGCCTGAGGATATGCGCGGGCTCAAGATCCGCTTTGCGGCGGGGGCGATCTTCAGCGAGATCTTCACCGCGATGGGCGCCAACCCGCTGCAGATGTCGTTTGCCGACCTCCAGCCCGCACTGTCCACCGGCGCGGTGGATGGGCAGGAGAACCCGATCAACCTGTTCCTCGGCTTCCGCATGGACACGCTGGCGCAGCGGCACCTGACGGTGTGGAACTACGTGGCCGATGCCGGCGCCTTCGTGGTGGCGAAGCAGGTGATGGACAGCTTCAACGCCGCCGACCGCACGCTGATCATCGAATGCGCCCGCGACGCCGCGCGGGCGCAGATCGCGGCGAGCCGCGCGGGCATCGGCGTGGACGGCAACCGCGCGAGCCTTGAGGAACTGGCACGGCGCAACGTGACGGTGACGACGCTTTCGGCCGAGGAAAAGGCCGCCTTCGCCCGCGTGACGCGCCCGGTCTACGACAAATGGGCGAACACGGTGGGCGCGGATCTGGTGCGGCGCGCGGAAGCGGCCGTGCGCGGCGCGCGGGCGTAAGCCCAGCCATGTCCGCCGACCTCGATCCGGCGGGGCCGCGCCCTGGCCCCCGGACCCGCATCCCGCTGCGGATCGAGGAAGTGCTGCTGGCGGCGGCGATGGGCGCCATCGCGCTCATCACCGCCGCCAATGTCGTCTCGCGCTACCTGACCAACATCTCCATCGCCTTCACCGAGGAATACTCGGTGGTGCTGATGGTGATCGTGGCGCTGCTGGGCACCGCCATCGCGACCGCGACGGGCCGGCATATCCGCATCGGCTACTTCCCCGAGAAGATGCCCCCGGCCGCCCAGCGCGTCGCGGAGTTGGCGGGGCTGGCGCTGACCATGGTCTGCTTCGGCATCCTGGTCTGGTACGGCTATCGCCTGGCCTATGACGAATACCGCTTCGAGGTGCTGTCGAACGGGCTTGGCAATCCGAACTGGTGGTACACGGGCTGGCTGCCGCTGCTCTCGGCCGTGGTGGTGCTGCGCGCGGTCGGGCGCTTCATCCGCCTCGCGCGCGGGAAGGAAGGCTGACGCGCCATGATCGCGGCGGTGCTGTTCCTCGCCTTCCTCGTGATGATGGTCGGCGGCGTGCCGATCGGCGTCTGCCTCGGGCTGGCGGGGGCGCTGGCGATCGTGATGGCGGACCAGTCCATCCTGGCGATGCCGACCAATGTCTATGCGGGCATCGCGAAATACCCGCTGATCGCCATCCCGATGTTCGTCCTGGTGGGATCCGTCTTCGACCGCACGGGCGTTGCGCTGCGGCTGGTGCGCTTCGCGACCGCGCTGGTCGGCGCGGGGCGCGGGGCGCTGGCGTCCGTCTCCGTCCTGGTGGCGATGGTGATCGGTGGCATCAGCGGATCGGGGCCGGCGACGTCTGCCGCCGTCGGCCAGGTGGTCACGCGCAGCATGGAGAAGGACGGCTATCCGCGCCCCTTCATCGCCGCGACGGTGGGCGCGGCGGCGGCGACCGACATCCTGATCCCGCCCTCCATCGCCTTCATCATCTATGCGGTGCTGGTGCCCGGCGTTTCCGTGCCCGCGATCTTCATGGCGGGGATGTTCCCCGGCATCCTGGCGGGGCTTGCCATCATCACCGCCGTCGTCGCGCTGTCCTTCATCAACGATTTCGGCGGCAAGGCGCGGCGCGAGGAACGCTTGCGCGTCTGGCAGACTTTTCGGGAAGCGATCTGGGGGCTGCTGGCACCGGTCGTCATCCTGGGCGGCATGCGGATCGGCGCCTTCACGCCGACGGAGGCAGCCGTGATGGCCGTCTTCTACGGGCTGTTCGTCGGCTTCGTGATCTACCGCACGCTCACGCTGCGCGACGTCTATGAGATGCTGGTCGAGGCCGGCGAGATCTCTGCCGTCATCCTGATCGTGGTGGCGCTGGCCAGCGTCTTCGCCTGGTCCACCTCGACACTCGGCATCGTGCAGCCGGTCGCGGCCTGGATCGTGGGGTTGGGGCTTGGCGAATACGGCACGCTCGCGCTGCTGGTGGTGGCGCTGGTCTTCGTCGGCATGTTCCTGGACGGCATCTCGATCTTCCTGATCCTGCTGCCGGTGCTGATCCCCATCGCGCACGCCTTCCAATGGGACCTGACCTGGTTCGGCGTGATCCTGACGATGAAGATCGCCATCGGGCAGTTCACGCCGCCGATGGCGGTGAACCTCATGGTCTCCTGCCGGATCGCGGGCGTGTCGATGGAATCGACCATCCCCTGGGTCACCTGGATGGTGCTGGCGATGGTGGTGGCGCTCGGCCTCGTGATCGTCTTCCCCGGCATTGCGCTGTGGCTGCCGCGGACCATGGGGATGATGTGAACCCGCGCCCCGCCGCGCGCGTTGGGGCCGGATGCAGATCCAAGTGAACACCCACGATGCCGTTGGCGGCGACAATCTGTCGCAACGTGTCGAAGCCATGGTCGCCGCTGGCCTCGACCGCTTCGCGCCCCATCTGACGCGGGTCGAAGTGCACCTTGGCGATGTAAACGCCGCCAAGGGCGGGGCCGCCGACAAGCGCTGCATGATCGAGGCGCGGCCCGCCAGCCACCAGCCGGTCTCCGTCACCCATCATGCCGCGACCATCGCCCTGGCACTGGATGGCGCGCTCGACAAGGCGCGGCGGGTGCTCGACAAGGCCTTGGCCTCGCGCACCGACCACAAGGGCGCGCCCTCCGTCCGGGACAACGACCTGCGCTGAGCGCCGCTGGCCGGTACGGAATCAGTGCGGCGGGGGGCCGTTCCGCGCTACGCTCCGCCGCACCATGCGCGATTCCTCCGCCAACACGCTGCCTGCCCCAAGCGAGCCCGCCCAGCTTCGGGCGAGGCACGCCCGGAGGTCGCGGGGCGCGAATCGCGAGGGCGCCCAGTCATGAACCGCATGGGTCCGGTCATCCTGGTCCTAGCCACCGCGAATGCGCTGGCGGGCGCGGCGGTCGCCGGCGCGGGGGCGGCGATCGTCGTCTTCATCGGCATCGTCGCGGCCGGCTGGCTGTTTTTCCGCAACCGCGAAGCGCCCGATTCGGTGGCGCCGCAGCGCCCGGCCGCGTCGCAGGCGCTCGTCGTCGGCCGGCAGGGCGGGCAGGTTCTGGTCCGTGTCGGCGGCCGCGACCGGCTCGCGCGACCCGCCGCCGGCTCGCCCATGCCGGGCTATGGCGATGCCGTCGTCATAGAAGGCACGGAGGGCGAGGTGCTGGTGGTGCGCACGGCAGGCCTGCCGCCCAGCGCTTGATGCACACCCGTTTTGCGGCCTAGCCTCATCCCCAATCGCAACGGGACGACCCGTCGCGCAAGGGAGAGGAAACCGATGACCATGCTGAACCGTCGTACGCTGCTCGCGGCATCAGGCCTCGTCGCCGCCGGCGCGACGCTCACGCGGCCCGCGCTGTCGCAGGCCCGCTATCCGAACCGGCCCATCCAGATGGTGGTCCCCTGGGGGGCTGGCGGCGGCACGGACGCCACGGCGCGCATCGTGGGCAGCCTGCTGGAACGCGACCTCGGCCAGCCGGTGAATGTGGTGAACCGCACCGGCGGCTCGGGCGTGGTCGGCCACAGCGCGATCGCGACAGCGGCGCCGGATGGCTACACGATCGGGATGATCACGGTTGAGATCACCATGATGCACTGGCAGGGCCTGACCGATCTGCGCCCGACCAGCTACACGCCGCTCGCGCTGATGAACTCGGACCCGCCAGGCGTGACGGTCGCGCAGAACTCGCCCTTTGCCGACATCAGGGCGCTGGCCGAAGCGATCAGGTCGCGTCCCGCCGGCACCTTCCGCGCGTCCGGCACCGGCCAGGGCGGCATCTGGCACCTGGCGCTGGTCGGCTGGCTGCAAGCGATGGGGCTGCGTGGCGACCATGTGCGCTGGGTGCCCTCCAACGGCGCGGCGCCGGCGATGCAGGAACTGGCGGCGGGCGGCGTCGATATCGTCACCTGCTCGATCCCGGAAGCCCGCGCGATGATCGATGCGGGCCGCGCCCGCGCGCTCGCCATCATGGCGCCGGCCCGCAACCCGATGTTCGCGCAAGTGCCGACGCTGAACGAGACGCTGAACATCAACTACTCCGTCGGCGCCTGGCGCGGCATCGCCGCCCCGCGCAACCTGCCGGCCGAGATCGCCAACACGCTGGGTGCGGCGCTGAAGCGCGCCTATGACAACCGCGAGTTCCAGGAATTCATGGCATCCCGCGGCTTCGGCACGGTGTGGGGCGATGCGACGCAATTCGCGTCCTTCATGGCCGATGGCGACCGCGCCATGGGCGAGGCGATGCGCGGCGCCGGCCTGGCGCGCGGCTGAGGCCAGTACAGGACAGGGGGGCGCCGGGCATGCGGCTGAACGACGCGGTGCTCGGCGCCATCCTGCTGGCCTTCGCGGGCTGGGTGTGGTGGCTGACCACCTTCTTCCCGCGCTTCATGGGCCAGGATTACGGCCCGAACCTGTTCCCGCGCATCCTGGCCGTCGGCATCGCCGTCTGCGGCGCGATGCTGGTGCTGCGCGGCCTGCGGGCTCGCGGAAGGCTGGTGGAGTTCGAAGGCTGGGTGCGCGACCCGGCGCGGGTGCTGTCCTTCCTGGCGGTGCCCGGCGCGGTGCTGTTCTACATCCTGGCCTCCGACCGGCTCGGCTTCATCCCGACCGCCTTCGCGCTTCTGGTCGCCCTGTTCCTGTGGTTCCGGGCGCGGGCGGTGGTGGCCTTGCCGGTCGCGGCGGGGGTGACGCTGGTGGTGCACTGGTTCTTCGCGGGGCTGATGCGCGTGCCGCTGCCGCGCGGCCTGATGGACCCGTTCCTGTGAGGCCACCGGCTTCCGAAAGGCCTTCGCTATGGACGCGCTGATCCAGGCCTTCGGGCTGGTCTTCGATCCCTTCGTGCTCGCGGTGATCGCCGTCTCGGCGGTCTTCGGGATGTTTGTCGGCGCCATGCCCGGCCTGACCGCGACGATGGCGACCGCACTGCTGGTACCGGTCACCTTCTTCATGCCGCCCGTCCCCGCGCTGGGCGCGATCGTGACGGCAACCGCGATGGCGATCTTCGCGGGCGACATCCCGGCGGCGATGCTGCGGATGCCGGGCACGCCGGCCTCCGCCGCCTATGCCGACGAATCCTATGAGATGACCAAGAAGGGCCAGCTGAACCTCAATATGGGGGTGAACCTGGTCTTCTCGGTCGCGGGCGGGCTGATCGGGGTCGCGGTGCTGATCGCGCTGGCCCCGGCCCTGGCCGAGGTCGCGATCAACTTCTCCTCCTTCGAGTATTTCTGGCTCGCCTGCCTCGGCCTGACCTGCGCGGTGTTCCTGACCAATGCCGATCCGGTGAAGGGCTTCCTGTCGCTGTTCATCGGGCTGCTGCTGGCGACCGTGGGCATCGATCCATCCGCCGGCTTCCCCCGCTTCACCTTCGGTGAGGTGGAGTTGATGCAGGGCGTGAACTTCGTCGCCACGATGATCGGCGTCTTCGCCGTCAGCGAATTGCTCCGCAACGCCGTCACGGTGCGGGATGCGGGGCGGGTGGTAGTCCAGCAGGTCGGCAACATGTTCCGCGGGCTGGGCGCCATCTGGCGGCGCTACTGGTTCAACTTCCTCCGCGGCAGCGCGATCGGCACCGTGATCGGCGCCCTGCCCGGCGCGGGCGCCGATATCGCGGCCTGGATCAGCTACGCCGTGTCGAAGCGCTTCTCGAAGGAGCCCGAGAAATTCGGCACCGGGCATGTCGAGGGCATCGTGGACAGCACCTCGGCCAACAATTCCGCCCTCGGCGGGGCCTGGATCCCGGCGCTGGTCTTCGGGATCCCCGGTGATTCCATCACGGCCATCGTCATCGGCGTGCTCTACATGAAGGGCATGAACCCGGGCCCGACGGTGTTCACCGAGAACCCGCAGCTGATCTATGCGGTGTTCCTGATCTTCATCCTGGCCAACCTGATCATGCTCCCGCTCGGCTGGGCCGCGATCAAGAGCGCGCGGCAGATGCTACGCACGCCGCCCAACATCCTGCTGCCGGTGATCCTGCTGTTCTGCATCGTGGGCAGCTTCGCGATGACCAACAGCCTCTATGGCGTCACGATCATGCTGGCACTCGGCCTGTTCGGCTGGTTCCTGGAACAGCACGGCATACCGGTCGCGCCGCTCATCCTCGGCCTCGTGCTGGGCGAGATGCTGGAACAGACCTTCGTGCAGAACATGATCAAGGCGGATGGATCGGTGGTGGCCTTCTTCGCGCGCCCCATCGCGGGGGCGCTCGGCGTCGCGACGGTGCTGATCTGGGCGGTGATGCTGATCCGGGCCTTCCGCCCGGCACGGCGCCGGGTGGCGGCGTAAGATGACCGCCGTGATCCCGGTCCGCTCGCTCGACGACCTCGCCCCCGGCATGGAATTCGACCTCGGCCGCTTCACCCTGCCGCGGGAGGAGGTGCTGGATTTCGCCCGGAAATTCGATCCCCAGCCCTTCCATCTGGATGACGAGGCGGCGAAGGGATCGATCTTCGGCCGGCTGGTCGCGAGCGGCGTCCACACCTTCTCCGCCACCCTCGGCCATCTGCTGCGAAGCGGCCTGCTGGCGGAGGTGAATCTCGGCGCAAGCGGTGTCGAAGTGGCCTGGCCCGCGCCGCTCGACCCGGATGAGCCCGTGACGCTCCGCCTGGTGGTGGAGGAAGTGCGGCCTAGCCGCTCGAAGCCGGAGATGGGCATCGCCAAGCTGCGCTACCTGGTCGCGCGGGAACGCGACGGCACGGTCGTGCTCAGCGCGCTGGCGACGCATTTCCTGAAGCGCTGATCGACACCAGGCGGCGCGCGATTGCGCCCGCCCTTTCGTCATGCGAACGTTCCGCCCATTCGGATGCGGACAGGCATGCACGACGACAGCTTCCTCCATCGCTACTTCCTGAACAACAGCCACAAGCTGCTCGACAAGTGGCTGCACTACTTCGACATCTACGAACGGCACCTCGGGCGCTTCCGCGGGAAGGCGCCGGTGATGCTGGAGATCGGGGTATTCGGCGGCGGTTCGCTGGCGATGTGGAAGGAGTATCTCGGCCCCGGCGCGCGACTGGTCGGCATCGACATCAACCCGGCCTGCAAGGCGCATGAGGCAGACGGTATCGAGGTCTTCATCGGCAGCCAGGACGATCCGAAGCTGATCGCCGCCGTGCTGGAGAAGTATCCGGACATCGACATCGTCCTCGACGATGGCAGCCACCAGATGCGCCACCTACGCAGCACCTTCGACCTGCTCTACCACCGGGTGAAGCCGAACGGCCTCTACTTCGTGGAGGACCTGCATACCTGCTACTGGCCCGAATACGGGGGCGGGCTGCGCGCGGCCGGCAGCTTCATGGAATTCGTCAAGGAGAAGCTGGACGAGCTGCACGCGCCGCACACGCGCGGCGCCGTGCCGATCACGGACTTCACCGCCTCCACCCAGGCGATCTGCGTCTATGACAGCATTGCCGCCTTCGAACGCCGCCCCCAGGGCAAGCGTCAGACGCTGATGACGGAACCGATGCGGCCCGGCCAAGCCGGCGCGCAGCAGGTGTCGGATGTCGAGGAGATGCGCGCTGTCGCGCTGCGGGCCGCGCTGCGAGGAATGCGCGGCGGGGACTGACCGCGCCGAAACAGAAAACGGCGCGGAGGTTGCCCCCCGCGCCGTTCGCGTAACCCGGACTGGGAAGGCGCTGTTACGCGCTCTTCTTCATGATCTCGTCCGCGACGTTGCGCGGCACCGGATCATAGTGGTGGAACTGCATCGAGAAGCTCGCGCGGCCCTTCGTCATGCCGCGGAGGTTCGAGATGTAGCCGAACATCTCCTTCAGCGGCACATGCGCGCGGACGATGACCGAGGTGCCGGCCATGTCCTGGCTCTGGATCACGCCGCGGCGGCGGTTGAGGTCGCCCACCACGTCGCCGACATGGTCGGACGGCGTCGTGACTTCCACATCCATGATCGGCTCCAGGATCACTGGGCCGGCCTTCTTCATGCCTTCGCGGAAGCAGGCCTTCGCCGCGATTTCGAACGCCAGCGCGGACGAGTCGACGTCATGGTACTTGCCGTCAACCAGGCTGTACTTGAAGTCCACCGTCGGGAAGCCGGCGAGCACGCCCGTATCGGCCTGGACCTTGATGCCCTTCTCGACCGCCGGGATGTATTCGCGCGGCACCGAGCCGCCGACGACGCCGTTGACGAACTCGATGCCGGTGTTCCGATCCTTAGGTTCGAACACCACCTTCACTTCGGCGTACTGGCCCGAGCCACCCGACTGCTTCTTGTGGGTGTAGATTTCGGTGTGCGCCTTGGTGATCGTCTCGCGGTAGGCGACCTGCGGGGCGCCGATATTGGCGTCCACGCCGTATTCGCGCTTCAGGCGGTCGATGATGATCTCGAGATGCAGCTCGCCCATGCCCGAGAGGATGGTCTGGCCGCTCTCCTGATCCGTGCGGAGCCGCAGCGAGGGATCCTCGCCCGCCAGCTTCTGCAGGCCGAGCGTCATCTTCTCGACGCCTTCCTTGGTCTTCGGCTCGACGGAGATGTCGATGACCGGCACCGGGAAGGCCATGCGCTCCAGCACCACCGGGTCGTCATTCGACGCC